>JAABRE010000006.1 GCA_011391125.1 Synechococcales cyanobacterium S06
GTTCTTGATAATATAATTTAATCGGTTTATGGGAAGATTTAAGATTAAGAATTTGAGACATAATAGTTATTAGTTATTAGTTATTAGTTAACAGTTATAGTAATTCCAAATAAAAATTAAACAAAAGTTTTTAGTTTGTTGTTGGACTTTAGTCCTAAGAAGCGCTAAAGCGCAACTACGAACCTATTTTTCAACTGTTTTAATCTTAATTGGAATTACTATATATATCCCTCACCCCCCAACCCCCCTCATCCCAAGGGGAGAGGAGGAAAAAGAGATAAAATATAAACTAAAAATGCTATATTCAGTTAACAGCTTAACAGTTAATTGTAAGATAAATCTTTGTCTTTTTTGTGTTAAAAAATATTAAGATTCAAGCATAAATTCGGTTTTTTGATTGTTGTGTTTTAGCTGTAAAATAGTTAGCGCTAAAGTGTAATAACGAACGCAATTTATGTGTAAAAAAGTTGTAATTTTATTCCATGGCTTGGAGGCTAACGACGGCCTATATTTTCAGACATTGCTGTAATCTCGCAAACGAATAACAATGTTTAAATAGGCCAATACCGGTGTTACCATGACTAAACAATTTGAAGTTGGAAGTTTGAAAAGCGAGCTATTTTTTTGATCAATCAGATCAAATTGTAACCTTCTCAAGTATAATGACAATCAAAAATATTTAACACCATGAAATTACTGATTAGTAACGACGACGGAATTTTTGCTTTAGGAGTGCGAACCTTAGCTAATACATTAGCAGAGGCTGGTTACGATGTCACCGTAGTTTGTCCCGATACGGAAAGATCAGCAACGGGACATGGTTTAACTTTACATCATCCCATTCGGGCGGAACTCATTGAATCTGTATTCCATCCCAATGTGACGGCTTGGTCATGTTCGGGAACTCCCGCAGATTGTGTTAAATTTGCTTTAAGTGCAGTCATGGAAACTAAACCGGATTTTGTGGTTGCTGGAATTAATCACGGACCGAATTTAGGCACAGATATTATTTATTCTGGTACGGTTTCTGTAGCGATGGAAGGATTATTAGAAGGAATAACCAGCATAGCAGTTAGTTTAGCAAATTATACAAGTTTAGATTTTCAACCTGCGGCTAATTTTACCGTTAATTTATTAAGACAATTAAAGGGACAAAATTTAGATAATCCTACTTTATTTAATGTTAATGTTCCGGCAGTAAAAGCAGAAGAAATTACGGGAATTGTTATTACTAGACAGGGTTTGAGAAGATATATTGAAACATTCCAAAAGCGTTTAGATCCACGAGGAAAAAGTTATTATTGGTTAACAGGTGAAGTGATCGAAGAACTTGATCAACCAGAAAATTCACACTTACCTAAAGATATTTTAACCGATGTGCAAGCTATCAAAAATAATGCCATTACTATCACTCCTTTACAATACAATTTAACTGATATTAGCACGGTTCAAAGTTTGGTCAATAATTCAGATCAATTTACCTTAGAATAAGAAAAAAATAGGAGAATAATTATCATGAATAGTCTCAAATTAAATACTCATATTGGTGAAGATGGTTTATTACAAGTTAAATTACCAGTCCAAAATCAAGATTTAGAAATAATGGTAGTTTATCAAGAAATTCCTAAAAAAAACCATTCAGAAATGAAAGTTAGATTTGAAAAAATACGTCAGCAATTTGGTGATCAAATTTTTAGTGATAGTGTAGAACTCTTAAGAGAGGATAGACAAGGTGAATAAATATGTTATTGATGCCAATATTGCCATAAAATGGGTAATTAATGAAGTTTATACAGACATTTCATTGCGTTTATTAGATGATGATAGGAATATTTTATTAATTCCTGATTTCTTTTTTCCAGAAATAACAAATATTCTTTGGAAAAAAGTTAGAAAAGGAGAAATAACTTTAAAACAGGCCCAAGAAATGCTAAATGAATTAAAAAAAGTTAATTTACAAATAAGTGAATCTTACCCTTTAATGAGTAATGCTTTAAATATTGCTGTGAGGATACAACAAGCAGTTTATGATTGCGTTTATCTCTCTTTAGCTATTAAAAATAATTGTCAAATGGTGACAGCAGATAACCGTTTTGTTAACGCTTTAAAGGGAGATGAATTATATAATTATGTTTGTTGGGTGGAAGATTTACCAGTAATAAATTAGTAATTAATTCACTAAAAAATGAACAAAATTAAAGCCTTATTTTATACCACTTTTGTCATCGGAAATATCCTCTTTTGTCCCCAGATAAAAATAATAGCTAATCCTCCTATTTCTCAAGCAATTATTAACAAAAATATTGCCCAAGAATTAGCTAATTATTACTTACAAAAAACCCCCATTACAACTAATCCAAATTTAACCAGAGAAAACGCAATTCAAGTTCAAAATCAATTTATTGAATATTTAACCACAACTTTAGGGAAAATTGTCGGTTATAAAATAGGTTTAACAAATCCACACGCACAAAAGCGGTTTAATGTCAATACCCCGATCGCAGGAATTTTGTTAGAAAAAATGTTACGGCCGAATAATTCCGTAATTCCCGTTAAATTTGCCAGTATTCCCCGGCTGGAAGGTGACTTAATGGTCAGGGTAGGAAATGACAAGATTAATAATGCGAAAACCCCCGCAGAAATACTCGCGAATTTAGACACAATTATCCCTTTTATCGAGTTACCAGACTTAATTTATAGCCAAGAAGTTAACCTCGATGCTAATAGTTTAATTGCGGTAAATGTGGGCGCAAGATTAGGAATTATGGGGGAAGAAATACCATTAAATAATGATAGTAATTGGCTCGAAAAAATAGCTAAAATTAACTTAACCCTTGTCAATGAAAATAATCAAGAAATCGGTCAAGGAAATAGCGAATTACTATTAGGAAATCCGTTAAATGTGGTACTTTGGTTAAAAAATGACCTGCAAAATCAGGGTAAAAAATTAAAGAAAGGGGACCTAATTTCATTAGGAACAATTACTCCCATGATACCAATAACAAAAAACGAAAAAATAACCGCTAAATATAAGGGTTTAAGGGAAAATAAAACAGTAGATATTTCGGTGACTTTTAAATAGAAAAATCATAACCGACAAACTTTTTTGCGGTTTCATCCTCATTAAAAACTTGAGCAGAAAGCGGTTTAATAAATACAAATTGCTCTGTTTTTAGGTTTAATCTCGTGAATTTTTCCTTACTTACATGGGCAAATACCGTTAAATTGTCTGGTAAAATTAGCTCTATTTGAACTTCCCAACCTAAATGGGTAATTCGTTTAATTTGTGCCTTAGTATTGCTACCATTTAACTCAGTTTGAATGTCGAATTCATGGGGGCGGATGAAAACATCAGATGTCAATTTATCAGGGTAATTTTTAAACCAAGGAGAGTTACTTGGTAAGACATTCACTTCACCAATGAAACTCATGACAAAAGGTGTGGCTGGGTGATCATATATGTCGGCGGGTGTGCCAATTTGTTCGATTTTTCCTTGACTCATGACCACGATTTCGTCAGCAACTTCCATCGCTTCCTCTTGATCGTGGGTTACAAATACGCTGGTAACATGGACTCGGTCATGTAGGTCTCTTAACCAAGTGCGCAATTCCTTCCTGACTTTGGTGTCTAAAGCGCCGAAAGGTTCATCTAACAATAAGACTCCGGGTTGAACAGCTAAGGCACGAGCGAGGGCCACCCGTTGACGTTGACCTCCAGAAAGTTGACTGGGATAGCGATTTCCTAATCCTGATAATTGGATTAATTCTAATAGTTCATTCACCTTTTCTTTAATGATGTTGGGTGCAATTTTTCTAATTTCTAAACCAAAAGCTATGTTTTGACGAATAGTTAAATGTTTAAATAAAGCGTAATGTTGAAACACAAAACCGATATTACGTTTTTTCACATCAATATGGGTACTATCACGGCCATTAATAATAATTTTACCCGTATCGGGATTATCTAAACCAGCAATTGCTCTTAATAAAGTGGATTTTCCTGAGCCCGAAGGACCAAGTAAAGCGACAATAGTTCCATCTTTGATTTCTAAATTAATATTATTTAAAGCTTGAAAACTACCAAAACTTTTATACACATTTTCTACTAAAATACCCATGATTTTAAATCCTTTTTGCTTATATTTGTGTGAAAAAATATTATTTTTTACCGTGGTACAATGATATTTATGGTAAGGTGGGCAATTATTTTAACTTTAATGGTTATTACTTAAATATAAATAATTGCCCACCCTACATTTGGGAAAATTAATTATCAACACGACGCTCTAAAAATTCCTTACCAATTAAGGTTAAAAGTCCCAATAAAGCGAGAATTGCTGCTGCCGAAAAAGCCGCTTCTGTTTGATAATTCTTATAGGTTTGCTCCACAAAAATTGGTAATGTTGCAGTTTGTCCTAAAATACTTCCCGAAACCACAGAAACCGCTCCAAATTCTCCCATTGCGCGGGCATTTGTGAGTAATAAACCATACAATAAACCCCAACGAATATTTGGTATAGTAACGCGCCAGAAAATTTGCCAATCAGATGCTCCTAAAATTCGGGCTGCTTCCTCTTCTTGGGGACCAATTTCTTCTAAAACGGGGATAATTTCTCTAGCGACAAAAGGTAGGGTAACAAACATGGTTGCTAACACCATTCCGGGGAGGGCAAAAATAATTTTTATCCCGACACTTGCCAAGATTCCACCTAACCAACTGTTTTTTCCATACAATAATACTAACATTAAGCCTGCTACCACGGGAGAAATGGAAAAAGGGACATCAATAATACTGAGTAATAAAGCCCTTCCTCGGAATTGATTTCGGGCTATTATCCAAGCCGCCGAAAGTCCGAATATGGTATTAAGAGGAAGGGTAATTGCTGTAATAATTAAAGTTAACTTGAGGGCTTCTTGAAACTCCACACTTTGTAGGGAATCTAAAAAAGGTTGAAAACCCTTATGAAAAGCCTCAAAAATTAAAGTTACAACGGGTATTAAAAGGATAAAAGTGAAATACACAATCGCGATAAGAATTAAGATTGTTTGGTAATTTTTACCCTTATTACTGGATTGCATAACGACGACTCCATTGTTGTAAAAGGTTAATTCCTAACAGAGAAATTAAGGCAAAAAGTAACAAAATTGTCCCGATTACTGTCGCTCCTGCATAATTATATTCCTCCAGATATTGAAACACCAAAACTGGGGCAATTAAATCCTGAAAAGGAATATTAGAAGCCACTAAAACCACTGAACCATATTCACCGACAGCACGGGAAAAACCTAGGGCAACTCCTGTTAAAATTGGGGGTATTAACGGAGGTAAAATTACTTTAGTAAAAGTCTGAAACTCATTAGCACCAAGACAAGCAGCAGCTTCTTCTACTTCCCTTTCCATTTCCTGTAACACAGGTTGTAAAGTGCGTACAATAAAAGGTAAAGAAATAAATAACATCGCTACAAAAACACCTAAACGAGTGAAAGCAATTTTCACACCAAATATGCCAAAAAACTTACCTAAAATTCCTTGATTACTATAGACAGTTGCTAATACTAAACCTGCGACAGAAGTGGGTAATGCAAAAGGTAAATCGATCGCCCCATCAATTATCTTTTTACCCGGAAAATCATATCTTACTAAAACCCAAGCAATTAACGTGCCCATTACCCCATTAATTGCAGCAGCAAATAATGCCGTAAAAAAAGTAACATTGTAGGCAGAAATGGCAATTTTACTGGTAGCAATCCGCCAAAATTCTTCAGGTCCTAAGCTGAAAGATTTAGTAATTAAAGCAGCACTGGGGAATATTAAAATTAAAGTTAAATAGCTAATTATAATCAGCCAATTAACATTAAATTTTGGCAATTTATCGGTAAATTTTAAGTCAGGATTACTCACGTTTTTAATTAACATTTTTATTTCCTTAAAGTAACATAAAAAATTTAAATATTTCTCTTTTTTAGCCCTCTTCTTTCAATCATTTTTGCAAAATTTTATCAAATACTGCACCATCTTCAAAAAACTTACTTTGAATTTTATTCCAGCCACCTAAATCCGCCACAGTAAACAGCTTTTTAATTGTCGGATATTGGCTCGCAAATTCCTTTTCTACCGTCGCATCCACCGGGCGAAAACCTACTTGAGCAAACTCTTTTTGAGCAGCAGGAGTAAACAAAAATTTAGTAAAAGCTTCCGCAACTTCCCTAGTACCATTTTTGTCCACATTACTATCAACAACTGCCACGGGATTATCAATGGAAATATTGTAATCTGTCGGGACAAAATAGGGTAAACTTTGCCCTTTTTGATTAGCTAAAATTACCTCATTTTCATAGTTAATTAGCACATTTCCTTGACCTTGTTTATAGAAAACATCACTAGCTTCCCGGGCATCTTTTGGTAAAACTGGCGTATTTTTCATTACTTGACTGACAAATTTTTCAGCTTGTGCTTCACTTCCGCCAGCTTGGCTAACACTTCCCCACAAACCGAGGAAATTCCACCTCGCTCCTCCCGAAGTCTTGGGATTCGCTGTGATTACCTTAATATCAGGGTTAGCCAAATCCGACCAACTGTTGACCTTAACTTGCTCGTCTCTTTTGACAATGGCAGCTACGGAGCGATGAACAATAGACTCATTTGGCAATTCCTGCTCCCAACCCGGTTGAATTAAACCTGCTTTTTCAATTTTTTGGGTATCCAAAGCTAAGGCCAAAGCAACAACATCCGCTTCCAAACCATCAATTACCGCACGGGTTTGACTACCCGAACCACCATAACTTTGCTGAAAAATGACCTTTTGACCAGTTTTCGCTTCCCACTCCTGCACAAATTGGGGAATGATTTTTTCATAAGCTGATTGAGTAACAGCATAGGAAACCAAGGTCAAAGTAACCGGTTTTTCGCCGGTTTCAGCGTTAGGATTACTGGCGCAATTCGTAAGCCCCACACTGGTTATAGCACCTAAAAGCATCAAAACTAAGGGTTTCATCGTCATTGGAATTCATCTCTACTTAATTCGTGACTCGATACTAACACAGTCTAAAAAAAAATACAATACATTTACAAAACATTTTTACTCCGAAACGAAAACATCACCAAGTGTGGCATGATAAAGATATGAAAAGCGTAGGATGCAAATATGGCAAAAGCCACCAAACAACCAGAAAACAACCTTTACAGACTGCTGATCAAAAATAACTACCTCTGCCAAGGATTAGATGAACAATGGTTAGCCGAATATGTCAGCTTTAATGATTTAAAAGTCGAAAAGCTGTTTTCTAATCGCCCGGTTTACACCGCTTTCATGCCCGAAGAAACGCTGGATGTGCTTTATTTGGTGGTCAATGAAGGTTTAGTAATCACCCGCAGCGCTCCCCTTGATCGAATCATCTCTATCACTTATCCGGGGGGAAGTTTTGGCATGAGAAATCTACATTTTAGCTACGGTTTAGCCAGCAAAACCTTTCCTAGTCTGGTGGAAGCGTATAAAACCACCGAAGTAATCAAGATTCCACTGCACATTATTGAAAATATTTACAACAATAGCGAAATTTTCCGCGAGCGTTATCGGATGACCTTTGAATTGCGGGAAAAATTCCAATATCACCTGTTAAACTGTAGTAGTTATCCTCCTCAAGCCGTTGCTTCTTTGTTGCGCGCCTTGGTGTATCAGGAAAGAGAGCTCAGACATGAACTTGGCGGCGACAATAGTTCGGTATTTGATTTGCCTATCGACGTGATTGCGCGTGCCTGTCAATTGAATCAACGCACGGTGGAACAAGTATTAAAAGGAATGCAAAAAGTCGGCTTAATTAAAATGTTAACAGGAGATAATCTTAAAGTATTAGATCCCGAAGCTTTAAAAGAGGTTTATAGTGCGACGAGGGATAAGGTTTCTTGGTGGCCATTGCGTTAAAATATAGACATTGATGGAAATCCGCTCTCCCCCTCTCCCTTTGGGATGAGGGGGTTGGGGGGTGAGGGATTTCTTGACCCAACTTTTTACTTATTAAATAATAATTATGTCCTTAAAAATCCTTCCTTTAATAATAATAATTACCTTAAATTTACTAACAGCTTGTAATGGAAATAATACAGCTGAAAAGTTTTTTGCTCCCGATGCAAAACTGAATGAAAAAAACGAAAACCCAGTAACACCGCCGGTAATTCCTAACACTAATACCGTGAAATTGCCAGATAATTTTCCTCCCGAAATTCCCACCTATTCTAATGCCAAATTAGTCGCTACAGAAGCAGGAGAAAATCAGGGAGAAACCCAAACATTTTGGACAACTTCTGATAATATTGACGCTATTTTTGCCTATTATGAAACACAATTAACTGGCTGGGAAATTAAGAAGATTGAGCAGAAATTATTAGCGAATAAAGGGGAATTATCTTTAGAAATATCCTTAGTTACTAGCACTCCTGAAACAAAATTTTTGCTTAAATATAGCCGTAAAAATATTTCACAACAACCTCCTCTCGAAAAACCACCAGAAACTGTTACTAATACACCAGAAAAACTGCCCGTTGATAATACAGCTAATTTAACGAATATTCCTGATAGTTTAAAGCAATATGTAAGCGATGTAAATTCATTGGGAATAATCGAAAACCAAGACTTAAATCAACCAATTACAAGGCGAGAATTTGCCCGTTGGTTATTGAAAATTAACAACCTTTTATTTCAAGATACTCCGGGTAAACAAATCCGTTTAGCTTCAGAAACTTCCCCCTCTGTTTTTACCGATATTCCTAAAACTGATCCCGATTTTTCCCTAATTCAAGGATTAGCTGAAGCGGGAATTATTCCCTCTAAATTAACCAATGATTTAACAATTGTTACCTTTAATCCTAACAGTAACTTAACCAGAGAAGACCTAATTTTATGGAAAATTCCCCTGGATATTCGGCAAGCATTACCAACAGCTTCTCTTGAGTCAATTAAACAAACTTGGGGTTTTCAAGATGCTGCTAAAATTAATCCTAAAACCTTACAAGCGTTATTAGTTGATTTTCAAAATGGAGAGCAATCAAATGTGAAAAGAGTTTTCGGTTTTACTACCCTTTTTCAACCAAAAAAAATCGTAACTCGTGCTGAAGCTGCCGCAACTTTATGGTATTTTGGTTATCAAGGTGACGGAAAAAATGCGCAACCAAATCAAACAACTAATACCAATTAAAAATCCGATTTCTGAATTAATTTTTATAGTAATTCCAAAATAAAAATTAAACAAAAGTTTTTAGTTTGTTGTTGGAATTTAGTCCTAAGAAGCGCTAAAGCGCAACTACGAACCTATTTTTTAACTGTTCTAATTTTAAGGGGAATTACTATTTTAAAAAAGTAAGCAAGAAATCTATTCGGTTAAGACGGGGAAACTTGCATCGGTGTTGAAAATTAGGATTTTATAACTTAAAATAGTGCATCAGATTGTTCAGTTAATTATTAAAGCAATAATTATTATTTAATTTATTTTTCAACTTGACAAGTTTATGTCTAAAAAAGATATTGTTATTTTATCCAATGGTCCGGGAGAGATTACTACTTGGGTTTATCCAGTGGTGAAAAAATTGAGGCAAACTTTCAAGGATACGGTGCGAATTTCGGTTATTTTGTCTCCTTGTCCTAATTCCACGGGAAAGGAAGGAGAAATTGTTAGTAGTTATTCCGAAGTTGATCGAGTTCAAAATGCTGCCGATTTTTTGCCCTTTTTACTACTAGGAAAAACGAAGCAGAATTGGGATTGGTATGAGCATGGTTTGGTTTTATTCTTAGGAGGTGATCAGTTTTTTACGCTGATAATCGGTAAACGTTTGGCTTATAAAACGGTAGTTTACGCTGAATGGGAGGCGCGTTGGTATCGTTTTCTTGATAATTTTGCGGTTATGAATTGCTCAATTATTGATAGTATTCCCGCAAAATATCGCAATAAATTTAGCATTGTTGGCGATTTAATGGCTAATGTTGATTTTGATCCATGCTCGCCAGATAGCCCTCACCCCCAACCCCTCTCCCCCCAGGAGAGGGGAGAACTGATCGGCTTGTTGCCCGGTTCAAAAGCGGCTAAATTAAGCCAAGGTGTGCCGTTGATGTTGGCGATCGCCCAAATTCTTAAACAACAAAAGCCACACATTGATTTTATTCTACCTGTTGCACCAACTATAAATTCGGCAACCCTCGCCAAATATTCGGATGCACACTTTAATCCGTTTGTCAAGACCTTTGGGGGAATTTCTGCTAGTTTAAGGAAGGAAAATCAGCGAGAATTTTTAGTAACAAATGAAGGGTTAAAAATAGAATTAATAACTGAATTTCCCTGTAATGAAAAGTTAGTTGAATGTGATATTTGTTTAACGACGGTGGGGGCAAATACGGCACAATTAGGAGCGTTATTAATCCCGATGATTGTATTATTACCTACCCAACAATTAGACGCAATGCGATCGTGGGATGGTTTGCCCGGAATTTTCGCAAATTTACCGATAATTGGCACTTATTTTGCGAAGTTAATTAACTGGTTTATCTTAAGCCAAAAACGGCTTTTTGCTTGGCCGAATATTTGGGCAAAATCGGAAATTGTCCCAGAATTAGTTGGGGAATTAAAAGCCGAAGAAGTGGCAAAAATGCTGCTTAATTTATTAGAAAATCCCGCAAAATTAGAGGAAATTCGGAATAATTTGCGTGGAGTTAGGGGGGAATCAGGAGCAGCGGAAAAAATCGTAAATATTATCAGCGAAATATTATTCATACCTTAACCAGAAATAAGTTCATTTCGAGGTAATCGCACCTCGAAAAATTAATTTTTAATAATTCGGGGAGATTTTCTGACTTGATAGGCTAAATTTTCGAGTATTTCATATTTAATACCCTTAAGAGAAAGGTCAAATTGTTTCTCTGTTTTGTTAATATCTTCTTGGGGAATTGCTTGCCAAAGTTCCCGATTTTCCCAATAAACAATTATCACTAATTCGGCAGAATTATCGGGATTGAGCCAAACTTCTTTACCTAAAAAACCTCGATATTTACTTTGCATTGGTGTCCAAATTTCGGCATCTTTTTGAATAAAAAGTTCTCGAAATTCTTCACTAATTTTAAACTTTAACCATTCGATGAACATAATTAATAATTTCAGGAATTTTTCTGATTTTAACTAACATTAATTGTGATGATTATTATCATATCTAATTCTCGCTCCTGCCCATTGTAATTTTTCCCTTAATGTTTGATAAAAGGAATAATTTTCCCGCAAAATAATGAATTTAGCATAACAGTCGGCCATGGTAACACTTACCCATTGACCTGGCCAAATGGATGTCCCTAAACTGCCATCTGTCCACAGTTTGTTATTTAATTCATAATCGCCGAAAGGCCAAATATTGACCACTGCTCCTGCTGGTAAAACGATTGGGCGACTTGATAGACTCAATGGGCAGATTGGCGTAACGACCAGGGCATCCATCCCAGGGTGTAAAATTGGTCCGTTGGCCGAGGCTGTGTAACAGGTTGAGCCAGTTGGGGTTGCCACCAATAAACCATCGCCGTGATATTGATCGACTATTTCGCCATCGACTTCGATTTCGATGACGGAGGTGGGCATTCGATCAATGCTTGCTGGTTTAACGCACATTTCATTTAATGCTAAAAACCGATTACTTTCTATGACTGGATTAGTGCGATCTCCTTCACACAAAAAAGCTTGTAACATCATGCGTTTTTGCATGGCATAAAGGTCATTTTTGAGGCGATTCCAAACATTTTCAGTGTCTATAAATACGTCCAAAGGTTCAGTTAAAAAGCCTAAATGTCCACCGACATTTACTGGTAATATTGGTATATTTTCGGGGGCTAAATGTCTTGCAGCAGCTAAAACGGTGCCATCTCCACCTAATATTATCGCTAGGTCTATTTTGCTATTAACAGAAGCTAAAAAAACTGGGTAAGGGTTATCTTTAAAACCACTGGGACCCATTAATACTTTACAACCTTGTTGCTTTAATTCTTCGGCACATTTATCAGCCCATTTCTTACTAATTTTATCACTCGCTTTATGGGCGATAATTACTTGATTTAGTTCCATTTTTTTTACTTTTATCTATATATTAGGGCTAAAGTCCAACAAAATTTGAGAGCTTTAATGTAGTGATACTTTGTTCAAACATGGGGAGATTTTGCTCAAATTGGTCGGCATTTGTGGTATAAGTTACTGTCCAAAATTTACCAGATTTTTCGAGAATATAATATAATTGTTTAACTATGATATTTTCTTGGGTATAATCAGCGATAATTTTTTCCGCCATTAGATTATCTTTTAAGGTTATTTTTTCCGACAGTTTAATATTGGCAAAAATCTGGTTTTTATTCTGTTGTGAAATATACTGAGCTAAAGATAATTTATCCTGATTTTCTTGGGAAACAATATTAACATTATCGATCAAATTTATCTTGTCAATATTTGTGTTAAAAGCTAATAAATTAATGGAGTTTAAATCCTGTTGTTTAATCGGTTGTAAACGATGAGCTAAACTGGGGTTAATTTGCTCTAACTTCGTAGTTAAGTCGTCTAAATCTTGGGCAGGATTTCCGCCAATATATCCAGAAGGTAAGGATAAAGAAACTTCATTTCCGGTAATTATTTCCCACTTATTATTAATGGTTTCCACTTGATTTATCTTGGCTGTTACGGGTAATGTTTGCCAGAAAATTACACTGATAAATAGTAATAAAAAGCAGCTTATCAATTTGATTTTTTTTGTTTTTAACATTTTTTTTACTCCCAACTAATTGGTATTATAGCATTTTTAGTTGATATTTTGCCTCTTTTTCCCCCTCTCCCTTTGGGATGAGGGGGGTAGGGGGTGAGGGGGTATATAACACTTAATCAGAAAATGCTATATTTTATGATTATTAATAAAAATGATTAGGTTTTGAGTATATTAATAAATTGGTAAAAATTTGAACTAAAAATTGAGACTTTAAAACCCACTAAAGATTAAATTTATTTTTGCTAATCTAGTGGGTTGACCTTTAATAACTACGAGCGCGCCATTTATTTAACTGTGTTTCTCCGATGTTTGCTAAGGTTTGTAATTGAATTAAGGTGTTTTCTAAGGATTGAATTTGATTAGTTTTATGGTTTAAATCTCGTCTCAAAACACTATTGTTTGTCATTTCTTGGTTAAGTAAATTTTCCTGTTGTCCTAATCTAATTTGTAATTGTTCAAATTCTTGAGTTAGTTTGTTTACTTTTTGTTTTTCTTGTTCTTCTATTTGATTAATTTTTGTTTTAAATTCCTCCATTTGCTGATTTTTCTCGCTTAATTCTGTCTCTAAAGACTGAATTTTAGTCTGAGTTTCACTGACTAAATTAGTTTGTGTTGTTAATTGGTTATTTAACTGTTCAATTTGACCATTTTTCTCGCTTAATTCTGTCTCTAAAGACTGAATTTTAGTCTGAGTTTCACTGACTAAATTAGTTTGTGTTGTTAATTGGTTATTTAACTGTTCAATTTGACCATTTTTCTCGCTTAATTCTGTCTCTAAAGACTGAATTTTAGTCTGAGTTTCACTGACTAAATTAGTTTGGGTTGTTAACTGGTTATTTAACTTTTCAAGTTGACCATTTTTCTCGCTTAATTCTGTCTCTAAAGACTGAATTTTAGTCTGAGTTTCACTGACTAAATTAGTTTGTGTTGTTACTTGGTTATTTAACTTTTCAATTTGACCATTTTTCTCGCTTAATTCTGTCTCTAAAGACTGAATTTTAGTCTGAGTTTCACTGACTAAATTAGTTTGTGTTGTTACTTGGTTATTTAACTTTTCAATTTGACCATTTTTCTCGCTTAATTCTGTCTCTAAAGACTGAATTTTAGTCTGAGTTTCTGACTCGGATTGTTCCCGTTTACTTAATTGATCTTGCAAACTGTCAACTTGTTCATTTTTACTGTTTAAATCCTTGGTTACTTTTTCTAATTCCGTAATTTTTTGCCCAATTTCTTGTTCTAAAGATTTAATTTTTTCTAACTGATTTTTCAGCTCATTTGTGTTAACTTTTAATTTTTCTTCTAACTTACTTATTACTGAATTATCCACCGATTTAGCCACGGTTTCCGTAGTCGTTTCGGTTTTTTCTGTGATAATGCCATTTTCAGGGTCAACCGATTCATCATCTAATTTAATGGTTAGATCAGCTTTGCTACTGGCGATCGCCACTGTTCCCCTCGCCAACCTTTCCACCAACTCTGATTTCGATAATCCGGCTTCAGTTGCTATTTGACTCAATAATTCAAGTCCCGTGGGGGTCAAACTAAGTCCTAATTGAGATTTAGCTTCTAAGTCTGAAGAAGTGTTAGGATTTTTACGCCTTTTCGTCATGATTGGTCTCCTCCGTTAGCCTACAAACTTATAATTGTAAAGATTATGCTTAACTTAACGCAAGCATTTTTAATAAATCTTTTTATTTAATTACCGTTTTCGAGTTAATTCTCAGGGGTTAAATTAGCAATTCTTAATTTTTGTTAACAAAAGAATTAATTTAGGACAGCGTAAGGTTTAATGGGTCATAGCTCTAACCTAAATGGGGTCTTGACTTAGTTCAAGTCTTCACGACAAAGAGCGAATTGTGGAAGCACGCATCCTAGATTTACTAGGCAATTAAGGCGGCTTAAAAAACTAACAATTAACAAACTTAAATCACTTTATAGAGGACACTTAAGAAATGGCGATTACCACAGCAGCATCACGTTTGGGCACTTCTGCTTTTAGCGATGCCAGCCCCGTTGAATTACGCCCCATTGCTAGTCAAAATGATATTAAAACGGTGATCAATGCCGTTTATCGTCAAGTTTTAGGCAATGACTATATCATGAAATCTGAGCGTTTAGTCGGTGCTGAATCTCTGCTCACTAATCGCGAAATCTCCGTTCGCGAATTTGTCCGCGCGGTCGCTAAATCTGAATTATATAAGACTAAGTTTCTCTATCCTAACTTCCAAACTCGGGTTATTGAGTTAAATCTCAAGCACTTACTCGGTCGCGCTCCTTATGATGAGTCTGAAGTGGTATATCACTTAGATACCTATCAAAATGAAGGTTTTGAAGCTGATATTGATGCCATCATTGATTCTGAAGAATATAGCGCTAGTTTTGGCGAGAACGTAGTTCCTTACTACCGTGGTTTTGCTACCCAAACCGGCCAAAAAACCGTGGGTTTTACCAGAATGTTCCGCTTATATCGTGGTTATGCTAATAGCGATCGCTCTCAGTTGGGTAATGCTTCTCGTTTAGCTGTTGAACTCGGTCGCAATACTTCTTCGGCTGTTGTCGCTCCTTCTGGTGGTAATTCTGGTTGGTCTTACGTTGCGTCTGAGCGCAACACTCCCAACAACTTGGCTTTTGCCAATGGTAATCTCTATGGAGACGACAGAGTTTATCGCATTGAAGTTGCTTCCGCTAACTTGCCAAGATACCCCAAAGTACGTCGCGTTAACCGCGTTTTCTTAGTTCCCTATAACCAACTTAACGATAAATTGCAACAAATCAATAAGTTAGGTGGCAAAGTTGCCAGCATTACCCTTGCCTAGATTGTTGGTCTTATTATTCTAGTCTAAATTAAGCAAAAGGAGAGTTTAAAGATGCTTCAATCTACCATGGTTAGTGCGGCCAATACCCCTTCTAACAGTCGGGTTTTTGTTTATGAAGTTGCAGGTTTACGCCAAAATGACAACACAGATCGCAATAGTTTCGCTATTCGTGAAAGTGGCAGCACATTTATTAAAGTTTCCTACAAAAACATGAACGAAACCATGAGACGTATTTCCGCTAATGGTGGTCAAATTGTCTCGATTCGTCCTGTAGAAACTGCCGAATAATTAATAGGATAGAGGGGATTTCATGGATTTCCCCTCTTAAATTAAGGCTGTTTTTTTTCGACTCCAAAACCGACTAAAACAACGTTTTCTAATGGTTGTTCTGGTTCTGGTTTAAGATAATTAATTATTTTTCTAATCCGTAAATTGGGGTTAATTAAAGTAATGGAATCAACGGCAACTATTCTCGTGTAATTAGTTGTCATTAATAGCTCTTTACGATTAAGATTAAAGCAAAAATGGGACACAATGGGTTTAGCTTCTTGATAGGCCATATCTCGTAAATAATCTCCTTCTAAATAACCATCTTTTTCTATTTTTGGTACAAACATTAAATTAAGATTTTGTGAGACTTGTTCTCCTTTGTCAGAAATAGTATGAAATTCCAAGTTAAAACCAGGATAATCATTAATATTGCTCAGGTTTTGTAAGTTATATTGATTATCAGCAATTACCTTTAATTTAATTGCTTCAGTTAAGGGATTAACGAAAAAATCAGTATGTGAGCGCTCCACTTCATTAGTAGTTAAATAGTGATAAGTTCTTTCCGTTTCCCACTTACCAACACAACAAGCAAAAAAATAGTTAAACAGTTCTAAATTCATCATTAATTATCCTGTCAAGTTAGAGATTAAATTCTATTATTTTTCTGTTACAATACTAACAAATTTTCTAACCAAGTGATAAAATTATCATAATTTTAAAAAAAATTAACAAAAAAAACATGGACATTAAAGAAATAGAATCTTATTTAGAAAGTAGTGATCCTCAAAAAAGATTAAAAGCCTTAACCGAATTAAGAATAAATAACTATAAACCAGAAATAGCAGTACCCTTAATCTTAACCAGAAAAGAGGATAAGGAATTTATAATTCGGTCATTTGTAGCGATGGCCTTAGGGAGAAAACAAACTCCAGAAGCCTATTTAATTTTATTAGAAATAGCCAAATTTGATCAGGATTATAACGTGAGAGCCGAATCCGCCAATTCCCTATCTTTATACGGTGAAATTTCCATTTCCCATCTACTTGACTTATTATATCAGGATACTAATTGGTTAGTTAGAATTAGTATTTTAGCTGGTTTATTTGAGCTAAATTGTCCAGAAGAAATATTTAAAGCTTGTCTTTGTGTTTTAGAAGGTCAGGAAATTGCCGTTAAAGAATCTGCCATTAATGGCCTAGGTTTACTGGCTAATTCTGTTAAAAATGACCAAGCTTTAAGCGAACTTTTAAAATTAGTTAATGCGGCAGATTGGAGCATTAAAACAAGGGTTGCTTATGCTTTAAAAGAGTTTTCAGAAATAGAAGCAAAAGAAGCTTTAGCTTTGTTAAAACAAGATACAGATCATCGCGTTGTCGCAGCTGCTTTGGAAACTTCTGTGATTAATATTGAAGGCCGATCTTGATTGTCTCACGCAAAGGCGCTAAGGCGCAAAGGGGTTTAATTTATGCTTACGAGTTTACAAAATCCTTTGATTAAACAATTAAGGAAATTGGGTCAAAGTAAGGAACGTAAAAGGGAAAATTTATTACTTTTAGAAGGTACTAATTTGATTGAGTCTGCTTGTCAAGTTAGTTATCCTTTGCTTACGGTTTGTTGTACTGAAAAATGGGCGCAAAATTACCCTTTTTTGCATCAAAATCTGTTAGCAAATGCCGAAAAAGTGGAGTTGGTTTCTTCGGAAGTTCTGGAGGCGATCGCCACGACGGTTAATCCGGATGGGGTGATTGCAACGGCACATCGTCGAGAGACAAATTTATCTTATAATCCTAATCTTAGTTTAGGTTTAGTGTTAGAAAAGTTACAAGACCCGGGTAATTTAGGCACAATTATTAGAAGTAGTGTGGCGACTTCTGTCGATAATTTATGGTTAAGTAATGGTAGTGTGGAGCTAGATAATCCCAAGGTTTTACGCGCTTCTGTCGGTCAATGGTTTCGCTTACAAATGGGAGTTTCTGATGATTTGATTTCTTTAATTAATAATTATAAATCCTCACAAAATGTTCAGGTTATTGCTACTTTACCCCAGGCAACTAAAACCTATTGGGAATTAGATTTAACTAAACCTAGTTTAATCTTATTAGGTAACGAAAGTGCCGGTTTATCTGAGGAATTAACTTGTTTAGCTGATGAATTAGTTACTATTCCTCTACACAATGGAGTCGAATCTTTAAATGTAGGAATAGCTGCTAGTTTGTTGTTATATGAAGCACAAAGACAACGCACTTTAATTAAATGAACATTGATGGTAGGGTGGGTTAGCAGCGAGATTAATTTAGACGAAAAACTAGGGAGTTTTGATTCGCAGCGTAACCCACCATTTTAAATCTGGTATCCAATTCTCTATTTTGCCCACTAAGTTTAGTTATAGTTACCTATTAATTAATAAGCCAAAAATTTTGGTAAATTTATCGAAATTTTCGGTTTTTTTTCTCAAAAAAATGTTATTATCAAAATAGGAAAATAAATATTTTTTTTGGGGTTAGTTTCTGTTTTAGGTTAGGAAAGTAATCAAACATTTGAGTAGCAACAAAATAGTTTTTGTTCATGGCGAACAATTTTTAATTGTGCGCAACTTGGATGTTTTGCGAGCTTCAAACCTTGGCGGTTTTCCCCTAACATTGCGCCCGGAAATTTTCGCGCGACCAACCGTAATATTTTTTTCATTTACCTGACTTAATTGTAACAAATCAAGGTAAAAATTGCAAGTTTTGTAACAAAAATTTACCTTAATTTTTGATAACTTGATGGGAAATAGAGAAAGTAGCTAAAGGAATAAAAGTATGATCGGGGAAAAAACCATGGAGTGATAATTGACAGTGAGAAGGCAAATTATAGATAGAGAAAAAAGAGAAAGAAAAACCGCTGTTAATAGAGTGAAAAATATCGGGAAAAAGGGTAGCAATATCAGGGCGAATATGCTGAACTGGAATAGTAGCAATTATGTTCTGATTATGCAAAATTTTCAGTTCAGAAACGGGGTAATTACGGCCAACAATCCAACCAGAAAAAGATAAAAACGGAGTTTCTAAAATACCAACTTTGGGTAAATCAAAAGAAAAAGCGGCCAATTTTTCAAGATTTAGGGGATTTACCGATATATCTAATACTTGAATACGGGTATTTAGAGCCAAAGAATAATCTTCTCGAAGTCTAGTTAAATTAGGATGATAACAAGGATCATTTTTAATAAAAGTATCCCATTTTGTTCGGGTAATATTTATTTCTTGTTGGAAGCGTTCTTGTTTTTCGGGAGTGTTTTCATAACCCCGACTTTGGGATTCAAAGTGATATAAAGTAACGTGGGGAAGACAGATAATTTGATAGCCTTTTTCTCGGATTTTCAAACAGAAATCCACATCATTAAAAGTGACTTTCAAACTGTCATCAAAACCAGAAACTTGGTTAAAGACATCACGACGACACATTAAACAAGCACCGCTAACAGCCGAATAATTATTAACCGAGATTAACTGGCCAAAATAGCCGAAATCTTGAGCTGAAAAATAGCGATGGCCATGACCAGCAACTGCACCAATTCCGAGAATTATTCCAGCGTGTTGAATGGTATCGTCAGGGTATAATAAAGTAGCGCCAACTGCTCCTATAATTGGTCTGTGTGCTTGTTCCACCATAGCGTTTAACCAATCAGAATTGATAACTTCGGTATCATTATTGAGGAAAAGTAGATAATCACCCTGAGAAATTGATACGCCATAATTATTAAGCTGAGAGTAATTAAAAGGCACATCTAAACGATGAAAACTAAAGCGTTTTGGTTCTAATTTTTGCCAATAATTAAAGACTTCTATTGTTTCAGTTTCATCGCTACCATTATCAATAACAATTACCTCATAATTAGGGTAAGTAGTTTTAGTAAAAATGGACTGTAAACAGCGATTTAAAACATTACCTAAATTGCGAGTAGGAATAATAATACTAACAAGTTGATAATCAGTTATTTCATAGCGAACAGTATAAAAACCTTTGACGGTATTATGAGGAATAATAGTCCCTTTTTCTCCTCTGCGGAATAAAGCATCTTGTAAAGCTTTAATAGCAGTTTGATTATTTTCAGAGGCTAATTTTAAAGTATTACGAGAATGATATAAAATTTTAGGAATATGAAAAATATGCTGAGTTTTTTCAGTTAATCTTAGGACTAAATCATAATCTTGACTTCCCTCGTATCCGAGACGAAAACCTCCTATTTGTTTGAGCAAAGAATGACGATAAACTGCTAAATTTCCGGTGTACATTCGGGAGAGGAAAGAATCGGGACACCAATCTGGTTTAAAATGGGGATTATCTAATGTACCCTGATCATTTATGTTATCTTCATCAGAATAAATAAAATCGGCTTCGGGATGTTGATTGAGCAATTTAACTACTTGAAAAAGGGCATCCGGTGTTAACAAATCATGGTTAGAGGGCACACAAATAAATTCACCAGTAGCTAAAGTTAAAGCGGAATTTAAAACAGCAGAAATAGCTTGATTTTCCGAGTTTAAAATAACTTTAATTCGGCCATCTTTTGCGGTATATTGATTTAAAATATCTTGGACATAAGGGTTAATGCTAATATTATCAACAAAAGTCAATTCCCAATCAGGATAAACTTGAGCTAAAACTGATTCAATGGTATCTCGCAAAAAGTTTTCACTGGTGTGATAAACTGGGACAATAATACTAATAATAGGCCGATATTTAAAAGTATAAATTTCGTGACTAAAAGCTAATAAATCTTCAGTTTGAGGAGCATTAGTTTCCCACCAAAGTTGATAAATTTGGGGAGCAAGGGAAGTGGAATTAAATGATTTAGGTATTAATGTTTCTTCCTGATTAAGTAATATTTTTAATTGGTTTGTTTGCTGATAGGATTCTAAATCAGTGGGGTTGGCCATTATTATTTGTTCATAATAACTCAATGATTGATTTAAATAATCAAGCCCTTGTTGATAAAATGCCCTAGCTAATTTTTGGGTAACAAATGGCAAATTTGGTTGACGATTAAGAGCTTTATAATAA
Source organism: Synechococcales cyanobacterium S06 (assembly GCA_011391125.1). Classification (GTDB taxonomy): domain Bacteria; phylum Cyanobacteriota; class Cyanobacteriia; order Cyanobacteriales; family JAABRE01; genus JAABRE01. Next base: position 20,905 of record JAABRE010000006.1, read on the forward strand.
TTAATAATTGCTTGTTCCCATTGTTTTAAATGCAAAAAAGCTTCAGCTAAATTATAATAGGACCAGACAAAATCAGGATTTAATTTAATAGCTTGATGATAACATTTAACAGCATTTTGCCACTGTTCTAATTTCAAAAAAGCATCACCTAAATTATGATAGGACCAAGAAAAAGCGGGATTTAATTTAATAGCTTGATGATAACATTTAACAGCATTTTGCCACTGTTCTAATTTCAAAAAAGCATCACCTAAATGATGATAAAGTTGTGATTCTAAAGGGGTTATTTTGAGTAATTCCTGATAACAAGTAACCAAATCTTCCCAAGCTTCTAATTTCAACAATTGATTGGCTAAATGATGATAAACTTGAGGGTGTTCTGGTTTAAGTTTTAAAACTCGGCGATAATCTTCAAGGGATTTGGGATATTGGTTTTCTTGTAGAGAATAATTGTCTAATTTTAATTTCTCGTTCTCTTCATCTTTAAGGGTAAGAATTTCGTTTATTTTTTCTTGAAAAGTAATAGAATTAGGATAAAAAATTAAGGGAATTTGACAAATCACGATCGCCTCATCAAGCTGTTTATGATGAATTAAAGCTTGGACTAGACCGAAATACAAATCAAGATTTCTCGGTTGAAATTCTAAAAGTTTATGATAATGAATTAATTTATTAGGATATTCTTTAATACCTTGAAAATGAAGATTTAAAAGAATTTCTTTGGTAGTTTCCGCTTGTTTTTGTAAAACAGAAGCAAGTTTACGATGAATAAAAGGCAATTTAGGATCAAGTTGTTTAGCCTTTTTATAAGCTTGAACCGCTTTAGGATATTGTTGTAAATTAGCAAAAAGATCGCCTAAAATAAGATAAAATTGGGGACGATCTGGTGCTAATTGAATAATTGATTCATAAGCGGTAATCGCCCCTAAAAAGTTATCTTGTTTAAGATAATCTTCAGCTAATTTAAGATAGATTGAAATATTGTCCATTAATAATCATTGAAGGTAAATAAAGTAAAAAAATTGCGCTTGTTTTTGCCATAAAGCAGAAAAAAGGGAACTATTTAATGAGCAAATTCTCGGCTAATTTTAAGAGCAGTTTCTAGGATTTTAAGCTTATTTTTTAAGCAGAAAAAACCCAGAAAACCACCCTAAAATAATTAAACAGTCGCTGTGGATAACAAAGCTTCTTTTAACAATTGTGCCTTATCAGTAACTTCCCAAGGTAAGTTTAAATCAGTACGGCCAAAATGCCCATAAGCTGCCACATCCTGATAAAATCTGCCGTTATTTTCTGAAGGTAAATCCCGCAAATTAAAAGCTTGAATAATACCAGCAGGGCGTAACTCAAAATGTTCTTTTACTGCTTCTAAAAGTTTCATTTCATCGACTTTAGAAGTACCAAAAGTTTCCACCATAATACTAACAGGACGAGCGACACCGATGGCATAACTGACCTGTACTTCACACTTATCGGCTAAACCAGCAGCAACGATATTTTTAGCAACATAGCGACAAGCATAAGAGGCGCTACGATCTACCTTAGTGGGGTCTTTGCCAGAAAAAGCACCGCCTCCATGACGGGAATAACCACCATAAGTATCAATAATAATCTTCCTACCGGTCAACCCCGCATCACCTTGGGGACCACCAATGACGAATTTACCAGTAGGATTAACTAAAAACTTAGTTTCCTCAGTGGGTTTAATGACATCTTCAGCAAAGACCTGTTTAACCACATGGTCCCACAAATCGGCTTTAATTTTAGCTTGTACAGCGCTAGTCTCGCTAATTTCCCCAATGGTTTCGTCATGTTGGGTAGAGATTAAAATGGTGTCAATGCCAACAGGTTTGCCGTCTTCATAAGCGATGGTGACTTGAGTTTTTCCATCAGGTCTCAAATAGGGTAAATCACCATTTTTACGGACAACACTTAAACGACGGGAGAGACGGTGTGCTAAACTAATGGGCAAAGGCATCAATTCGGGAGTTTCGTTACAAGCATAACCAAACATCAAACCTTGATCCCCTGCACCAATATGATCTAATTCGTCTTCGCTAAGTTGATGTCTTCGCTCTTGGGCATGGGTGACACCTTGGGCAATATCGGCAGATTGTTCATCTAGCGCCACTAAAATGGAACAACTGTTAGCCGAAAAACCGTTATCAGCGTTGGTATAACCAATCTCGGCAATCTTTTTGCGAGTAATTTCAACAAAATTGACATGGGCGTTGCTGGTAATTTCACCAGTAATCAAAACCAAACCAGTATTGACTACCACTTCGGCGGCGACTCGACTCATGGGGTCAAGGGTGAGCAAAGTGTCTAAAATAGTATCAGAAATTTGGTCACAAATTTTATCAGGATGACCTTCGGTAACGGATTCAGATGTAAAAAGATAGCGATGAGACAATTTTCCAGATTCCCTTTTTTGGTAAAGTTAAACTCTAATTTTAACAGCCATTTTGTGACTATAGTAATATTTGTAACGTAATCTAAGTGGGCGATCGCTTTTTACAAATAACAATAATTGAATTTTACCTGAATATAATGATGTACCCCCCTACTCCCCCTCGCGAGGGGGGAAGTTACCCGTGTTTTTTTTGATTGTAATTTAGGGCAAGCTAATTAGATAGCAGTAAGAAATCAGCTTGCAGTGCTCAAAGTCTGATTATTAAAGGAGTTTTGATTAATAGGCGATCGAGTCAGAGAAGAATCGATCGCCCTTGGGAAGTTAACTTGATTTTTAACTGAATATAATGATGTACCCCCCTTGCCCCCCTCGCGAGGGGGGAAGTTACCCGTGTTTTTTTTGATTGTAATTTAGGGCAAATAAAACTAAATTTTGATTAGACAAGTCTAATAAAATGCTTGACAAGAAATATAAAAAGTGCCTAAAATAAAAAATAGGCTTAAAGCCTTGTGCAGGGTTTTTAAAAATTCTGCATAAAATCACATCTAAGGAAAGTATAACATGAATAGCAAAAAAGCGAAAGTAGCCGATGTAAAAATCGGCAACAAAATTATTGAAGGGATAATGCTATCTGATGGCAGTTTTGGTATTGCTATACCTCAAATTGCCAGCCTTGTTTGTACATCCAGCAACACAGCATCAAGAGACTTTAAACGCTTACTAGGAGAGGATTTTCGTCCATCCAAAGTATCAACAGAACTAGGAAACCAAAAAATAAATGTTATTGATTTAATTGCCTTTGAACAGATTTTAGCCAAGTTAGATAGAAAAGGAAATTTTTTTGCTCAACAATTCAGAGATGACTTAGTGGGATTAAGCTTACAACAATTATTCTGTGATGCATTTGGTCAAAAATTTGACTTAGAAGAGCGTCAACAATGGCTAAAAATCAGACAAGAAGGCAAAATCACTCGTCGTCATTTAACGGATGCTGTGGCCGACTACATTAAACGACATAATATCACAGGTAATAAAGCTACATTTTACTATAAACAAGTGACAGATAAAATCTACGAAGGATTAACAGGGATAAAAACGACTAAGAAATTGAGGGAAAAATTAGATGTTCCTGAGAAACAAACACCAAGGGATTACATTAGCGATAATGATCTACTGCATATTCAGGAGGTAGAAGATACAGTTCAAAGATATATTGATAATCAGGATAGTTCACCTTTAGAAGCAGTAGATCAAGTGATTCGGGCCTTACTGCTTAAAGATTCAGGTTTAAGCCGAAAATTGAAACTGTAGGGGCGCAATGCTTGCGCCCTAGTTTGTAGGGTGGGTAATGGCGTAATTAATTGTTGTCATCGCCAAATTCGCTTAAATCGCCATTGCCCACTACGAGGATTAGGTAGGCAACACGAATATTTAATCAAGGGTGAGCATTACATAATTAATCGCCGTTTTACCCACCCTACAAGCTATAGTAGGGTATTTCACGCAAAGGCGCAAAGGGGTTATCTGTTTTCTATACTATAAGGTGGGTTAGGACCGCAAAGACGCAAAGGGGGTTATCGGTTTGTTGCTTTCTCCTTGGCTCAAGTAATACTAAATCGCTACAAACTAGGCCAGTCAAGGGGTTTCGTTACAATGAAAAAAAAAACAAAATTACCAAAATTTAAGCTATATTAAAAATTAACAATTTTTAGGAAGTAAAAGGAGTTAATTATGCTGTATGAAACTATTTTTCAAGACAATTTCGACACGGAAAACAATGGAGAATGGATGTATAATTATGAAAACCTAGCTAATTGGAATATCTTAAGGGGTAGTATTGATTTAATCGGTAATGGTGGCGACGATTTCCTCCCTGGTAATGGAATGTACCTTGATCTTGATGGTACAACCGGTAAGGCTGGGAAATTAGAATCTAAAACTGTCTTTAATTTAGATGCAGGAGAATATGTTTTACAATTTAATCTTGCAGGTTCACAAAGGGGAGATACAAATACAGTAAAAGTTAGTCTAGGTGGAGTCTTTAGTGAAAAGTTTACTTTAACCAGTGATGAACCTTTTACTACAATTACGCGCACAATTTCAGTGTCTGAAACAACACCTGGTACATTAATCTTTGATCACACAGGAGGAGGAGATCAAACTGGACTTTTACTAGATAATGTAGAATTGAAAAAAGTTGTCAGCGAACCTCTCAATTTAACGGGTACATCAGGAAAAGACACCCTTGAAGGTACGAACTTTAATGATACTTTAAACGGGTTAGGTGGTAATGACTATCTTGACGGAAAAGGTGGACTTGATTCCTTGGTCGGTGGAGTCGGCAATGATACTTATATTGTTGACAATGTAGGGGATATTGTGACAGAATTAGCCGGAGAAGGTACAGATTTAGTTAAATCTAGTGTTAGTTATCAACTCCCTGATAATGTGGAAAACCTTACTCTGACAGGGAATGAGAATTTAACTGGTAAAGGAAACCAACTGAATAATAAGATCACAGGTAATACTAAAAATAATCGCCTTTTCGGTTATGGTGGCAATGATAACCTGATTGGGGGAGCGGGAAACGACTCCCTTTTTGGTGGAGCAGGAAATGATACCCTCAAAGGTGACACTGGTAATGATTATCTCAGTGGTGGTTTAGGTAATGATGAACTTACTGGTGGTGTTGGTAGCGATATTTTAAGTGGTGGTACTGGTCAAGATAATTTTATTTTCCTCAATCCCAATGAGGGTTTAGACATTATCACTGATTTTTCGATCGCCGATGACACCATCAAGATCAAAGCTTCAGCGTTTGGTTTTAATTCCACAGGGGCGATCGCCCAAGACCAATTCGTCACAGGTGAAGGGGCGATCGACAGCAATGATTATTTTGTGTATGATAACAGTACAGGGATTTTATCCTTTGATTCGGACGCAAATGGGGCTTTAGCTCCTGTACCTTTAGTCATGTTGGACAATATTCCAGCCATTACGAATGCAGATATTGTCTTGTTTTAAAAGGTTTGTTGTTGGGCTTCAGCCCAATCCAAGATAGCCCTAAAGCACAATAACGAGAACTTGTTTTAAATGGTTCGTTGTTGATACTAAAGCTCAAAAGAAGATAGGGCTAGAGCATCGACAACGAACTCTTTTAAATCGGCGATCGCCACATCAGCATTGCGCAAATGGACAGCATTAGGTTTGCCCCAACAAATACCGATCGCCCCGGCGGCATTGGCTTGCTTCGCCATGACTATATCGCTTTCGGCGTCCCCGATCATCAAAGTATTGGCGGGATCAACCCCGATAACTTGACAAGCTTCTAAAAACAACCGCGGATCAGGTTTAATGAAACCGTCGGGATCACTTCCGAGGGCAACTTGGACATAATTAGAGAGTTGGTATTGGGTCACAAAAAGGGTCACATTAGCGGTTGTATCAGCCGATACTATGCCTATTTTCAAACCCGACTCTGAAAAAGCCTTAATGGACTCTAAAACCCCGGCAAATAAAGGAGAAATTTCGGCGCGATTTTGGACAAATTGATCGGCTTCTTGAAAAGATTTTTGGGCAATGGCCAAAGATTCCAGCCAACCCCGTCCTGTTTCTGCAATATAGGCGGCAGCGGCAATTTCATTTTCATACCTTGACCCCACAGCCATCAATCCAGCTGGGTCGAGGTAATCATCTTGAATCCCAAAAGCCATTAATAAAGGTTCACCGATACCGGGGATTTGCGCATCAATTAAACGGGCGCGTTTAAGTCCCAATTCCCGCCAAAAATTGTGGGAATTTACCAAAGTGCCATCTTTATCAAAAATAATCGCTTCAATCTCAGGGAACTGGCGATCGCCACATTGAATTGTTAACAAAACATTCTCCTCGTTTCTTGTTGCATTTGGGCGCATTGCGTGCGCCCTAGAACAGATGTTCGTCCCTAGGGGAAACAACGAACACCGGTTAACTATTCCACCGCAGCTGGGATTTCTTCTTCAATGACCACGGGTTCTTCAGAAGTTACCTCTTCGAGAGCGGATGTTTCTTCAGGGGTTAACCCCATGGCTTCAGCTCTCATTTTTTCGCGATATTTAGCGGCCATTTCGTCGGCTTTTTCAAAGACTAAATCGCGATTTTTCAACATATCGCCGGCTTCTGGTTCAAGCTGTTTAGTTGAGAGAGAAATTCGGCCTCTTTCGGCATCTAAATCAATGATCATTACTTTCAATTCATCATTAACATTAAAGACACTGTGGGGGGTATCAATATGGTCATGGGAAATTTCAGAAATATGAAGTAATCCACTAACTCCACCAATATCAATGAAAGCACCATAGGGCTTGATTCCGCGTACTGAACCAATGACAACTTCTCCAACTTCCAAACCGTTCATCTTACGTTCAACCAAAGCGCGACGATGGCTGAGAACTAATCTATTACGGTCTTCATCAACTTCTAAGAATTTGAGGGGTAAATCTTGACCAACTAAATCTTCCTTAGCTTGACGGGTGCTAATATGAGAGCCCGGAATAAAACCGCGTAATCCTTCGATGCGAACTAAAGCGCCACCACGATTAGTAGCGAAGACATTGGAGCGCACAGTTGCATCTTCTGCTTGTAATTGGCGAACTCTTTCCCAAGCGCGCATATATTCAATGCGACGAATCGAAAGAGTTAATTGTCCATCTTCATTTTCATCGGTAAGGATAAAAAATTCTCTAGTTTCATTGGCTTGTAAAACTTCGGTAGGATCATCAACTCGGTTAATTGACATTTCCTGAATGGGAATATATGCGGCTGTTTTTGCACCAATATCAATCAGAGCACCTCTTGGCTCCATGCTAAATACTGTACCGGCCACGACATCACCGGGGTTAAAGTGATAATCATATCTATCGAGAAGGGCTGCAAAATCTTCGTGAGTAAAGCCAATTTCTTGAGTTCTTGTTTTCTGACTGATCATGGGCAAATAGTTCCTCATTTTTATTTTCTTAATTTATTTTCCTCCTGTTGATGTAAACACCCGGCAGTGAGTGTAGCCTACACCTACATTTAGTCAAGCTCTGATAACTTGGGAGTGTGAGCATTCGGCTCATCAATTAGCTATCAGCTTTAAGCTGGTGGTTGTTGAGCTTGACATTTGAGATAATTTTCAATCGTTACCCAATCAGGAAAGTAATGTTAATATTAATTAACTTAAGTTTCAAGGACGGGGGAGATCACGTCCGGAAATTAGTATGGGTTTAACGTTTTTTGTCAAAGTTCGGCTCCGAGTCCTTGGATTGTCAAGCTGAGCAAACTAAAAGTCTGTCTTCTTTTCCTCATTTAGGACAGAGAAGCTTTCCACACAGAATCATTATGATAACATATAAGCAGTATTTTTATTTTGATTTCCCTGATCACTTAACAACTTGATCCTGTTTAAAACATAAACACGAAGGTATGCTGTGAGAATTTGATGTCATTAAATTTTTAGTGAACTAGAACTGGTTATTCGAGCAGGGAGGAGCTTGCTGCTGTAGCTGTTCTAAGGTTTCAATAAAGTCGGTAATTCCTTGAAATTGTCGATAAACACAGGCAAAACGAATGTAGGCTACTTCTGATTCTTGGCGTAGATAGCCTAGGACTAATTCCCCAATTTCGGCGGTGGTAATTTCTCTTTTGGGGCGTTGTTGTATGCAAGCTTCTATGTCATCCACCAAGGTTTCTAAGCGATTTTGAGAGATACCTGTTTTTTCGCAAGCGCGAAAAATGCCTCTGAGTATTTTGGAAGGATTAAAGGATTCTCGTTTACCGTCTCTTTTTATGACTGTAATCGGTACAAATTCGATTCGTTCGTAAGTGGTAAATCGGTGTTTACACTTGAGACATTCACGACGACGGCGAATACTTTCCCCTCCTTCGGTGGAGCGGGACTCCAAGACTCGACTATCGCTATGTTGACAATAAGGACACTGCATAAAGAAGTAATAAGTAGGGTTTGCTGAATAAATGGCGGGTGAGGGCGAGTTGATAGTTGATAGTTGATAGTTGATAGTTTGACCGCGTCTTTTGACGAGCAAAAATCTTGATTAATCCCAGTAAATGTAAGGTTTTTTACTATTATTTGTTGAAATCCTTGCACTTAATTCAAGTCCCACCAACTTGAAAGTATTGATCTACATGTCGGTCAGCTTTTTTCAGTAAACCCTAAGTAATAAATAATAAGTAATAAGTAATAAAGTTAAGCGAAAGTAGGAAACATTTTTTTGAAAAAAAATAGCAATATCTGAGCCGTTTTCTCTGGGGTTGATTCCTAGATGCAATACGGCTCAGAATATAAGCTGGTTAAATTATGCTTTTTTTGTCGATTATTTTTGAATGCGAGGGGGTTCGCGGAAGGCGATCGCAAAAAAGAGAACTCCTAAAGCCAAGGTCAAAACCAGAATGTAAGCAACACTCTCCATAATAAAAAGCCCTAATTACTAAAATTACATTAATCACTTAGTGTATCAAGAAATTAGCAGTCTTAATAATAAGATTTAATGAAAAAAGGAGTTGATCAAGGATCAACCCCTTTTTTGACCTAAATTAGAAGTATTAGTGCAGTAAAAAAGTAATTAGTCGTCAGTAATTTTAACTTTTTACTTCTTACTTCTTGCTTCTTACTTTTATTAGATCGGTTCTTCACGACGGGTAGTTTTGTCACCCACTTTTTGGAAGAAGCCCCACTCAACTTGTTGTTCAGAGAGTTCAGGGTCAACACCGGCGAATACGTCACGGTAGAGAGTACGAGAACCATGCCAAATGTGGCCAAAGAAGAACAAGAGAGCAAATACAGCGTGACCGAAAGTAAACCAACCTCTGGTAGAAGTACGGAATACACCGTCAGAACCAAGGGTTTCGCGATCGAAGTCAAACGCTTCACCTAACTGAGCTTTACGGGCATATTTTTTCACGAGTTGAGGATCGCTAAAAGATTGGCCGTCTAAAGTACCACCGTAGAAACTAACGGTAACACCACTTTGCTCAATACTGGTTTTTGATTCAGCACGTCGGAAAGGAATATCAGCGCGAACGACACCGTCAGCATCACTTAAGATAACGGGGAAGTTTTCAAAGAAGTTAGGCATACGACGAACAAAGAGTTCACGGCCTTCAGTATCTTTAAAGACAGCGTGCCCTTCCCAAATTTGGGCGATACCGTCACCTTTAACCATGGGACCAGTACGGAATAAACCACCTTTAGCGGGGCTATTACCAACATAGTCGTAGAAAGCGAGTTTTTCAGGAATTTTGTTCCATGCTTCAGAGAGACTGTCACCTGCTGCTAAATTAGCTTCAACGCGACGCTCAATTTCTTGGTGGTAATAACCTTGGTCCCATTGATAACGGGTAGGGCCGAATAATTCCACGGGAGAAGTTGCACTACCATACCACATAGAACCAGCTACCACGAAAGCGGCAAAGAATACTGCGGCAATACTGCTAGAGAGAACCGTCTCAATGTTACCCATTCTAAGAGCTTTGTAGAGTCTTTCAGGGGGACGAACACTCAGGTGGAATAAACCTGCAATAATTCCAACAATACCAGCAGCGATGTGGTGAGCAACGATACCACCGGGGTTGAAGGGGTTAAACCCATTCGGACCCCATTCGGGAGCTACCGGTTGTACATGGCCAGTGAGACCATAAGCATCAGATACCCACATACCAGGTCCCCAAACACCAGTCAGGTGGAAAGCACCAAAACCGAAACAGAGAAGACCAGATAAAAAGAGGTGAATACCGAACATTTTGGGTAAATCTAAAGCGGGTTGACCGGTACGAGAGTCAACAAATAGCTCTAAATCCCAATAAACCCAGTGCCAACAAGCAGCAAGGAATAATAAACCAGAAAGGATAATATGAGCTGCAGCTACGCCTTCAAAGGACCAGAAACCAGGGTTAACGCCAGTTTCGCCGGTAACGCTCCAACCGTTCCAAGAACCAGTTACACCTAAACGGGCCATGAAGGGGAGAACAAACATTCCTTGTCTCCACATGGGGTTTAAAACAGCGTCACTGGGGTCAAAAGTTGCTAATTCATATAGAGCCATTGAACCAGCCCAACCTGCCACCAATGCAGTGTGCATAAGGTGTACAGAGATTAGACGACCTGGGTCATTCAGGACGACTGTATGTACTCGATACCAAGGTAATCCCATCGACTACGATTCTCCTGTTGATGTTAAATTAAGTATGTGCGACTTTGTTTGCTATGGGTTTTGATTTTATCTCCAGTTTGGCAGCTGGTAAAACAAGCCCCTTAAGGAAATTTTAAAACAATTATCCCATCTAAAACGGAAGATTATTTAAAGAAGTTTAACTATTGTTAGACCCTATTGCAATACTATAATTGACAATTACCAATTATTTTTCTTGACTAATGACTCTGACTTGTTGATTTGCTCTAATACTTGTTCTGGGGTGCTGAGTCGTTTTAAGACTACTTGACCAATGCTGTGAACTACGCCGCTTTGTTCCATGGGGGTTACTTCCACCATTAAGACGGGGTCTTCTACTTGATATAACCACAAAGTTTGCCCTTGTTCAATTATGCCGATGTTTAATTGTTGAATATGGGGTTCTCTACGCCATTCTTCATAGTTCCACAAACCGCCAAATTCCCACACTCGATCATAGGTCCATCCCTCTGCTAAAAAAAAGTATTTCATAATCATTGGTTAATAAATGTACTGATGCTAATTATAGTATGTAGAATTATAGTTAGCATTTTATTAAGATTCAGTAAAAATAATAAAGCTAAAATAGTGAAAAAAGCAATATTAATTAAGTTTGGAAACAAAGTCAAAGAGATAAGATTAAAACAAAATATATCTCAAGAAAAATTAGCAGAAAAAGCTAATGTACATAGAACTTATATTGGTATGATTGAGCGTGCAGAAAGAAACATTACTTTAGTTAATATTGAAAAAATAGCGAATGCTTTAGGTATTCAGATAGCGGATTTATTTATTGATTAAAAATATGCAACCTAATCTTAATTTAATCACCATTGATAATAACCTAAATCTGAGTCAAGAATTATTACAAGAATTAGTTTTAGAACCAAGAATTAATGCTTTAAAATGGTCAGAAATTACCCATCAAACTCCTAATCTTAAAATCGGTTATCCGGGGCAACATTTAGCATCTTTAATTACAGGAATCAAAGGAAAAAAAACAGGTGCTAGAGGAGATGATTTAGAAGATGGTACGGAGGTGAAATCATGTTCAAGGATAGATCAAATGGATAAATGTAAACAATGTGAAGCTCCAGTTGCTCGTAGAGAAAAAACTTGTTTTGAATGTGGTTCATCTAATATTGAAAGAAAAAATGATTCTAAATGGTTATTTACGATTAGAAGCGAAAATGATTTAAAAGTATTAACAGAATATGTCCCTAGAATATTATTAATATTAGGAGATTATTCTAATTTTTATCAGGAAGATTTTAACACTTTAAGATTTCAATGTTTTGAAATTTGGACAAATAATGAGCGTCAGAAAAGATTTAAAGAAATTATGAATAATAATTATTATTATAACATCTATTTAGAAAATAAGAAAAATCATCCGAAAAAAACTCCTGCTCCTCAAAATTTTTGGCCTTATAAGTATCAATTTTATCTTTGTAATCCTATATTAACTTTTTCTTGTTTAGTTAACAAAGCATCTACTCAACCAGAAATTATCATTAATCATTATATACCACCTCATATTAATAGAGCTAATATAGACTCTATTTTAATGCCAATTAATCTTCTTTATCAAGAGGAAAAAAATTTAATTAAAGATTATCTTAACATCGAAAATGATCACGATTTACCAGAAATGATTGATGAAAATACTAGAAATATTTTACCTTTAAGACCAATTAATAAAGGTTTTAGCCCTAAAAAACCTTATTCTCGCTCTTCAAAAAAGGACAAATTTTAAGTTTTATTCCCTTAAGTATTAGCCAAAATTCAATAACATTTGTTCTGATTTTTCAGTATTTTGTGATTTCTTCTTTGTGTTTAAATTGCTTAAATTGTTAAGCAAACTGGATTGATATTCGTCTATTCTTTCTTTTATTTTTTTAATATATTTTTCCTCTTTTTCAATTCCTAAATAATGACGATTAAGATTTAAACAAGCTAAAGCTGTTGAACCTGAACCCATAAAAGGATCTAAAACCAGCATATTTTCATTACTACTTGCTGTAATAATTCTTTCAATTAATTGAATCGGTTTTTGGGTTGGATGGTATCTTTGTTCTTGGTAAAAATTAAGATCACTCCAAACATCTGTCACACCCATTTCAATGTTAAAAACTGATGCTATGTCTTCATAAGGATATTGAAAATCCAGAATATTTTGTAATTTTTCCCACATTTCTTTGGTGGGAACTTGAGCTAAAATATTATTACCTGTGTAGAGTGACCACATTCCACCTCCATTAGATTTAACTCCTAATTTTTCATTAATTTCTAATGATGTTAAACCTAATTCTTTTTGTCTTTGTTTGAGAATTTTTTTGATAAAAGGACGACTATCATAAATAAAAAATAATAAACTTTCTGTCACATTAGGAAACATTTTATATCCTTTGGTAGCACGTCCTCCTATTGCCTTGATTCCTTTATCTATAATAATTTGTTGTCGAAAATTAAATCCTAAATCAATTATTGGTTGATATAAGTAAAATAAGTTTCTTAAATAACCAAATAAATATAAACTTCCCGATAATTTAATTACTCTTGATATTTCAGGAAGCCATTGTAAACACCATTTTACATAATCTTCTTCGGTTCGCCATTGATAATCCCATTTTTGTTGTACCACTTTCCAATAAGGAGGATCAAGAATTATTAAATCCATACTTCTATCTGGTAATTCTTTTAATATTTCGATGCAGTCACCATGAATAATTTGATCGATATATTTCATTTTATTTTCCTTTAATTTTTTTAAAACAATAAACTATATTATAGCACTTTTCAAATGGATAAACCACCTTGTTGGTAAGGTTAACGGGAGAGTCTGTCAATATATTAGACTCTAATATTTAAGATGGTGGGTAACTACGCGAATCAAAATTTAGTCGTTTTTCCTCACAATTAATCTCGCTGCTAACCCACCCTACCATGTATTCTTTAATAAAAAATATTGTACCAAAATAAAGGCGAAAAATTAGGAATTAAATTTGTTATCGTTAGACAAATTACACCAATAACCATAATCAAAGAGGCCAAAATTCTTTCTTGAAAATGGGCTTCTTTAAATAACAAATTCCCGAAGATTACTTTGAAAATGTTACTTAATCTTTTGACGGCGATGGCATATGCTGTTACAGTCAAATTTAAAGCCACCATTTGAGAAAACATTACTCCTGCATTAATTAAACCTATACAAATTAAAATTAACCACTCTTGAGGTTTAGGAAAATTCGACGCATTTTTAATTTCTTTAATCACAAAAGGAAACAGAAAAATCCCAATGGTAAATAAGACAATACAGCCCCAAAAAATGGTTTTTTGGAATTCATTTGTTCCTGTAAGACTACTAAGTGCAACTTTGGATAAACTCATGGTTACACTCCATAAAAAGGCTGCGATAACGGTGTTTCTTAAATTCGGATTAATCCAAATGGATTTCAGTGGTTCTAAATAATTTTTATCTAAACTTTCAAGATTAAGAATATAAGAGCCAATAAAAATCAAAAAAACGCCAATTATTCCGCCAAAACTAGGTAATTCAGTGGCAATATTATAATTAGAAATAAACAGAAATAGGGGCGAAATAAATAGTAAAAATACAGGAGTTAAGCAAGTTAAAGGAGCGATTAAAGATAAATCGGCATTTTGTAAAGAACTATAATAATTTCCATAAGCAATTACATTAAAAATCCCACATAATAATAAACAAATCCAAAAAATATAACTATCAATGCTGGGAATACCTAACCAAATCACAAAGGGAATTAGAAACAAACTACCAAAGAAAGTTATGCCCCAGCTAATGGTATAAGGTAAAAAATTAGCATTTTTTAAACCTTTGGTACTAATCAGATCTATGATGGTATCAAAAATGGCTGAACTCAAAGCAAAAGCAAACCACATAAAATAATTTTCCTAATCAAAAATGTCAAGACATCTAATACCAATTAATTTCCTTTAATCTGTAATACGCTAATTTTCATCCAATTTTTTGAATATTTATTTCAGGAAAATCGGCTTGCTATTCCTCTGGCCAATTGTAGTAGTAATTGTCCGAATTACTACTACAATTTAATCTTTTCCGATTAGTTATTTAACAATTTCTACAGGAGAAACTGCTAATTTAACTTCACTTTTGGTCACGGTTTTTTCTAATTTTTGTTTGATAAATTCCTGTTGTTTTGAACGAGCGATCGCGTATAAAATTATCGCTGGACCTAATCCTAAAATAATACCTAAACCCACGGGGATATAAATACCTCCAGCTATGCTCATAATCATGGCAAAACCGAAGTTTCCAACATACACTATTAAGGGTAAATTTAGGTTAAGATCCGCTAATTTTACGGGCTTCAAATTCCAAATTAAAGTTGCCACGGTCATAAAAACAACCCCAGTTCCAAACCAACCCGCAAAGTTTTGATAGGGCATTCCAAAAAAGGCGCCGGGTTGATCCCATGCCCAAAATGGCACTGAAGTTTGACTCATGGCTGGATCTAGGACAAAATCCCAAGAAGTTAGCAGTAAAGAACCAAGGGCGATCGCCCCTGTGGTAGTTAACCAACTTGCCTTAAACCTACTTTCCAAGCCAACTCTGGCTAATAAATAGGCGCTAAAACCAAGATAAAACCATGATAAAGGAATGGTAAAAGGTACTAAACCCGCAATTTTATAGCCCAAATTTTCAAGATAATGATAATGACCGAAGGGGAAACCAGTGCTAGTGCCTAATAATTCACTGCTGAGAGAAAGACCAATAGAAGGAATCATAAAACCTAACCAGTGTTGGAGTCCCAAACTACGGTAGGCGTAAATAGCGACGGAGATGGTGGCCAACACCATATAAACCACAGCTCCACCGGCCATTGACCAACGAAACACCACTTGTCCAAATTCTGATAAACCCAGAATTACATTAAGATTAGGGATAACAAGCAAGATGCCGATCAAGCCAAAAGCCATGGAAATCAGATGACCAATCAAAAACCAATTCTCAATACTTACTGTTTTTTTCATCTAAAATTTATCCTTTTTTCTAAGCATTATCCATTTGATTAATTATAGTTTATAAAGTTTTGTTACATTTTTTGTATTTTTGTATAGAAAAGGGTTCTTAATTTCGAGAGAAAGCGGGAAAATTAATCTCAATAGCTACAAAAATGGTTAAGATAAAGGCAATTGACAAATGATTTATAATGCGCTTAATCGCAACTAAAAACTAATTATGAATATAACTTCTAAAAATAAACAAATAATAATTCGGCCGGTACAATATCGAGACTTAGAGTCCATCGCACTTTTAGCCACAAACCATTGTAATAGTCAACAGGAAGCGGAAACTTTAGTACAACAATTGATATCCATTCGTCCCTGGTATCCTCTATTCAAGTTTTTAAGTTTATTTCCGAATCCGTTGAGACATGATTTTAATGTCTATATTGCGGAACAGAATGAACAATTGCGAGGTTTAATCCAAGTATGTCCCTTTAATCGTACTCGTAGTACCTGGAAAGTGGAGCGTATTTTAGTTAATAATAATGTGTTTCAAGACACTTTATTAACAGGAAGAAAAAGCGTTGGTACTCAATTATTAAGATACTGTTTAGAACACATTTGGGAAGCGAGAACATGGGTATTAGAAGTTAATATTAATGATGACAAAACTTTAGCAATTTATCGGGAAAATGGCTTTCAACCTTTAGCAGAAATGACCTATTGGGAATTAAAGCCAGAATTGTTAAGTAAATTAGCAGAAACTGAGCCTGATTTACCCAATTTATTAAATGTTAGTAATGCGGATGCTAACTTATTATACCAGTTAGATTGTGTGGCCATGCCGCCGATTTTAAGACAAGTTTTTGATCGTCATTTGAACGACTTTAAAACTGGTTTATTCGCCTCTTTAATTAATAAATTAAAACACTGGTTTGGTAAAAGGGAAATTGTGAAGGGATATGTATTTGAACCGCAAAGAAAAGCGGCGATCGGTTATTATGAATTAGAACTTTGTAAAGATGGAACGACAGCACATAAAGCGCAATTAATAGTGCATCCAGCCTATACTTGGTTATACCCTAAATTAGTGTGTCAAATGGCACAAACCGTAAACAATTATCCCAATCAAAGCTTAGAATTAGCATCAGCAGACTATCAACCAGAAAGAGAAGAATATTTAACCAAAATAGGCGCTTATCCTCTTGACAATACTTTATTGATGTCACGTTCAGTCTGGCATAAAATCAGAGAAATTAAGCCATTAGAGGCCTTACAATTATCAGAAGTATTGCAAGGACTTCAACCAGTTAGAACACCAATACCCAGTCGATTTTCCTGGTTACAAAATTCAGTAAACTTAAAACATATTCATGAAAAAAACGAAGCTAAAAACCATACTTCGGGGAAAAAAGAAAATAGCAATTTAACGGATTTTGAAGATCAAAATTAGACTCCCCCTCTCCTCGTGGGAGAGCAAGGAAACTGTTTCAAAGTAAATTTTGCTATTTTTGAAACTCTTGCCTAATATGAGTTTAAATACCTTTTTCATAATATTTAAAAAACAGGTTTTAACTATTATGAAATATTCTCCCCTCACCCTCAGGGAGAGGGGTTGGGGGTGAGGGTCTTAAAATTTTGAGATTGACGCAACAAACGGTTTCCCTGTGTGGGAGAGAGTTGGGGGTGAGGGTCTTAAAATTTTGAGATTGACGCAAGAAACGGTTTCCCTGTGTCGGAGAAGGGTTGGGAGTGAGGGCAAACTCAAAGAGTCAAAGCAATTTGATAAATGTAATTTCGACTCTGGGAAATTAACTCAGTTAAATGACGACTTGCTTGAGTTTTACTCATACCTTGAGCTAATAATTGTTGTAATTCGGCCTTAATTTCTTCATCGGAAAGATCGGGGATATTCTGCTCATTATTACCCGCAACTATCAGGGTAAATTCGCCGAGAATTTGCGTTTTATTTTGATATAAATTAACAGCATCTTCTAAATTTCCGCGCCAAAATTCCTCATATAACTTAGTTAATTCCCTAGCAATAGTAATTTTTCTTTGATCACCAAAAACCGTTTTTAAATCGGTTAAAGTTGCCAAAATTCGATGGGGAGATTCATAAAAAATAATCGTTCGAGACTCACTTTTAAAACTTTGTAAATGGGCAATTCTTGGCTTACTTTTAGGAGGTAAAAAACCCTCAAAAATAAACTTATCAGTGGGTAGGCCTGACGCAACTAAAGCAGTAATTGCAGCCGTCGGACCAGGAATGGGAATAACAGTAATTCCCTCATTTATACAATAATTAATTATCTCATAACCGGGGTCAGAAATACCCGGCATTCCTGCATCAGTAACTAAGGCAATATTTTCCCCCTCTTTTAAGCGATTTAATAACTCATTTTCCCGCAATTTACTATTATGTTGGTGGTAACTAATTTGGGGAGTTTTAATCTGAAAATGATGTAAAAGTTTACCAGTGTGTCGGGTATCTTCTGAGGCAATTAAATTAACATTTTGTAATATTTTCAAGGCCCGAAAAGTAATATCCTCTAAATTACCAATGGGAGTACCAACAATATATAAAATACCGACTTTAGTTGAGTCTTGACTGTTCATTTTAAGCAACAAGATATTGTGACTATTAATAATATTTGCTAGTTAAAAATAAAAGGTAAAATGTAAAGTAATATTACAATATATGAGATTTTTGGTTTTTATTTTTGTAGCCATTGCTATAATAAAAAAAAATTATCATACCTACTTTTTTAAGTTTAACTAATAAAATATCTTAATATTATCCTAAAATAAGGCTATGAACACAGAAAATAAAACACCAATTAAGATCGATCAATATTTTATGAATGCTCGCACAAGATTCGATTTAATTGACTTAATACCCAATGATGTAACGAGAGTTCTGGAAATTGGTTGTGGAATCGGTAAGACTGGTAAAGCTCTTTTTGAGAAGAAACAATGTAAAATAGTTGGTTTAGATATTAGTGATCAAGTTATTTCAATTGCTAACCAACAAAATTGTTATGAAAAATTAATTGTCGCTGATTTAGATCAATCATTTATTCCCACAGAAATTGAAAACGAAAAATTTGATTGTATTCTATATCCAGATGTTTTAGAACATTTAAAAGACCCCTGGAAAGTTGTTAATATTCATACTAATAATCTCTTAAATGCCAACGGATATCTGATTGCTAGCATTCCGAATATTCGACATTTTTCTATTCTTAAAGACTTATTTTTAAAAGGAAATTGGCAATATCAAAATATGGGAATTTTAGATCGAACTCATCTTCGTTTTTTTACAAAAAAAACCATGGTAAATTTATTTCAGCAATCAGATAACCAATTAACAATTAATCTGGTAAAATCCAGAGGTTTATCTGGTCCAAAATATCTCAAAATGCTTAATAAATTAATGTTTAATTATTTAGAAGAATTGTTAACTATTCAATATTTAATTGTGGCACAAAAAAAAGAGTAAAAACGATGAAAAATTTAGTTATTATATCCTTGTGGACAGAAGGTAGTATTCAACCGCTGTTAAATTTACTTAAACAAATAACTATCATTGAAGCAGGAGTAGATTTTGAACTGGCAATTGTTTGCAATACCAATAATTCAAATCAAGAAAAATTTTTATTAAATTTAGAATCTAAAAAAATAAAAATTTTAATCCGAGAAAATACAGGTTTTAATATAGGAGCTTGGGATTATGGGTGGAGAAATTTACCACCTTCGGATAATTATTTATTTCTCCAAGATGATTGTTATATCTTACGTAGAGGATGGCTTAAAGCATTTGTAGATAAATTTGAGCAAGACTCAAATATGGGACTTTTAGGAGAATCTTTGAATTGGAATTTTTTATGGGAAAAAGCCCCTCCTAGTAAGAAAGAAGATGCCATATTGTATAGAAATTTTTTGGCGAAAAATCAAATACCAGAAGGAGATACTGCAAGACATTTACAATCTTTGATATTATTTACATCACGTTCAATTTTAGAGCAAATTAATGGTTTTATAATTGCTGATACTTATAGAGAAGCGATCGCGTCTGAAATTGCCATTTCCCAAAAAGTAGAAGCTTTAAATTATGAAATAAATCAAGTAAAACCTAATCATCCTTTTTACTATATTTGCCATCCTCAATGGAAAAATAGAAGGCGAAAAATGGATAGATTAACTAATTTTATTGCTAATCCATATTATCCTTTTTTAATCGAAAACATAAAAAAAATATTTTAAGTATAAAAAAATAATAATGAATTATGAAAAAACAAGGCTTATTTATCGGATTAACCACCTTAGATTTCATTTATTTAAGTGAAAAATTACCCGGAATAAATGAGAAAATTGTCGCAGAAAATGACACAATTGCAGCAGGAGGACCGGCTACAAATGCAGCAGTTACCTTTAGTTATTTAGCCAATGAATCCAAATTAGTTACAGTTTTAGGTAAACATATCATTAGTAATTTAATTAAGGCAGATTTAGCGGATTTTAATATTAATATTTGTGATGTTTTTCCTGATAATTGTAGTTCTCCTCCCGTATCTTCCATTATAGTTAATAAAGGGACAGGATTACGCTCAATCATCTCCATAAATGCCACCAAAATTCAGGGAAAAAAGGAGCAATTACCTGCTAATATTTTAACGGGAATAGATATTATTTTAATAGACGGTCATCAAATAGAAATCAGCGAATATTTAGCTAAATTAGGTAAGCAAAATAATATCCCCATTGTCATAGATGGTGGAAGTTGGAAAACTGGTTTTGAGCGAATTTTACCCGTTGTCGATTATGCAATTTGTTCCGCTAATTTTTATCCCCCAAATTGTCATAATCAAGAAGAAGTTTTTGCTTTTTTATCTACTTTTAATATCCCGAATATTGCCATTACCCAAGGAGAAAAACCACTGCAATATTTAACTAATAATATTCGGGGAGAAATCACAGTCAATCCCATTAAACCAGTGGATACATTAGGAGCAGGAGATATATTTCATGGCGCATTTTGTCACTATATTTTACAAGAAAATTTTACCACAGCCTTACAATCTGCGGCTAAAATTGCTTCCTATTCTTGTCAATATTTCGGTACAAGAAACTGGATGAAAACCTAGTTTAATTAAGTTTAAGTCTGGTTTTCATTCTGTCTATTTTTAACCTAAAATAGCGTTTAAAAAATAAACTTCTTCTCTGCAAATCAGACATTTTTATCCATTTTTTATACTCAGGAAAAGCATAATTTTCAAAAAAATTGATCCAATCTTGAGTAATTTTTTCCTGACTAAATTCCTGAACTCTTTCTTGTCCATTTTTTATCATAGACAAATATAATTGGGGATCATTTTTTAGCATTTTTATAGCTTCAATTGTCTCGTCAAGAGAATTAACCATCAGGAAATCTAACTCAGATTTTCTCACCGCTAAAAAACCAGATTCTGGAGCTAAAATTGCCGGAACTTTACCTAACCAAGCATTAATTAATTTGATTGCTCCTTTATTAATATAAATCTTTTTTTGAAAATCCCTAACTGCGACAATAACATCAATGTTACTGTAATCATTCCATTTATTG
The DNA here is from genome assembly GCA_011391125.1 of Synechococcales cyanobacterium S06. Classification (GTDB taxonomy): domain Bacteria; phylum Cyanobacteriota; class Cyanobacteriia; order Cyanobacteriales; family JAABRE01; genus JAABRE01. The sequence goes on from JAABRE010000006.1 coordinate 42,140, forward strand.
CTCTGAAAAATAGGCAACCAATTGCAACCAATATCTTTTAATTTATCTATCCATTGTGAGGATAATAAAACTTGATCTAATTGGCCTTTACTCCCTATATAAGCGATATTTTCGATCAAAGAACCACGTTTTTCTTGACGAGGTATTATTCCCGACATTGGCCAATGTTGTAAATAATAAGGAAACCAAATTGAATTAATATTTTGCTGAAAATCATTGATATTATGAGTAATATGTATATGAGCTGAAGGATGATATTCTCGATCGCTTTTTGCACAAATTAACATTAGCTTTTCCAAAAAAGGATAACTATTTCCTAATGTATCTCGATCTGCTAAAATAATTCCTTCAGTGGGCATTTTGGTAGCAATTTCACAAGGTAAACCGGCTTTTTTAAAATTAAAATATGTTTGTCCAATCCAAGGTGTAAAATTACTATGATGAAAAACCCATTGACGATAATCCTTTTCCAATAATTCCTGCTGTTGTTTACTGGGACCGTAAAAATAAATTTTTTCCATTTTTTTTCCTTATTGTCTCAATTATTTTTTAAAATAACACAAGTTTAATTAACCAAAAAAATGTCCTATACTCACGAAAAACAAATCGCCATTGAAGCTTGCATCGCTGCTGCTAAAATATGTGAACAAGTCCGCCAACATATCCCGGAGGCGATCGAAAAAAACGATCGCTCCCCCGTCACCGTCGCTGATTTTGGCGCACAGGCGATCGTCTGTAAAGCTTTAGCAGAAGCATTTCCAGCCGATCCCGTTGTCGGGGAAGAAGAGGCCGCCACCCTGAAAACCAATCCTGAAACTTTGGCCAAAGTAACGGAATATGTACAAGCAATCATACCCGCAGCCACCCCAGATAATGTCGTCAACTGGATTGATCACGGGAAAGTTGAGTTGGGAAACCGTTATTGGACATTAGACCCCATTGACGGAACAAAAGGATTTTTGCGCCAAGACCAATATGCGATCGCCCTTGCGTTGATTGAAGAAGGCGAGATTAAAGTCGGCGTATTAGCCTGCCCAGCCTTATCATTCAACGGTGAAAAGGGTTTGTTATTCGTTGCCGTAAGGGGCGAAGGTGCAACCATGGTCAACCTAGCTGGCGGTACACCCCAACCCATAAAAGTAAGCGAAAGTCCCGAAAAAATGAGGTTTGTGGAGTCAGTGGAATCAGGACATGGTGATCAAAGCAAACAAAATGCGATCGCCCAGCAAGCTGGAATAACCAGTCCATCTTTGAGGATGGACAGTCAGGCAAAATATGCGGCTGTCGCAGCAGGGGAAGCGGCCTTATATTTGCGTCTCCCTTCGCCAAAAACGCCCGATTACAGGGAGAAAATCTGGGATCATGCGGCCGGAGTCATTGTGGTGGAAGAAGCGGGCGGAAAGGTCACAGATATGGAGGGAAAACCCCTTGATTTTAGTTTAGGGGCAAAACTGATTAATAATCAGGGAGTTATTGTTAGTAATGGCGTAATTCATGACACTGTAATTGCAGCTTTACAAGGGAATTAAAGCCATTTAAAATGAGGGAAGGTGGGCAATAAATATAATTATTTTCTGATCAGAATAGATTAAAAAATTGCCCACCCTACTTAAGATTACCTATAACTTATGTTCTGCTAATATTTTTTCCACCTTCGCTTCTTCAATTTTAGAACTAATTTTATTAGATTCATGAATATCCCTTTGGGTTTTAGTCAAACTCACCGTAGAACCCACGGTAAATAATAAACCCATCCCCATATAACCCTTAATCCAATTATCCACAGGAAGATAGATAATGCCCAGGGAAGTAGCACCAATTGAAACCACAAAAGATAACCATGTTTGAAGAATCCATGCGGTGCTATGATCTTGATTAATAACTTGTTTTGCCATTTTTTATTACCTCGAAAAAAATAAAATTATTAAAGAATAACTGCGTCACAATTAACAATTATTAATTTTAAAAAATTGGTCTGTGTGACACACCCGACAAAATGATTAAATTCCAGAATTAAGTTTTTTGGCCTCAGATAAATCTGGTTGGGTTTTGGTAAAAATAAGGGAAGAAGCCAGGGAACAAATTAACCCCATGGCCAGATAACCTTTAACCCAATTATCCACAGGAACATAAAAAATTCCGATGGAAGTAATTGTAATAGAAAAGATAAAAAATATTACTGTAAAAAATACCCAACTAGGAGTAATGCCTAAATTTGCCATTTGCTTTGTCATAACTAACCTCCTCATAAATCTATGGTTTTATCATAATTGCCAATTTTTAATTAGAGATTAACCAGTATGACACTTTGATAACTGTCTCGACCAGAAAAATATAATTAAACGGAATCAAACTAAAAAATGTTATGAAAATTAGATATTGATCACCTAAATATTTAGATAAAGAAATGTAACAATAAATTGTATTAAATATGAATATAATTTATTTTGAAATAGTTAGAAAAAAGAGATGGTTGTCACTGTATTCTTACTAATTAGTAAATTTAGATAACGAAAAAATGGGAGCTAAAAAACGTATTGGAATTTTGACCAGTGGAGGAGACTGTGCTGGTTTAAACGCTGTCATTCGCGCCGTTACCCACTGTGCTATTAGTGTTCATGGTTGGGAAGTGATCGGGATTTGTAAAGCAACCCTTGGATTAATGACCAATCCGCCCCAACTCATGCACTTAGATGTCAACAAAGTTGACCGTTGGTTAACCATGGGGGGGACAATGTTGGGAACCACCAACAAAGGTGATCCTTTCGCCTTTCCCATGGCTGACGGTTCAGTCAAAGACCGTTCCCAAGAAATCATTGACAATTATCATCAACTTGGTTTGGATGCTTTAATCGGCATTGGTGGCGACGGAAGTTTGGCCATTTTGCGCAAATTGGCCCAACAAGGTGGCATAAATTTAATTGGCATTCCTAAAACTATTGATAACGATGTCGGAGCGACGGAACGTTCCATCGGTTTTGATACGGCGGTCAATATTGCCACCGAAGCCTTAGACAGGTTGCATTTTACTGCTGCTAGTCATAATCGAGTGATTATTGTTGAAGTTATGGGGAGAGATGCGGGTCATATTGCTTTAAATGCCGGTATTGCTGGCGGAGCCCATGTCATTCTCATTCCCGAAATTCCCTACAAATTAGAAAATATTGCTACTTACTTGACCAAACGACAAGCTGAAGGTCAGGATTATTCAGTCATCGTGGTTTCGGAAGCAGTTTGCAGTGAAAATGGGCAACCAATTCAACAAATGCAAGCTTTTGGTCAAGCTCGTTTAGGCGGAATTGGTCAATATTTAGCGGAAAAAATCGCTGACCTGACTAATGCTGAAACTAGGGTGACAGTTTTAGGTCATACCCAACGTGGGGGCATTTCTTCACCATTAGATCGGATTTTAGCGTCATCTTTTGGCGTCGCTGCTGTGGAATTAATCGCCCAAGAAAAGTATGATCAAATGGTAGTCTGGCAAAATCGTCAGGTTGACTATGTCCCCATTGCCGAAGCGATTAAAAATTACCGCAATGTCGATTCTGAAGGCACTTTAGTTAAAACGGCTAGAGGTTTAGGAATTTGCTTGGGAGATTAACGACTTAATAGACATCTTGGGAAACTCAAAAAATTGATCTTTTCACTTGACTTAGTTTAACAAGATGTCTATTGACTAGATTTAGGGAGGGTAGAGCGCATTTTCAGCTCTTAAAACTTCAGGCCAATTTGGCCATTAATACCACGAATTGAATGATAACCCGCACCTAAAACAATATTGCTAGACACATCAAAATGCACCCCCGCCGAATAGGCGAAGTTTTCATCACCAGAATAATAACCGACACCCACATAAGGAGAAACTGCGGGTAAACTGATAAATTTGAGGATGTCGCCACCAGTTGCACCGTCTTTTCCCGTGCCGATTTCCACACCAAAGCCAAAAAATTTCGCTCCGATTCCATAGCTGATATCTTCATCCTTGACTCCCGCAGTGCCCCAAACTTGGGGAAGAAGCTGACTTTTGGCTTCTTGACAGGGTAAAATAGCGAAACCAGCCATTAAAAGGCCACAAAACCAACTTTGTTTGATTAAATTTAACATTTTTCTCACACCAATAAATTACCTTTTGATTTCATTATAGAATCTTATTCTACTAAAAATGTTCCCTTAATTTTTGGGGACAATAGTTCAGTAAAAATAAATAAATTAGGCAAAATTTTGAGAAAATTAAGTTCAAATTATAAGAAAACTTTAATAGTTTCCATTAAATTTTGCATTTTTATTTCCAGTAAAGCATTATTACCAAAAGAAATTAATCTACCTCCATAACCTCGAGTTGGTTCATTGAAAGTTAAAATATTACCACCGTGAGATTGTACCACAATTGTTCCGATGATTATTTCTTTAGTTTTGCCATCGATTCTAATTTCTTTTCTAGTTAAAGTATCCTTAATCGTTAACTGTTGAATTAAACTAAACAACTCAATAATTAAATAATTAATTTCAAAATTAACTACATTTCCCTTAGTATGAATAACTATTCCTTGAGGAAGTCCAATAATTTTGCCTTCAATTAATTCAGGGCGATTTGGAGGAGATTGGGGTATTTCTTGGTTAATTAAAGTTAAATTAATGGTCCAAATTTCGGCTTGTTTTTCTAATTCAGAACGAATTTTTTTGAATTGATTAATTTTTAATTGCGCTTTAAACTCCTGCTCTTGTTTTAATTTAGTCGCTAACCAACGATGACGAGCAAATTCGCGAATTTTGCCATCTTCTGAATTGATATAGTGCTGGTAAAAATGCAAAGTTGCTTCAAGAGCGCCAATTTTTTCCAATGCGATACCTAAATGTGGTATTAGTAAATATTTTTGCCAATGATGACTGACAATTATATTTTTCCTGATAATTTTTTCATAATTATCCTTATCTTTTTTACTAAGATTTTGAGGTTTTAATTCTGAACAAGCTATTTCATAAATAAAGTCATATTTTAAACCCGTATTTTCCGCTTCCACACTGGTTAAAATCGGTAAATATTTATTTAAAGCTGATAATAAATCAGCCCAATATTGATTACGAGTATAAAATCTAAGTAAAATTACCACCGGTTTAATTGTCACTTTATTTTCCGTTGCTTTGTCAAAACATTCTTTAACTTTTTGATAATTTTTTAAGATACAATAACCGACAAATGCTTGTTTATAAAATTGTTTAGCTTCAAAAGCTGGAATCACATATTCTAACCAAAATATTTCTTGGGGTTTACCATTTTGTTCCCATTTTTGAATAATTTGTTCATTTTGTTGAGCCGTACTTAAAAGAGCTAATTCTTGTTTAATTAGCTCTTCTTTTTTATTGTCTTCGACAATTTTTTGAATAACTTTATTGAGATTTTGTTTATTTTTATCTGCCAAAAATAAACAAGATTGAGCGATTTCTTTAACGGGTAAAGATGCTACATGACTGAGATGAATTAACACATAACCAATGCGTTTTAATTGCTCTGGAGGCCAGATTTTACTAGAATTGATAATGTTATTAACAACTTCAATGTAAGCATCAATGGCGGTTTGCCATTGTGGATAAGGTAGCAAATTTTTCAAATTATAAGATTCATTACTAATTAAAACAGTAAACTCTTTTAACTGGCTATTTATCTTGGTTTTATTATCATCAGTGATAAACCAAGCCATAAAATTAATTAAAGGTTTAACTTTTTGAACAGCATCAGTCAGCAAATCAGGGGATTTATTTTGAGCTAAAATGACTAAATTTGCCCAATCACAACCTTGCCAAAAACAGTCCCAAGCTTCCCTAATTTTTCCTTGACTTAATAATAATTCACCGGCTTGAGAGAAATTTCTTTCTAATTTTAAAGCTTGAGCTTCACAAAATATAGCTTGAGTTTGATCATTTAATTTTTGATAAGCCCCACCAGCTCGCCTTAATAAGTCGGGATTTTCGGAATTTATCCCCTCAATTTCTAAAGTCTTGGCAATGGCAACTAAATCATGATCGGCCAGGGCTTGTGGACTTTTGCCCCAAGCAATTAAACAAATTAAATCTCGCCATTGTTGGTGATTTGTTTTCGGTGGTAACTTATTAATAAATAAGTCTAATTCTGCTTCAGAAACTGCGTGTTTCCAAATCTGATTTTCCCCTAATTCTGAATCCACAATAAATAATCTTTCCGTAGCACGAGAAGCCGCCACATAAAGCTTATTTAAAAAGTATTTTCCCTCCTCAGTAGTTTGCTCATTTGCCAACCATAAATCCGGGGGACAAACTTCACCAAACTTATATAAAATAACCTGTTTAAATTCCAAACCTTTAACAGAAATTGCGCTTAAAATATTCCAAGGAGCGGTTTGGGAATTAGGAGGAATAAAACTAGATAATAATTCATCTCCTTTAATATAATCAATTTCTCCACCTTCATCACAAGGAATAATAACCACAGTATCCTGTAACAAAGGTTTAATAATTTCTCGACTAATATTAACATCTAAAATAAATTTTTCGGGTTGAAAATCGCCATATTTTCGGGCTTGTTGGGGCATAATATCAGAAATATGACACAATTCTCTTCGCCATAACTGAATTAAATTACTAACACCAACAATCGCTTCTATAGAGCGATAATTAAATTTCAATTCGACAAAATTCATCTCTAAATTTAACGTACCAGTGGGAGCTAAAGCCGTAATAATCTCATTATAAAAAGTAGCTTTCAAAGCACTCCAGCGAAAACCAGTCGGGTTTAAAGTTTGTAAAGGATCTCCAGCAAAAGCAAAGGGCAAACATTCGATATATTCATGTTCTAAATCATAATTACAAAACACAGATAAACGCATCACTAATTGTAACTCTAAACGAGTAAAATCTTGGGCCTCATCACAAAAAATCGCCGTATATTCAGGCCGATAATATTTAGACTGTAAAACAATTCTAATTAAATCCTGATCATCCCATTCTCCCTCTTGTTTCGTATATTTTTCATACCATTTCCACACCGTATGATAAATATTTTCAAACTCCTCCACAGAAACAACACGCTCTTTTTTCGGGATTTCTTGATAATCATTAATATCACTATAAGTATCCCGTTCATCTAAATGATAACCCTTAATAAAAGTTCTAATTACCAACCAACAAAGTTCCGCCGAATAATCAGGCCAAACTGACTTCATTAACTGACGAAAACGATAAAAAGAAACATATTTACGCTCCTGAAAAAGTTCCCTTTCAGATACAGGTAATAAATTTTTCAAAAATAAGCGAAAAGGTTGGAAAAAAGGACTCAAATTTGGTACTTCTTCTATAGTTCCTGTTTTCGCCAAAAAGCGATGATGAGATTCTAATAAACGCATGACCCGATCTTGAGCATATTTAGTAATCGGTTCATTGTAAGCTAAAAATAATGGGTGAGGTTTTGTATAATAATCTAAATTATTTTCCCGACAAAAATGCAAATGACGATCGCAATAATCAGCAAAAAGATGAAATAATAAAGTCGATTTTCCACTACCAGCTCTACCATTTAAAAATAAAGGTAAAGAAGGATTAGAAGTCGAAACTGCGTGAAGTATTCCTTCTTCTTCCGCCGATAAAGCTAAATTGGTATTTTCATCATTTTCAATAGTTTGCCAAAGCTTTTCATCAGCTAAAAGATAACTAGGATAAGCTCTTCGGGCCAAAGAAGTTAAATCATCCCAGACAAATTCCGTGGTTAATAAATTATGATTAGTTTCGGGAATAAATAATTGATGTTCCGATTTAATCGCCGTTAAATTATCAATAATTCCCGCTAATTCTTCCCCATTGGGTTCACTTAAAAAAGGAGCAATTAATAATAAAATATTTCGCGGAGGTTGATCGGCCGTCGTAATTAAACTAAACAATAAATAACAACCATTTTCACCATATAACTTAATATTAGACCAATTAGTATTCGTGCCTAAATTCCCTTCAGAATCGGCAATTTTTGAGATTAATTCACTATAAAAAAGCCATTTTTCTTGAATTTCTGGCACTTTAAAATTATCTAACCAAGTTTGACTTTCATAAATAACCACCCCATGATTATCAAATTCCCAACTAGGACGTTCTAGCCAAATTTGCAACTCATTACTTAGGGGTAACAGAGAAGAATAATTTTTTTCTTGGGATGAACTTCGTTGCTTCAGCCATTCTTTGATTGTTGCGTCTATATTGTCTAAACTTTGATGGCCAAACTCACGTTTGAGCAAAAAATTCTCATAATCGCTATCTCCGCGACGAAAAATGGTTAACCAACACAAAACATAATCCTTACCAAAACGACGAATACGGGCAATTAAGCGCAAATTACCCTCTTTGCGCTTTAAATAGGGATAAACACGCTCAAAACGCGATTGTACCGCCTCCAAGCTCATTTTTTCTAACTCATGGCAGATTCTGTCGATATGCTCCTGAATACCCTGGATGTCAACTTGATCATTAAAATAATTAGTCCTATAAACCAACATAGTCAATTCTCCCTAAACTACTATTATCTATTGTGATGCAGCAGGGAAATTATTAGAGTATCAATAAGCTTATGTTTAGATTTTCAATCCTTCCTTACTCTGTTTTAACTGCTTCCACAAATCTTGTATTTTTTGATAAGCTTCCTCAGAGGATAACTTTCCTGCGGTATGTAAAGAAGAAATATAAGCTATTTTAGTGGCAAATTCCTGTAAATTACTGTTAAAAGCCAATGTATTTGGACGAAAATGACCCCGATAACGGCTTGACCCATAAAGAAAACTGTTCTGATCCATTTTTTCTTAAACTGACTATAGGGTTATTAATGATTTTTTATTTATATTTCTTAATTATATCTTAATCTTGGTTGGATTCTTGTTCATCTATCTTGCTTACCTTGACTAATTTTTAAATAAAAGACAGCTCCAAAAAAATATATTTGATCGTCAGCAAACCAGGGTAGAGACATACAATGGTAGATATCTATCATGGTTTTTCCCAGATGTCTAATGACAGCAGTTTGGTTGATCAATTTGTCTGAATGCCAACGCTACCATAATTATATGGGACTAAACTAATCAAATATCAATTATTTATATTTCCTAATATTTAGTTATTTAAACTTTATTAAATTATTTCTCCTCAACCGAAATAACTTGATATAATTCTCTGACTAGGCCTACTTAACCTTTTCCTAACAGGGTGAACAATCGATCGCCCTTCCCAAAAAAGTCAGCAACTAAATACCAAGTTAGTTCACAGACTACAAAACGCGTAACTTTATTTACTTATTATTGAAGATAATAGAACTTCGATGCACCATAACGAAACTGTCTCCATGAATCATCAACTGCCAGAAAAACAAGGACTATACGATCCACAATTTGAACATGATGCCTGCGGTGTAGGTTTTATTGTTCATCAGAAAGGGCAAAAATCCCATGACATTGTCCAACAAGCACTGACCATCTTAATTAATTTAGATCACCGGGGAGCTTGTTGTGAACCGAATACCGGTGACGGAGCGGGAATTTTGATGCAAATTCCCCACAAATTCCTGACCAAAGTAGCCGCCGCCGAAAACATCAGCTTACCAGAAGTAGGCAACTACGGCGTTGGCATGATTTTCAGTTCACCCGATCCCGAAAAACGCCAAAAAGCAAGACAACTTTTTGAGGAAATTGTAGCCGAAGAAGGGCAAAAAGTCCTCGGTTGGCGGATAATTCCCACGGACAATTTATCCTTGGGCAAATCAGCAAAAGCGTCAGAACCCTTTATGCAACAGGTGTTCATTGATCGCCACCCGGAACTGAAAGACGATTTGGCATTTGAACGCAAATTATACATCATCCGAAAAAGGACCCACTTTGAAATTCACCGCGAAGGAGGAGACAAACACTGGTACGCGGCGAGCATTTCCTGTCGTACCCTAGTCTATAAAGGGATGTTAATGCCCGAACAGGTCGGCAAATATTACCTCGACTTAAACGATCCTGACATGGAAAGCGCCCTGGCCTTGGTCCATTCGCGTTTTAGCACCAATACTTTCCCCAGTTGGGAACGATCTCACCCCTACCGTTACATCGCCCATAACGGTGAAATTAACACCATGCGAGGTAACATCAACTGGATGAATGCGCGTCAGTCGCTTTTTGAGTCAGAATTATTCGGCGATGACCTCAAAAAAGTGCGCCATGCGATCAACATTAACGGTAGTGACTCAGGTATTTTCGACAACGCCCTGGAATTGTTGACCTTGTCAGGGCGATCGCTCCCCCACGCTGTTATGATGATGGTACCCGAACCTTGGTCAGGTCACGAGTCCATGAGTCCAGAGAAAAAAGCCTTCTATAAATACCATTCCTGTTTAATGGAACCATGGGACGGACCGGCGAGTATCGCCTTCACCGATGGTACAATCATGGGAGCAGTGCTAGATCGCAACGGTTTACGACCTTCTCGGTATTATGTCACCAAAGATGACCTCGTAATTATGGCATCGGAAGCGGGAGTTTTACCCATCGAACCTGAAAGAGTAGCATTCAAAGGTCGTTTACAACCCGGTAGAATGTTCCTAGTTGACATGAAAGAAGGCCGAATCATCGACGACGAAGAAATTAAGGCCAAAATTGCCACCGAAAAACCCTATCAACAGTGGTTAGACGCTAATTTAGTGGAATTAGACAGCTTACCCGACGCTGAAAATGTCCCCAGCAGCGATCTTGCAACCATTACCCAACGTCAAATGGCCTTCGGTTACAGCTTTGAAGAAATCAGAATGTTGCTGAGTCCCATGGGTAAAAACGGCGTTGAAGCAACCGGCGCAATGGGTACAGATACCCCATTAGCAGTGCTTTCCAACCGTCCGAAAATCTTGTACGATTACTTCCAGCAGCTTTTTGCCCAAGTTACCAACCCGCCGATTGATTCAATCAGGGAAGAAATCATCACTTCCGCCGTCACCACCATTGGTTCTGAACACAATTTATTAGCACCAACCCCCGAAAGTTGCCATTTAATCGAACTAAAAAGCCCAATTCTCAGTAACGCTGACTTAGCCAAAATTAAACAGCAAACTGAATTTAGCAATGTTACCCTTGAGATTCTTTTTAACCCCAAAAATGAGGTAAAAGGTCTTGAAGAGGCATTGGATGGTGTTTTTAGCGCTGCTGACAAGGCAATTAGCGAGGGATGCAGCCTCATCATTCTGAGCGATCGGGGTATCAGCAAAGACAAAGCACCAATTCCTGCCTTATTGGCAGTTGCTGGCTTACATCACCACTTGATTAGAACCGGTACTCGCACCCGTGTTGGCATTGTCCTCGAATCAGGAGAACCTCGGGAAGTCCACCATTGCGCAGTTTTAATCGGTTATGGTTGTGGCGCAATTAATCCCTATTTGGCCTTTGAAACTTTAGAGCAAATGATTGCCGAAGGTTTATTGGTCGGCGTTGATCACAAAACCGCTTGTAAAAATTATATCAAAGCAGCCACCAAAGGAGTCACCAAAATTGCCTCTAAAATTGGCATTTCTACCCTCCAAAGTTATCGCGGAGCCCAGATTTTTGAGGCGATCGGCCTGAATAAATCAGTCATTGACAAGTATTTCAGTTGGACTGCTTCGCGGATCGAAGGTTCAGATTTGGCGGTCATTGCCAAGGAAGCGATTTTACGCCATAGTCATGGTTTCCCCGAACGTCCCACTGCAAATCCTACCTTGGATGTTGGTGGCGAATATCAATGGCGCAAAGATGGCGAAAAACACCTGCTGAGTCCCGAAGCAATTCACACCTTGCAAAAAGCGGTCCAGTTAGGCGATTATAACTTGTATAAGAAATATGCCAGTGAAATTAACGAGCAGAATCAGCAAACCTTTACCCTGCGCGGTTTATTGGACTTCAAAAAACGCGAGTCCATTCCTTTAGAGGAAGTTGAACCCCTCGAAGCGATCCTGAAACGCTTTAAAACAGGGGCTATGAGCTACGGTTCAATTTCTAAGGAGGCCCATGAAGCGTTGGCCATTGCCATGAATCGCATCGGCGGTAAATCCAACACCGGGGAAGGAGGGGAAGACCCCGAACGTTACACCTGGACCAACGAAAAAGGGGACTCTAAAAATAGTGCCATCAAACAGGTTGCTTCGGGTCGTTTTGGGGTGACCAGTTTGTACCTTTCCCAAGCTAAGGAAATTCAGATCAAGATGGCGCAAGGGGCAAAACCCGGCGAAGGTGGTCAACTTCCGGGGTTAAAAGTCTATCCTTGGATTGCCAAGGTTCGTCACTCAACCCCCGGTGTCGGCTTAATTTCACCCCCTCCTCACCACGATATTTATTCCATTGAGGATTTGGCGGAGTTAATCCACGATCTAAAAAATGCCAATCGGGAAGCAAGGATCAATGTGAAGTTGGTTTCAGAAGTTGGCGTAGGTACAATTGCGGCCGGTGTAGCCAAAGCTCATGCTGATGTTGTCCTCATTTCTGGCTTTGACGGAGGAACTGGTGCATCGCCTCAAACTTCAATTAAACACGCAGGATTACCTTGGGAGTTAGGTTTGGCGGAAACTCACCAGACTTTGGTCCTCAATAATTTGCGTAGTCGGATTGTGGTGGAAACTGACGGACAGTTGAAAACTGGTCGGGATATTGCGATCGCTGCGTTACTCGGAGCGGAAGAATTTGGCTTCTCCACCGGTCCTCTGGTCACGTTAGGTTGTATTATGATGCGAGTTTGTCATCTAAATACTTGTCCCGTGGGAATTGCGACCCAAAATCCCGATTTACGGGCGAAATTCACCGGTGATCCCGAATATACGGTGAATTTCATGAAGTTTATCGCGACGGAATTGCGCGAAATTATGGCCGAGTTGGGTTTCCGTACTTTAACGGAAATGGTTGGCCGGACCGAGGTTTTGGAAGCGAAAAAAGCGGTGGATCATTGGAAAGCTAAGGGAATTGACCTTTCTAACCTGCTTTATCAACCCGAAGTCGGTCCTGAAGTCGGTCGCTATTGTCAGATTCCCCAAGACCACGGGTTGGCAAAATCCCTCGACATGACGACTTTGTTAGATTTGTGCAAAGGGGCGATCGAAAATGGTGAGAAAGTTTCTGCAACTTTGCCCATTACCAATGTTAATCGCGTAGTCGGTACGATTTTGGGTAACGAAATCACCAAAAAACATTGGGAAGGTTTACCAGAAGACACCGTCCACCTCAAATTTAATGGTAGTGCAGGTCAAAGTTTAGGCGCGTTCGTACCCAAGGGTGTGACCATTGAATTAGAAGGCGATGCTAATGATTATTTAGGTAAGGGTTTGAGCGGTGGCAAAATCATCGTTTATCCGCCCAAAGTGTCAACTTTTGTCGCTGAGGAAAATATCATTGCTGGTAATGTTGCCTTTTACGGTGCAACCAGTGGGGAAGCCTACATTCGCGGTGTCGTTGGCGAGCGTTTCTGTGTGCGCAATTCCGGCGTTGCTGCGGTGGTTGAAGGCGTGGGCGATCATGCTTGCGAATACATGACCGGTGGTAAAGTTGTCGTGTTAGGTAAAACTGGTCGCAACTTTGCTGCGGGAATGAGCGGCGGTATTGCATACATCCTCGATGAAAACGGCGACTTTGCCCAACATTGTAATACCAGTATGGCGGATTTGGAAACCCTTGATCCCGAGGATATGGACACAGTGCATACATTAATCAGCAATCACGTCAAATATACGGAAAGTTCAAAAGGTGCGCAAGTATTAGAGAACTGGGAATCAATGTCCGCTAAATTCGTGAAAGTGATGCCCCGGGATTACAAACGGGTGTTAAACGCGATTAAGGAAGCGTTGGAAGCGGGTTTAAGCGGTGATGACGCACTTAATGCAGCTTTCGAGAAAAACGCGGCCGATGTCGCCAGAATTGGTGGTAGCTAGGTTCGTTGTTGCGCTTTAGCGCTAACGTAGGTGGGCATTGCCCACCCTACTAATCTTTCCCGTTATTTCGTTATAAAAAACCAATTTGCATTATAATTAAACTTATGTTATTAACTATGAAATATAAAGTCAATGAAAAAAAACACATTAACTGTAATTGGGATTTTCTTATTAATTTTTGGTGTGCCATTCTTAATAGAATCTTTTAGAGTTCAAAAATTTCTTAATACACTTAATAGAATTTCTGATAAATCTTTTTCTGATCAGAAATTAACTCAAGAAGAGATAAACAATGTATCAAGCTATTATAATTATTATGGAGGAGATGTTAAGGCAATAAATACAGGTCAATTTTTATGTCAATTAATCAAAGAAAGATACCCTTTACCTCCCTTTATTACAGTAAATGAAGTTACTAACCGCGAATATTTAGATGGATATTTAGGTTTTTATGTAATTTCACCTTTTTATGCTGGTTTTGCTTTTTCTAATGGAGAATTATATAAAAGTCTTAGTTATACTGAAGATTTATTTACAATTGTAGATGATCAAGTTCCTGAAAATTTTGATGTATTATCTTCAGCTATTTTTGCAGCTTCTGTGGAGGTTTATTGTCCTAAATATAAATTTAATGAATGATATTTTCTAACTAAAGTTGTTAAAATTTAGCACAGGTTAGCTATTTTTAGCTTACAATATTAACAGATAAATAGGGCGATCGCCCTTTCTAATAAATTTTATTTAAGGAGGTAATTATGACTAATACCTATACGGCAATTATTCAGGAAGATGGAGATTGGTGGATTGGTTGGATCGAAGAAATTCCGGGGGTAAATTGTCAAGAAAAAACCAGAGAAGAATTATTGAAAACCTTAAAAATTACCCTAGAAGAAGCTTTAGAATTTAATAGACAAGATGCTATTAATGCAGCAATTGGTAACTATCAAATTGAAAAAATTGCCGTATGAAACGTAAAGAATTTATCCAATATTTGCGTTCTCAAGGTTGCGAAATAATTAGGGAAGGAAGTAATCATTCTTGGTGGTGTAATCCAGAATTTAATACTAGAAGTGCTATTCCTCGACATAATGAAATTAAGGATATTTTGGCTAAAAAAATCTGTAAAGACCTTGGAATTCCACCAATTAAGTAGCTTAAATTAGTTAAAATTTAGCAAGGGTAGCTATTTTTAGTTTACAATATTAACAGATAAATAAGGGCGATCGCCCTTCCTACCAAATTTTAAATATATATTATTGTTTAATCAGAATGCTTACACAAGAAATAATTAATTTAGGTGAACCATATTTTCAGAGTGAAAATTGTTTGATTTATAATTTAGATTGTTTAGAATCAATGCTAAAAATGCCGTCTGAATGTATTAATTTAACAGTGACAAGTCCACCTTATAATATTGGTAAAGAATATGAAAATATTTTACCTTTATCGGATTATTTAAAATGGTGTGAAAAATGGATTCAACAAATTTATAAATTAACCGTTAATGATGGTTCTTTTTGGCTAAATTTAGGTTATTTATCAATTCCAAATTCTGCTAAAGCTATTCCTATTTCTTATTTACTTTGGGATAAAATTCCTTTTTATTTAATTCAAGAAATTGTCTGGAATTATGGAGCAGGAGTAGCCGCCAAAAACTTTTTTTCTCCCCGCAATGAGAAGTTTCTTTGGTATGTTAAAAATCAGGAAAATTATACTTTTAATTTAGATGAAATTAGGGATAAAAATGTTAAATATCCTAATCAAAAAAAGAATGGTAAAATTAAAGTCAATCCTTTAGGAAAAAACCCTACTGATGTTTGGCAAATTCCGAAAGTAACATCAGGAAAAGATAGATCATCTCAAGAAAGAACCTCTCATCCTGCTCAATTTCCTTTGACAGTAATTGATCGAATTATTAAGGCTTCTTCTCATCCTAATGATCTAATTTTAGACCCCTTTTTAGGATCAGGAACTACGGCGATCGCGGCTTTAAATTTAAACAGAAAATTTATCGGTTTTGAAATACGTCAAGATTACTGCGATCTTGCAGTTAATAGAATTAATAATTTTTGCCAAAATGAAACTATTAAAAAGTCTCAATTATCTTTATTTTAAAGGTAATTCTAATAGTTTATAACGTTGGACTTCCGGACTTAATCTAGCCTGTTGTCCAGTTTGAGCTTTTTGACCTAACCAGTCAAACTCATCTAACCAACCAAAACGAATTTTATTAATTTTAGGTAGTTCATTTTCAATTTTTGAGTTAATTTTAGGAAAATTTACTGCTAAATAATAACCTGATTTATTTTTTTTTGTTTGTTGTCCAGTAGTGCTTTTTTGTGCGTAACTACGATTACCATAAATACTACCAGAACTAGAAGAAGTTTTTAATTCTATTGAAAAATAATCATTAGGAATATAAACAATATCTTTGTCATAATCTTTGTCTTCTTTTCGCCATAATTCAGGATATCTCGTCGCAAATTCTAAAGGGATAAGTTCATGTAATAATGTTCCTAAAAATTGAGGACGAGGGAATAAATCTATACCTATTTTATACTTTCTACTTGTAATTTCAGAGGTAAATAATTCTGCCCACATTTTATTAACTATTTCCACTATTTCTTCCGTATTAATAGGGTGTTGGGCAATTAATTCTTTTGTTTTTGTTTCCCAATTTTCTGTTGATATTCCCTGATATGGTGAAATCATTTATTCAATTCCTTTAAATAATTCACTTAATGACATTTCCAAAGTGGTAGCAATCTTTAAAAGATTCAAAAAAGCAACGTTTCTTTCACCTCTTTCAATTCCACCAATGTAATTACGATGTAGTCCACATAATTCGGCAAATTCCTCTTGAGATAACCCTTTTGCCATTCTGAGACTACGCACTTTTACACCTAATTTTTTTAACTCTGAATTTTGTTTCACATCCCCACTATATGGGATCAGAGTTCTTTTTCCTACACACTATGAGTGTGATCCGTGTTTTTGTGTTAAACTAATTTTGTTATTGATTTATTTAAGTAAAATGCAAAAAAATAATAATTTGTTAAATAAACACCCTTATAAAATCCTTAAAAATCCCCAATCAACTAACTTTAATGTCATGGAATTATTTGCCGGTTGTGGGGGAATGGCCTTGGGTTTTGAAAATGCAGGTCTTCAAACTAAATTATTAGTAGAAATTGATAAAACCTGTTCTGAAACTTTGGCAAAAAATCGCCCTCATTGGCATATTATTAATCAGGATGTTACCCAATTAAAGTTTAGTGAATATAATAGTCAAGTTGACATTGTCGCTGGTGGTTTTCCTTGTCAAGCTTTTAGTCATGCTGGGGAAAGAAAGGGTTTTTTAGACACTAGAGGAACTTTATTTTTTGAGTTTGCTAGATGTGTAAAGGAAGTAAACCCCAAAATGGTGATCGCCGAAAATGTGCGCGGTTTAATTACCCATAAAAATGGCGAAACTTTAGCGATAATTTTAAATACTTTAGATGAATTGGGTTATAATTGTAGTTATAAATTACTTAATGCGAGTTATTTAGATGTTCCTCAAAAAAGAGAGCGAATTTTTATTATTGCCACCCAAAAAGACCTTAATATTAAACCAATTTTTCCGACTGAAAATTCCTATATTATTACTTTAAAAGAAGCCTTAAAAGACTGTCCAAAATCACAGGGAGTTAGCTATAATCAGAGGAAAAAAGAGATTATGGACTTAGTACCCGAAGGAGGAAATTGGCGTAATTTACCCGAAGAAATCCAAAAAGAATATATGAAAAATAGTTACTATCAAGGAGGAGGAAGAACGGGTTTTGCGAAAAGATTATCATACAATGAACCTAGTTTAACCGTTACTTGTTCTCCTGCTCAAACACAAACTGAAAGATGTCATCCCACGGAAACCAGACCTTTAACAGTAAGGGAATATGCGAGAATTCAAACATTTCCTGATAGTTGGGAATTTATGGGTTCATTAACTGGCCAATATAAACAAATTGGTAATGCAGTTCCTGTTAATATGGCCTATCATATTGGTAAATGTTTAATAGAAATGTTAACAGGAAAATCAGAAAGTTATCGCCAAGAATTAAGGCAATTATCTTTATTTTAATCTTGTAATTATACTCTATTTTTAGCTTAGAATATTAACAAATAAGTAGGGCGATCGCTTTTTCTATTTGCTTTCGAGAAAAACGCTGCTGACGTAGCCAGAATTGGTGGTAGTTAGGTTCGTTGTTGCGCTAAAGCGCTAAGGTAGGTTGGCAGTGCAACGGCCTACCAACTAATTATTAACAAAAATTGTTTAATATACAGATTTATTGTAAAATATAACAAGGTTAAATTTAAACAAAAAATAAAGTAAAAATTATGGCAACTAAACTTTTACCTGCAAAAGTACAGAAAGAAATTGCTAGACTCTCTGAAAAATCTCAAAATACCATTACCCGTGACGACCTAGAAAAATTAGTTTTACTTGTCTATCCTAGTAAATCTGAACAGAAATCTAACCATAATATTAAACTATCTATTTCAGAAAAACCTTTAAAACTTGCGGAAATTAAAGAAGCAATATATAAACGTTTTGATGTTAAAAATACTGACGAATTAAAGAAATCAGGCCAATTTCAAATGGCCACTGATGGACTGGGAAAATTAAATTTTAATAACAAAGAAACATGGGAAATGTTATATCGTAAATGGATTGATATTCTTCCCGATGAAACCAATCAAGAAGGTTATGGTTGTATTAATGGTATTGACATTTTTAAATATTCTCGACCTTGGCAAGTTTTTAATTTAGACGGAAAAACTGCCACTAAAGAAGATGTCAAAAAAGCTTTTTATCAATTATCTAAAATTTATCATCCTGATAATCAAGAAACAGGCGATCGAAAAATCTTTGAACGTCTTAATAAAATGTATGATAGTTTAATTGCAGGAATATCTTAAGGCGATCGAAAAATCTTTGATAGTTTTAATCCAATTTAATTTAAAATAGTCTAAATTGCTAATTACGGGAGTGTCTTAGAAATGACAAATTCAAACATAATTAACAGAGAAGATTTTTTTTATTACTGAAGAATACGTTTTAAAAGGTCTGGAAATAAATAAGGAAGTTTTAGAAATAATTATAGCCACCATAGAAAAAGATGAAAGTTTTATCTGGGAAGAAAATGTCCATTTCAGATATGTTCCTAAAAAGAATAAAACTAGACTTTTTGCTAGACAAGGTCTCATTGTGATGGGAGAATTTTTTGATACTTCTTTTGATACTTCTGAAGAATTAACAAAATTAAAAACACTACTACAAAAAAAAGACAACGAGATAGAATTAATTAAAATTGACCATGAAATTATTGAGAATACTTTAAAGGTTTTAGGTAATAATTCAGATAAAATCTTAGTTAAAGGAAATCGCCATTGGATGAATTTTAGCGATGTCCGCAAACTCTTTAAAACCACTACACCTCGTTTAAATCAGGCCTTTGAAGATATTGCCCGTTCTGATCTACCATTATTTATAGAAGAAGATTTTGATGACATAGAAGATCAACGTTATTATTCTTTTTCAGGTTTAGAAAGAATTGGTAATGAATTATCTAATACCTTAACTAGAAAATCTAAAGCTTTATTTGTTAACAGAGCCAAGAAAAAATCTCCTGACCAAATACAAAAAGTCTATAGTCCTATTCTTCCCTCAGAACAGAAGATTACAAGTGCTATGACACAAGCAAGAACACAACAAAATAAGGTCTGTCAAGTTACAGGGGAATCTGATCCAAAATTAGCAGTACATCATCTTTATGATAAAAGTACCTATCCTGAATTAGCTATAGATCAAGATAATCTTATCCTGATTAAAGAGCCAATACACCATAATTTTCATGCTTGGAATGAAGGTTTTGATAAACCCTGTACTATAAATGATTTTATCTCTTATATCAAAACAATGCAACCTGAATTTTATGAGCATATTGCATTTGAACTTGATAAACGTCAACTAGCTTTACAAACAAAATTAAAATACCGTTCTAAATTCAAACCATTAGAACCAGCTTCAACCAAATCCATTGATACAGAATCACCTAAAAATAAGATAACTTCTCAGGAATCAATTAATAGAAATATTCTTGGCAAAACTACTTTTGCAAATATCAATAATGAACAAGTAGAAGGTAAAATCTTAGCAATTTCTACTACATACGGTTCAGATCAAAAACCAATTATTTCTCTTTGTTTTCAAAAAAAGGAACATAAATATGGAATTTGGTTGCCTTCTTCAGCTTTTATTAATCAATAGCTGATTAGAGCGGTTTAAAATGCTAAGAATTGCGATCTATTTTTAGCTTACAATATTAACAGATAAATAGGGCGATCCCGCCGGAATCCGCGCGGAGCAGGTGCGCCCTTTCTAGTTAGTAAATATTTGAGGAAAAAATTTTATTTCTATGCCATCAAGAGACATTATTCATAATATTGTTAAACAAGCAATCATTAAAGATGGCTGGAAAATAACCGATGATCCCTATACTATTTCTTATGGGGAAAGATTTTTATTTATTGATTTGGGAGGTCAGCAAATTAAGGAAAATTCTCAAGGAGAGTTTATTGGAGCAGAAAAAGAAAATCGAAAAATTGCCATTGAAATTAAAGATTTTCGCAGTAAATCAGATATTTCTGCTTTACAACAGGCCATCGGCCAATATACTCTTTATCAACTTCTTTTAAAGGAAATTGAACCTGATAGAAATATTTATTTGGCCATCACAAATTTTACTTATGACAATATTTTTTCTGAACCTATTGGTCAATTAGTTATTAATAAACTTCCCTTAAAATTAATTGTTGTAAATTTAGCAAAAATGGAGGTTAAATTATGGATTCATTAACAAATAAACGCCAAATAATTAAAGAAGTTCTTAATTATTATTCTCAATTTAAACCTTCCCATGGTGATATTCGTTTAGAAACTATTTTTGACGAAAATCAAGATAGATATGCTTTAATGCAAATAGGATGGGACAGGGGAAAAAGAATTAGGGGAAATTTAATTTATTTAGCTATTCGTGACGGAAAAATTTGGCTAGAATACGATGGAATAGAACAAGGAATTATTCAAGATTTAATTAGTCAAGGTATCCCCGAAAATGAGATTATTTTAGGTTTTTTAACTGATGTTTCTTCTGTATCCTTAAGTGCATAAAAACGCCATCTTTTTTAGCTTATAATATACATATATCGGGGCGATCGATCGCCCTTTCTATCTGTTTTAATTTAATTAAAATAATGATTTTTCCCCCTCGACCTATTAATAATGAACAAAAATTCATAACCACTCAAAATCGCCTTGATTTTCTCTTGGATAAACAGGAATTAAATCAAGATGAACGAGACTATCTTAAAATTTTAGGGATGTTAATTTACGATTATGAGGAAAAATATGAGACTATTCCTAATCTTGAAGATATGGAAATAATTAGCTCACTTTTGACCGATTATAATTTAACAATTCAAGATTTATTACCAATTTTTGTAGAGGAATCAACTATTATTAATATTTCGGAAGGAAAAAGAAAAATAACGTCAGAAGAAAAAGCAAAATTAGAGATTATGATTAATAATTTATTATGATTAATAATGGTGAATATAAAATTCTTAAAAATCCCCAATCAACTAACTTTAATGTCATGGAATTATTTGCCGGTTGTGGGGGAATGGCCTTGGGTTTTGAAAATGCAGGTCTTCAAACTAAATTATTAGTAGAAATTGATAAAACCTGTTCTGAAACTTTGGCAAAAAATCGCCCTCATTGGCATATTATTAATCAGGATGTTACCCAATTAAAGTTTAGTGAATATAATAGTCAAGTTGACATTGTCGCTGGTGGTTTTCCTTGTCAAGCTTTTAGTCATGCTGGGGAAAGAAAGGGTTTTTTAGACACCAGAGGAACGTTATTTTTTGAGTTTGCTAGATGTGTAAAGGAAGTAAACCCCAAAATTGCGATCGCCGAAAATGTGCGCGGTTTAATTACCCATAAAAATAGCGAAACTTTAGCGATAATTTTAAATACTTTAGCTGAACTTGGGTTATCATTATAGTTATAAATTACTTAATGCAAGCTATTTAGATGTTCCTCAAAAAAGAGAGCGAATTTTTATTATTGCAACCAGAAAAGACCTTAATATTAAACCAATTTTTCCGACCGAAAATTCCTATATTATTACTTTAAAAGAAGCTTTAAAAGACTGTCCAAAATCACAGGGAGTTAGCTATAATCAGCGTAAAAAAGAGATAATGGACTTAGTCCCAGAAGGAGGAAATTGGCGTAATTTACCCGAAGAAATCCAAAAAGAATATATGAAAAATAGTTACTATCAAGAAGGAGGAAGAACGGGTTTTGCGAAAAGATTATCATACCATGAACCTAGTTTAACAGTTACTTGTTCTCCTGCTCAAACACAAACAGAAAGATGTCATCCCGAAGAAACCAGACCTTTAACAGTAAGGGAATATGCGAGAATTCAAACATTCCCAGATGATTGGGAATTTATGGGTTCATTAACTGGCCAATATAAACAAATTGGTAATGCAGTTCCTGTTAATATGGCCTATCATATTGGTAAATGTTTAATAGAAATGTTAACAGGAAAATCAGAAAGTTATCGCCAATAATTAAGGCAATTATCTTTATTTTAATCTTGTAATTATAGCTTATTTTTCACTTAAAATATTAAGTAAAGTTGAGATTATTTAAAGATAAATTGACTTAGTTTAAACAAAAAAAATGAAAACTGACCACATTTTTTATCGCATTTTTAAAGATTTACCCACAACTTTTTTTGAGTTATGGGAAAACTCACCCCAACAGGTGAACAATTACCGTTTTGATTCGGTAGAATTGAAACAAACAGCCTTTAGAATTGATGGAGTATTTTTACCCGACGACATTGACAATCCTATTTATTTTACGGAGGTACAATTTCAAAAAGATTGTACTATTTATGCTCGTTTATTTTCTGAAATATTCACTTATATTAGAGAAAATGATCCTAAAATACGTTGGCGAGCTATGATTATTTTTAGAAGTCGTAGCATTGAACCAACAATTAGAGAAAGAGAATCCGTAGAACCATTGTTAGATTGTCCCTTTGTAAAGCGAATTTATTTGAATGAATTAACAGTAGATGAAAATACTCCTTTAGGAGTGCAAATTATTCACCTAATTGTTACTAAGAAAAAGCAGTTTTTAGAGACATCAAACAAGTTAATTCAGCAAGTAAAACAACAATTTACCGATGAACAAACTCGGTTAGAAATGTTAAATTTGTTAGAAACAATTATCTTAACTAAATTACCCAAAATGAGTCGCAAGGAGTTAGAGAATATGTTTGGAGTTAATGATTTAAGAAAAACCCGTTTTGCTCAAGAATTACTTGAGGAAGGGGAACAAGAAGCGAAAATTAAAATAATTCCTCGATTATTAGGAAAAGGATTTTCCCTTGAAGAAATTGCTGCAATTGTCGAATTAGATATTAAACAAGTGCGACAAGTTATTGCTAACTTGAATTAATTTTAGGGTGGGTAATACCCACCTTTTTGTTATTAATTAATATTTGAACATAAAAGAAGAGGAATCAATGAATTTTATTAATAGATTATATAATTGGTTTTTAAGTGGTTTAAAAAGAAGTTATTTTTAGCTTACAATATTAACAGGTAAATCGGGCGATCGCCCTTTCTATCTGTTATAATCTTCTCAAATAAAACTTAGTTTTTTGATATGGAAACCTTAGAAATTCGCCAACAAATTAATGAATATCTTGAGCAACTTTCCCCTGATAAATTATTAGTTGCTGCTGATTTTTTAGCTTATTTAAGCCAAAAAGAATCTGATGATCCTACCCTCGAATTATTGAAAATTGACGGGATTGAAGAAGCTTATCAAAATGCGAAAAAAAATATTATACAAGGTAAGGTGATCTCAGTTGACCAACTTAAACGAAAATATTAATTATCTGGTTCTTATTAGTATTGATGCTCAACCGTTTTTTGAGTCGGCTGCTCCATCTTTACAAAAGAAATTAGATCGCTGTTTTGACCGTTTAAAAATTGACCCTTATAATTATCCTAATATTAAACCATTAAAAGGTGTTTTTTCTGGTAGTTATCGTTATCGTGTTGGTGATTATCGAGTTATTTATGAAATAGATGATAATTTAAAACAAGTGACAATTATTTTGATTGCACATCGAAATAAAATTTATGAATAGTTAAAATAGATAAGCTATTTTTAGCTTACAACATTAACAAATAAATAGGAGTTATATTTCTTTCTATCTGTTACAATCTTAATGAAAGTTAACCTTAATTTTTTAGTATGAAAAAATTAAAAATATGGAATGGAAAAATGTCTGTGAAAATAAAGATTTGCGTAATTTACCCTTTAAAATTGAGTTAAATAAATGGGGTCAAATTGTCATGAGTCCAGCTAAAATTAAACATTCTTTTTATCAAGGTTTGATTGCAGAATTATTAAATTCTTTCTTAAAAACAGGTTTTGCTTTTCCTGAATGTGCGATCGATACTAATGATAATACGAAAGTTGCTGATGTGGTTTGGTGTTCAGATCAAAGATTAACAATAATTGAAAATGAAACTTCTGCTTCCATTGCTCCTGAAATTTGTATAGAAATTATTTCTTCTAGTAATACTTTTGAAGAAATGGAAACTAAAAAAAATTTGTATTTTGAAGTACAAGCTCAAGAATTTTGGCTTTGTGACCAGGAGGGAAATATTACATTTTATAACCCAGAAGGTGAATTAGAACAATCAAAGTTAGTTCCCCAATTTCCTAAGAAAATTAAACAAAGGGTTATTTCTTAATCTGTGTAGATAATGTTATCAATCTATTAAAAAAAGACTTGAAAAATTACAGGGATAAATACAATAAATCATAAATATTTTGGTAGTAATTTTGATGATTTTTTAGCGGAAGAATGCTTATTAGAAAAGATAGAAGTAACGGCCATTAAAAAAGTTATTGCCTATCAAATAGAACAAGAAATTAAACAAAAAGGTTGGACAAAAACAGAAATGGCAAAAAAAATGAACACCAGTCGTTTATTATGAAATCTTTTATTAGACCCAAACAATGCTTCGGTTAATTTACAAACTATTACCAAAGCTGTCTTTATTTTATGCAAAAAATTGAAAATTGAACTGGTTTAAACCAAGTTATTTTTAGCTTACAATAGTAACAAATAACTATGGCGATCGATCGCCTTTATTAACAAAAAAAATAACCAATTACTAATTATTACCATGTTTTTTCTCCCTCATTCGAGATTTTTCGGCGCTATATTGACTGCGACAACCCTGATCCTGTCTGCTTGCACTTCCCCAGAACCAACTTCAACTCCTGGCTCAAAAAATCATGCTCAGATGATGGATCATAGTACCATGAGTTTGGGACCTGCTGATGGGGAGTATGATCTTCGCTTCATTGATGCCATGATTCCCCACCATGAAGGTGCTGTGGTAATGGCCAAGGATGTGTTGGCAAAATCAAAACGACCCGAATTGCTAAAACTTGCTACGGGGATCATCAATGCTCAAGATGAAGAAATTATTAAAATGAAGGAATGGCGAAAAACTTGGTATCCAAAAGCACCTGAAACACCCATGGCCTGGAATTCTGCCATGAATCATAGCATGAATATGTCCCCAGAGCAAATCCAAGCAATGCGTATGGATCTGGATTTGGGGGTTGCTGATGCTGACTACGATCGCCGTTTTATTGATGCAATGATCCCACACCATGAAGCAGCTGTAGTAATGGCCAAGGATGTGTTGCAAAAATCGAAGCGGACAGAAATGCAGCAATTAGCCAACAATATAATTGCGTCACAACAAAAAGAAATTGACCAGATGAAACAATGGCACAAAAATTGGTATGGTAATTAGTATCTCTATGGAGAAATAAGCTTTGCACAAATTGCCTAATAATTGAGATTTTTGAGGAGCAAATTATAAAAAAAGCTCCTCAAAAAGAGAAGTAATTATAGACAAAAACTCCCCTAAATTTTTCTTGAACTGATTACAACTTCACGAGAACTCCTGGTTCTTTTTGTATCGGTAAAACATCCAATAAATCAATGTTGGCGCAATATCTTAAATCTTCGTGACAGTTTAATCTTAATAAACGCTGACCATGACTAGATTTATGGAACAATTCTAACAAGTTAGCTTCCCATTGAAGATAAAGGCTTTGTGCAGCAATTACCTCATCGTTGCCCACTTCCACCGTTGCACCTTGACTGATTAAACCTTGGACGATCGCCCCAGCACAGACCGTATCTTCAAGGGAGTAACCACCTTCCCAACCTGAACCAACCAACCACACTGTGTCGGGGTTTTTGTCTAACAAATAAGTAACCACCGATTGACGATTGATCATTGCTCCAGTCATCACCGTTGCTGAAGCTTGCACCCGTTGTAAAGAGCGAGTTCCGTTGGTGGTCGAGATAAACAAGCGCTTACCGGCCATTAATTCGGAAGTACAATCAAGGGGAGAATTACCTAAATCGCAACCTTCAACTTGAGCTCCACCTCTTTCCCCTGCTCGCAAGCGTTTCTCTAATGGCCAAGCCTCACTTTTGCTCATTAATTCATTAATGTCGCTAAAAGCTTGCACAGCTTCTGCACCAACATGAAGAGCAGTTGCAATAGTGGTAGTAGCGCGCAAAACATCAATAGCAACGGCACAATCAGGCAAATGGTCAGTGGGAGTCAACTCCGGTGTATGCCAGACAAATAATTTCACAATTTCTCCTCTTTTTATTACAATGAAGTTAATTAAATGTATAAAAAATTATCTCATTAATCGGGCTAAATTGCCCATATTTTTAATTATAATTGATCGGGGAGCATTTGCTTATTTTTTAATCTGAAATTTTGCTCCCAAAATAATCTTAAATATTACCATCCCTAATAATTTATACTTGGCCAGGTTATAAAGTTAGCTGGTGAAGATGAGGAAATAGATAATAGGTAATAAGTAATAGGTAATGGGTAATAGGTAATAGGTAATAAGTAATAAGTAATAGGTAAAAAAAGCGAACTATTTTTTGCTCAATAAGCTCAAATTGTCACCTTATCAAGTATTTTATCAAATAGATCATCAATTATTAAAATACTCCAATTAAGGTTAAACAATAATTAAAAGTTGTCCCATTAATTTTCTAATTAAACTTTGCCATTCTTTGGTATTACTTAATTGATAAATATCAATTTCTTGACCAGATTCTTGACTATAATTTTTAAAAAATTCGATCCAGTGAAGGATAGTTTCCGTGGGGGAAGAAATTTTATAAGTCCAAGATTTTTCTAAATATTCTGTCATCTCTTGAATATGATCTGTATGATATAAACGCCAAGCACACCAAATCAAGGTATAATAACGACATTCTTTCTCCCATTCTTTAACTTCATCTGATAAATTAGATTGGGAGAAAAATTTATCTAATACTTCCATAGATTCCCGTGATTGTACTATGGTATTAAGGGAATCATTGCCATCATGTTCTCGATAATATAAAGTAATTTCTTCTAACCATTTTGTCTCATAACCGGCTAAAGTTAGACGAAAAATTAAGTCTAAATCACAGACTTGTGTCAAGTTATGATCTAAACCTCCTACTTGCAAAATTGCCTCTCGACGAAACATCATTGCTCCTAATAAAACAGGTTTCCACCATAACCAATTTTTCAAATTTAACAAGGGTATTTTTTCCCATGGTTTCATGGTTCCTTTAATTTTATTTTCAGGATCAATTCGATACCAACCACTATGAATTATTGTTGGTTTGGATGAATTTTGAAAACCCTTTAGTTGCATTTCTAGCTTATTTTTAATCCAATAATCATCCTGATCTAAAAATGCGATATACTCTCCCGTGGCCATTTCTAAACCTTTATTTCTGGCAGCTGCAACTCCTTGATTATTTTGGTAAATATATTTGATTTTCTCAAAATAAGGCCCTAAAATTTGTTTACTACTATCAGTAGAACCATCATCCACTACTATTATTTCATAGTTAGTGTAGGTTTGGTTAAGTACACTTTCGATCGCTTCATTAAGATATTTTTCCCCGTTATAAACGGGAATAATTACACTTACTTGATCCTTCATAAGATTAACGTAATATCCTGATAAATTCTAAAGGTAGACCATCACTATCCGCAATAAAGATTACTTCATAAATGCGATCGCCTATTTGTTGTTGACCGGGTTTTAATAACACTTTTAAAGGTGAAATTTGCTCAGGATTTTTCGCATTTTCCTGCCTAAATTTTTGCTCTAAATCAGTTAACCAAGTCGATAAATTTGGCGTAATTTCTGTTAAGTCAAAGGACAAATGATAATAGCCAACATAATGTTCATCATGAAAGGGATCGGCTGCTGGTTTAGGTTCAGGAATTTGAATTAACTCAATTCGCGAACCCAAACCTTCTAACCAACAAGCAAGGGTGTAACCGGTCGTAAATTTTTCTTGTACTGTGAAATCTAATAACTCATAAAAGGCGATCGCCCGATGGATATTAGCAGTACGAATTGAAACATGGTGCATCATTCAAATAAGCGAAAATAAGGATAACGTTGTGGAACTCCGGGTTCAGTTTCAAAATCAAAATTAATCACTTCCCAACGTTCTTCATCGCTAGATTCAGGGCTAAATTCCACAGGAATATTATATAATTTAAATGATTTAAGATCATTCGTATTCCTTTCTAAATAACAAGTAATTAAATCTTGATAACGATGGGCAATAATGATTTTCGTGACTTGATTACCGGAACGATAAAGATTATCTAAAGCTTCGTGAATTTCAAAACGAATACCATCCGGGTGAATATGTTGGCGATACCACTCATGCTCCCAGCTTCGCCAATGACGACCTGATTGCAAGTGGACTAATTCCTCAGTTTTGGGGTCGGCTTCAAAAGCGCCATGACGATGACACAAATAACTATCTGTCAAAGTCAAAGCGGCAATTTGTTGACGACAATGGGGACAGGAAATTTCTGGACCAAATATAGGATATTGAAAACTTTGATTCATTATCAGTTATTTTAAATTTATTGTCATTATAGCGATTAGCTGTCAGCTTTTTTAGCCGACATGGCAATTAAATTTATTTAGTAAAATTCTGTGAATAATCAATCTTTTTGGCCTCCCGTTGACATTTCCCAGGCTGCTTTTATCGCTCCCAATGCGGTAGTTATCGGCCATGTTTCCCTCGGAATCGGAGTCAGTGTCTGGTATGGTGCAGTAGTTCGGGCCGATGTGGAACGCATCGAAATTGGTGCTTATAGCAATATCCAAGATGGCGCAGTTTTACATGGCGATCCCGGCCAAATCACGGTTTTAGAAGATTATGTCACCGTTGGACATCGCGCCATTATCCATGCCGCACACATTGAAAAAGGTGCTTTAATCGGCATGGGAGCGGTTATTTTAGACGGAGTCAGGGTTGGTGCAGGAAGCATTATTGGCGCAGGAAGCATTGTCACTAAAGACGTTCCGGAGCGATCGCTCATGGTCGGTATTCCCGCTCGAAAAGTGCGCTCCGTTTCCCTGGCCGAAGCCGAAGAATTAATCGAACACGCCCGGCGTTATGAAAAATTGGCCCAAGTTCATGCGGGTACAGGTACAGAGTTAGGTTTTTGAACAAAAATTTTTCGATCGCAAAATGTACCCATTGCATTACACTACCTAAGATGAGAATATTTTAAGAAAAGTTAACAAAGAGAGGATTGTAAATATGGATTGGCGAATTTTAGTGGTTTTAAGCCCCCTGCTTCTCGCGGCTGCTTGGGCTTTATTCAATATCGGTGCGGCCGCCATCGGTCAAGTCCAAACTTTATTGAATAAAAAATAATTTTTGCCCCTGGTAGTGATGATTGATTAATTGTCACTACTATTTTGGGTTCTGTTTTTATAATTCTATCTAGCAACTCCTGTCTTTGGTGCAAAGTAGTTATTAAGCAAAATATTAATTTTTATTACAAATACTTGACAAAAGACGCGGTTTAGCAGTCAGAGTCTTGATTCTTAACAAATTGAAACCTAAAAAAACTGGGTTTTTGATATGATAGATCTAGGGTTAATAAATAACGGCAAAACTTTTTAAGTTTGTCAAAATTTGCCCGAATAACTATTAGTTAGAATAGAGATAAACTTATGGATGCGATCGAAATTACAGGAATACGTTGTTATGGTTATACAGGATTTTTGCCCGAAGAACGAGTTTTAGGACAATGGTTTGAAGTGAGTTTAACACTATGGTTAGATTTAACAAAAGCAGGGAAAAGTGACGCTTTAGAAGATACTTTCGATTATAGACAAGCAATTTCCCTAGTTAAACATTTAGTTAAAACAGCAAAATTTGCTTTAGTAGAAAAATTAGCAAATGTAATAGCTGAAGATCTTTTAAAATTAAACAGTCTGGCAAAAGTAAGAGTACAATTAGTAAAAGTCTCACCACCCATCGCCGATTTTGGTGGCACAATAAAGATCGATATTACCAGAAGCCAGTCATAAATCCAAGGCGCGCCCATCATGAAAAGGTTAATTATTAGACTTCTTGCACCAAGTCAGGTAATAGGTAATAGGTAATAGGTAATAGGTAAAGAAATTGACGCTTTCTGTCGGAAAATTGATTTTATTCTTAGTTTCGCAAGAGGTCTATTGATAAGAATTGTTACCAATTGTTAAAGAAATAATTAGCTTAAACAAAAGCTAAATCAAGTTAATCAGGGAGGAACAACTAAATGACACCTCAATTATCAGTAAACTTACTTAGATAAACCCGATCAAATTAATATTTTGTAACAATTTAGCTTAACTTTTCGGGCAAAAATATGGCAAATTAGAAATATAAGGCTTTAAATAGAATAAGTCGAAAAATAATTTATTTAGGGTTGCAAAAAATCAAAAATATGAACTTAAGAATTAGGCAAGTAACACAACCAGTTTGGGAATACGTAAACCAACCCATTTTTGACCGTCAATCAGTGTGGAAACCGGGTCAATTTTGGTACGTGTATAAAATAAATCTGTTAGAACGTTGTTGGCAAAAAGAAAGTACATCCCAAAGCCATTTTTCCCAGTGAAGTACCGTTAACCATTGACAATTATCAATTATGTTTATTTTTATGTATTAATTTATTATTATTTTCAAACGGGATTGCTCAGATCATGAAAAAAAATCAATTCATCTATCAAGAATTTGGAACTAATAGTAATGAAGAAACTTTTGAAAGGGGAAAACCAGTCTTACCTCCACCTCAACAAAATGTGAGGGTACAAACTTCAAAAAGTGGTAGAAAAGGTAAAATTGTCACGATAATTAATGGTTTTCAAACCAGTGAAGCTATTTTAAACCAATTATTAAAAGATTTAAAAGCTAAGTGTGGTACTGGAGGAACAATTAAAGATGAAACGATGGAAATTCAAGGAGATCATAAACAAAAAATCCTAGAAATTTTACTTAAACTAGGATATAAAGCGAAAATTAGTGGTGGTTAATTATTAATTATTAATAGTTAATGATTATCAACTATCAACTATTTTTTGACTTGTTGAGTCAGCACTTCTAAGGCTTTGGCAAATTGGGGATCTTTGGGAGTACCCACTAAAGTGCGATCGCCCTGTAAATCCTTGCGTTGTTGTTCGGATAATTCATAGACAATATCAGGATCAATACCATGTTTATGAATATCTCGGCCATTGGGAGTGAGATATTTGGCAATGGTAACGGCCAAACCTGAACCATCCCCCAACGGTCGCACAGATTGAACTAAACCCTTACCAAAAGTCCGAGTACCAATGATCGTAGCGCGTTTATGGTCTTGAAGCGCTCCCGAGAGAATTTCACTCGCACTAGCAGAACCTCCGTCAACCAAAACAACTAAAGGTTTATCCGTCAAAGCGCTCGCATTCGCCTTTTGTTCCTCCATGGTCCCCACCCGATTGACGGTGGAAACAATGATGCCATCATCAATCCACATTCTAGCGATGTCCACACTAGCATAAAGTAAGCCCCCCGGATTAGAACGTAAATCAAGGATATAACCCTTAACCTGTTCTTTTTCCTCATTTTGCATCGCTTGTCTCATTTCTTGGGCTGCTTGAGCGCTAAACTGAGTTAAACGGATATAACCAATTTTACCCAGGGAGCTATTTTCCACTCTCGCTTTGACGGGGTGAAGTTCAATGGTTGCTCTCGTCACCGTATAGTTAAATTGCTTGCCATTTCTTTCAACGGTCAAGCTAACTGTCGTACCTGGTTTTCCGCGAATCATTTTAACTGCGTCATTCACGTCCATTCCCTTGGTATCTTTGCCATCAATTTTCGTGATAATATCCTTCGACAAAAGACCAGCATTAAAAGCAGGGGTATCTTCAATGGGAGCCACAATAATCAGGCGATCGGTTTTTTCATCCTTCGTAATTTGAATACCAACCCCGGTTAATTCCCCAGAAGTGTCAATTTGCATATTGTTAAATTCTTCGGGATCCATAAAACGAGTGTAGGGATCTTCTAGTTTTTGGAGCATTTCGCGAATGGCTTTGTAAGCTTCTTCCTTATCCTTGTAGTTGCGATCTAAATAATCACTGCGAACCTTTCGCCAATCTACTTGATTAAAAGTAGCATCAACATATTGACGATTAATAATTTGCCAAACTTCATCAATTAATTCCTTTGGACTATCACGAAAAAAGGCTTGACTGCGCGAAAAATGAAGGCCTGCTCCTGTGATGGTGGCCGCTGACAGTAAAGTGGCGGTAGCTCCCATAATTAGGCCTCGTTTTGTAATTACCATAAGCTTTTTTAATGTAAATAATGTATATATGGGGAATATGTCTGATTCTCCTATTGTTACTTTAGCATAGCAAACTATGCTTCGGAATCATAAAACATGATTATAGTTACTAACAGTTAGCTGAGAGCTGATTAATAGTTGATTGCTGATTGTAATAGCTAAAATCAGAAATTAATTGTGAATTATAGTAATTTCAATTAAGATTAGAACAGTAGAAAAATAGGTTCGTTGTTGCGCTTTAGCGCTTTTTAGGACTAAAGTCCAACAACGAACTAAAAACTTTTGTTTAATTTTTATTTGGAATTACTATATAAAGTAACAGATATATTAAGTTTACTAGAGCTAATTTATCTATGGCAAAAAGTAGAACAAGAACAAATAATCCGGTCAATCCAAGACAAACCCAATTAAAAAATCAGAGAACCTCAAAAACCAGGGGAACTTTGTGGCGATCGCTGATTGCCATTATAATCTTAGGTGGTTTAGGTTGGGTCTTAATGAGACCGAAGTGGATTATTCGAGAAAGTAGTCAAATTGACATCGAAGGTAATCAAATTTTATCCCAAGATGCCGTGAGAAACATGATTGACCTGTCCTATCCCCAATCTATTTTTCAATTACCGATACCTGAGTTAGATCAACAATTAGAAAATTTACCTCCCTTGCAGTCAGTCAGGGTAACACGTCAACTTTTACCACCGAAATTAAAAGTCAGGATAACCGAAAGAATTCCCGTGGCGATCGCCTTAGATGGTTCATCACCTCAAGATGCGGTTGGTTTTCTGGATCAAGAAGGAATCCTGTTACCAGAAAAATTTTATAGTAGTGTGAAAGAAGAATTTAAGTTACCGAAATTAAGGGTAATTGGTTTTAAGGAGGAAAATCGTTGGTCTTGGTCACAATTATATGAATTAATTAATCAAGCAAAAATTAAGGTGGAACAAATTGATGGACGAGATAGTAATAACCTAATTTTAACGACGCAATTGGGAGAAGTCTATTTAGGAGCAGATCCGAATCTTTTATTAGAACAATTAAAAGTATTAGAAGAAATGGTGGTTTTACCCTCTAAGGTTAAAATTCAGTCCATTGATTATATAGATTTAAGCAATCCGAGTAATCCCTTAATTCAAGTTTTTGAGGTCAAACAAAAACAAACTAAACACAAATAATTACCAAAATCGGATTTGGTCATCGGGCCTTTATATCAGATATCCTCAAAATGATGAGTGAGGTAGTTAAGCACAAAACAATTAGTTAGTACATAATTAACATTGTTCACACACAAAATTATGTATTGAATTTGGCTAAGATATTATGACCATTGATAATAGACTAGAACTAATTAGTAAAATATCACAAATCCAAGAATATTCTAACTTATCAGAACCCGTGGCAAATAATAATTTCAGTAATTCCAGTATTCCCTTTTATTTAGCTCAAGATGTGAGAAACATCCCCAAAGAGCAAAATAAGGGTAGTAACATCATTCCCAGTAACATAGCTCAAATTAAGGTCATTGGCGTGGGTGGTGGTGGTTGTAACGCCGTCAACCGCATGATTGAAATTGGCATTAGTGGCGTTGAATTTTGGGCGATTAATACCGATGCTCAAGCACTGTCCCATGCAGGAGCAATGAATCGCCTACAATTAGGGCAAAAATTAACTCGGGGACTTGGTGCAGGAGGCAATCCCGCCATCGGGCAAAAAGCCGCCGAAGAATCAAGGGACGAAATTGCCCAAGCTTTAGAAGATACGGATTTAGTCTTTATTACCGCCGGTATGGGGGGGGGTACAGGTACAGGTGCAGCGCCCATCGTAGCCGAAATCGCTAAGGAAATGGGCTGTTTAACCGTCGGGGTAGTGACAAAACCTTTCACCTTTGAAGGTAGAAAACGCACCCTACAAGCTCAAGATGGCATTGCTGGACTACAAAGTCGAGTTGATACTTTAATCGTAATACCAAATAACAAATTAATTCAAGTAATTTCCCCCGAAACTCCCTTACAGGAAGCTTTCCGGGTTGCTGACGACATTCTCAGACAAGGTGTGCAGGGGATTTCCGATATTATCACCTTACCAGGTTTAGTAAATGTGGATTTTGCTGACGTAAGAGCCGTCATGGCCGACGCAGGATCAGCATTAATGGGGATTGGGATTGGTTCGGGTAAATCAAGAGCTTCCGATGCAGCCGTAGCGGCTATTTCCTCACCTTTACTGGAATCTTCCATTGAAGGTGCTAGGGGCGTAGTTTTAAATATTACCGGTGGTAGGGATTTGACCCTTCATGAAGTGAATACCGCAGCCGAAACCATTTTTAATGTGGTTGATCCCGATGCCAATATTATCTTCGGGGCGGTTATTGATGAAAAAATACAGGGTGAATTATTAATTACCGTAATTGCCACTGGTTTTAATGAAAATGTCGGCGAAGTAGTGGAAAAAACTAGGTCGATTTTCCCCCAAACACCACCTCAACGGACAACTACGCCAACCCCACCCCCACCGATTCAACCACAAATTAGGCAACCTGAACCTCCTCCAGCTAAGGGTTTAGATATACCCGACTTTTTACAACGTCGTCGCAACCCCCCAAGAAGATAATTAATAGTTGACAGTTAATAGTTGATAGTTGATAGTTGACAGTTGATAGTTGATAGTTGATAGTTATTAATTATTAACTAATCACTGTTAATTGTTAAGAATTTAACGGCGATTGCTCTGAAAATTAAACGACTATATTTAACCTTAATTTAAGTCTGTTTATGGTTAAATATTAGCAACAAAAATTAATGAAAAATATTAGATACTTAACATGACTTATAATGGTAGTTTTAACTTAGTTTTGGCAAAATCTAATCATCAAGAATCGAATAATTCTAATTACAATCCCTCTGTCCCGATCGCCGTTTATCGTCAACTAGCAGAAGAGTTAAATGCAACTCAAACTAGCTTAAAATATACGGAACAAAAAAACGAGCAATTAACTCAAGAAAATCAAGAATTAAGACAAGAATTAGCCCATTTAATTAAACAAAGTGAACAATTAAAACAGCTAGTTTCTAACTTTGAATTTACCGTGAATATTACCGATTTTGAATCACCAGTAACAGAAGAAAAAGCACAAATAAAGCAATTTAGGGAAGAAACCAAAGCACAAAACCCCAAAAAACCGGCCAAAAAACCGAAAACAAAGGTAAATCAGGCAAAAATGGTGGCGGAAATGCAGCCCCAAAAGTCCCATAAACTCTCGGTTTCAGACCCCGGAGAAACCAATGGTCTCTTTTTGGCGATCGCCATTATCTTCATTCTCTTAACCACCTTTGGTGCAGGATTAATAGTAATTAAAACATACTTAGGCAATAATAACCGTTAAATTAGTTGATAGTTAAGAGTTGACAATTGATAGTAGTTAACTCTGATTGATTAACTAAGATTTTATTTTTGCTGATTCTTAATTGTCAAGTATCTATTATCAATTGTATAATCAGCTTGTTCATAGTAAATAAAATCTAGTCCCATAAAAATAACCGTCAAAAAAAGATACTTATCAATGATAAATTGTATAATCCTGTTAATTTTGTAAATCAAGGTAATCCTGATAAAAAATGGGTATAATTCAAGCGATTAGAGGAACTAGAGACTTATTACCAGAAGACATTGTTTACTGGCAAAAAGTTGAGTCAGTCACAAGAAAATTACTGACTCAAGCAGCATATCAAGAAATTAGGACTCCCATTTTTGAGGGGACTGACCTCTTTGAACGAGGCATTGGGGAAAATACCGATGTAGTTGGTAAGGAAATGTACACTTTCCTTGACCGGGGCGATCGCTCGTTGACTTTACGGCCAGAAGGTACAGCTGGGGTGGTTCGGTCATATATTGAACATAAGCTACATGGTCAAGGCGGTGTTCAACGTCTGTGGTACACTGGGCCGATGTTTCGTTATGAACGGCCTCAAGCTGGACGACAAAGGCAATTTCACCAAATCGGGGTTGAGTTGCTCGGTAGTGCCTCAGCAAGAGCGGATGTGGAAGTCATTGCCTTGGCTAACGATTTATTGGGCAATTTAGGCTTAAAAAATCTGACTTTGTCGCTCAATTCCGTGGGCAATGGGGAAGATCGCCAAAATTATCGGGAGGCTTTAGTCAATTATTTAAGTCCCTATCAACAGGAATTGGACAAGGATTCCCAAGAAAGGTTACAACGCAATCCTTTACGGATTTTAGATAGTAAGGATCAACGCACTCAGGAAATTGCCCAAAATGCACCGCAAATTTGGCAATATTTGGGCGAAAATTCCCGTAAACATTTTGACACGGTACAACAATTATTGACGGAGTTAGGGATTGCATACCAACTGAATCACTGTCTAGTCAGGGGTTTGGACTATTATAGTCATACTGCCTTTGAAATTCAATCTAGTGACTTGGGGGCTCAAGCTACGGTTTGTGGTGGGGGACGCTATGATGGTTTAGTCTCTCAATTGGGTGGTCCAGAAACGCCGGCCGTTGGCTGGGCGATCGGCATGGAACGGTTAATTTTATTATTACAGCAAATACAGCCAAAACCCTTACCAGAACTGGATTTTTATCTAGTTTCCCGGGGGGAAAAAGCGGAATCTCAGGCTTTGATTTTGGCGCACAAATTGCGCAAGTTGGATTTTAGTGTAGAGTTAGATTTGAGTGGAAGTGCCTTTAATAAACAGTTTAAACGAGCAGATCGCTCTGGAGCGGCTATTTGTCTCGTCTTAGGAGATGAAGAAGCACACAAGCAAACTGTTAATTTAAAATGGATGGGTACAAAAGAACAACAGGCGATCGCCCAAACTGAATTACTCGGTATGGTTGAGCAACTGCGGCAGCAAATTGAGGCACAAAAAAATCCTGTAATATAACAATGGCAAGTAATTGGCAATTTTTCCTACAAAAAAAAGGCTCTCGCTCCTGGAAAAGGATTTCATCATCAATGGTTGATTTACCGGAGGGTGTCTATCGAGTCATGGCCTCCACCCATCTGAAAAATACGGAAGTAAAAATTTGTGTTTTTCATCAGTACGCCAAAAAAGGGGAATCAAAACAGCGTTTTTACACTTCTTCTCACGTCACTGATGAGAAGGGATTATTGCCAATTTTGCCATTTACCTATTTAAAACCGGAAGTTTGGGAATTATTTTGTAATTTTAGTGATGATGGCCCTCCCGAAGAAACTTTAACCATTTCCATCAAAGAAATGACTGCCCAGATTAAACCCCAATTACAAATTATTTTAAATCAAGAGCATTTTATTTTAGAAAAAGATGAAAATTCAATTTTAATTTCTGGTGTCATTAAAAATCGCCAAAATTTCGGCGAGTTAACCGAACCTTTTGAGGGAAAGTTATATTCTCAATTAAGAAATTCTCACACTGGGGAAGTTTTGTTATCCAACCAAGAACCGGTTTTACAACAATTACCCTATAGTTTTAGCCAGGTTATTAATAATATTAATTGGTCCATTGAATTAATTTTAGGTGAACTAATTTTATTGGATCAGAATTTGGATATTGTCACCCGTGAATCCTTCACTATTACCATTAATTTAGAACAGTTATTACATCGAGGGAAATATAAAAGATATAATAACCAGATTGAACTTTTACAATGGAATAAACCTGTTCATAATTATGAGCAATTACCCCATTCCGATGGTCAAGTTTTACCTCCTAAAATACCCACTAATCCTGGTTCTTATCGTACTAAAGTAATTGATTTACCACGTTTTTCTCAATCGCCAAATAACAATTCTGCTCCTTGTTTACCCCAGAATAATGGACATCAAACCACTGAGAATTCATCTTCTTTGGTGACAAAACCTCACCATGGTTCTGGTTTATCTTTACCACAAATTAAACCGAGATCGGTTAAAGTTGACCAAGAATTTGCTAGTTTAAATTTAGAAAATCGCTTTTTTTCTCGTTTATATAATTTAGCGGTACTTCCCCAGAATAATTATCATAAATCTGAGGAGGAAAAACCATCTTTTGACGAGCAAGAAATTCCAGTTTTTCGGGGTAATATTTCTGATTTTATTACCCAGCAACAATTAGATTTTTTATCCGTACCTAGTCCGATTTTAAATGTCTTTTCCGAGGAATTTAAACCAGGAAATCCCCTTAATATTAATCTTAAAATACCGAATTATACTAATAATATTTCTGTGAAACTTTGGTTACAAGATCGTCAAACGCGATCGCTGTTAATTGAGCCAATTTATGTCCATGGTTTCATTTTAAATGACCAAAACGAGTTAGAAACTACCACCGAATTAACCATTCCATTTGGTAGTTTGGAAATAGTTGTCGAGGCGATCGCCATTGATCACAAAACGAAACGAGAAAGTTACAAAACCTCTTTAATTCTAACCGTTTCACCGATTTAAGTTCATCCGTGACAACTGGATTTGATGACTATTTTTTCATCAAATCCAGTGAAAAGATCGCAATCTTCTTGAGTTGGTAGTGGAGACTTTGCTCCTGTGTCACCCTACTACCATCTGCATTGCGAGCAAGAATTTTTTAAATTTTCAACACTCCTCAAGCTTTAATTGTTAAATTTTGTTAAGAATTGGATCACTTTTTAGATTATTTAGCTATATTTACATACGTACGCATATACGTACGTATAACTTTGCGTATAGGCAGTGAAATCAATTCTTGAAGCTTTAAAAAATAATTTTAACAATCATTAATTAACAAGAGGAATTTAATCATGGAAGACGATAGTTTAGATCAGAGTTTAATGGATCCGTTAGTGGGTGAATTGACTGAATCTCTACCCACAGTGACCACCGATAAACAGGATTACGCACCGGGCGAAACCGTGACGATTACGGCGAGGGGTTTTGAGGCCGGTTCGACGATTACGTTGGCGATCGCCGACGACCCCAACGATCCCGGCGATGATGGCGATGCGGATGTTTATCAACCCTTTTCGATTACAGATGGGGGCGAAGGTGACTTAGACGGGGTCGCCAATGGACAAATTATTACGACCTGGATCGTGCCAAAAGATAACAACGGCACGGGTAGCGGCACTCCCGATGCGTTAAATGCCACCCTGATTTTGACAGCGACGGGCGATGGTATTGATCACAGGTTTGGCACCATCGATGACCAGGTAGCGACGACGACGTTTACCGATGCAGATACTGATCGAGTTCCGGTGCAGTTTTTCTACGTGCCGTTCCCTGAAGACCAGCTATTGCAGGGACTCCAGGCCATTGAGGCTGGCAGTACGAGTCCTGATCCCGTGAATCCCGTTCAAACCTACATCTCGATCGCTGCGATCGCCAACAACACCATCGTTTACTACGATCAGTGGGAGAACGGCTATGATGGCGACATCGCTAACCCTCTGAATTTGTATAGCACAAGCAACTTGGGTGGCACGCAAATCTGGGGCGATGGCAATACTGCCAATGGAGCGGCACCGGGGGTCACCACGAATGCCGGCGATGTCATCAATGCAGGAACGGTGATTGTCTTGAACAATTCCGTCAGTACCACCAATCTTTCGGCGATCGACTTTGATGGTCGGGACAAGATCGCCGCAACCCAAACCATCGCTGTGACTAAAACTGGCTGGGCTTCGGGTTCAAACACTCTGCTGGCAGGATCAGTGGAAGTTTTCGATACCAACAACTGGGGAACGGACTATCGTGCTCCGGTGGGCGTAAACATCCCTGACGCTACCGATTTTCAGATGTTTGAGTACACCAGTTTGGCGATTATGGCTGGTGAAGGGGGAGCACTCATCAGCTTCGATAATAATAACGACGGTGATTTTCTTGATACTGGAGAGTTCCAGAATCAGATTTTGTTAGAGGGAGAGAGCCGCTTTATCAATGGTGGCGTTAATGTGGGGGCAAAGGTCTCATCCGACAAGCCAGTACAAGTGGATATCCTCACCGGTGACATCGGCTCCAGCTACGAGAGCCGAGATTCGGCACTGTTACCGACCAATTTGTGGTCCAGCAGTTACTATACACCGGTATCAACCCCCGACCAAGCCCAAGAGAGAGCCGGAACTGACACGACGGTCTGGCTATACAATCCCGGCACAAGTCAGATCTCCGTCACCTATGAACGGCGTGAGAGTGGAGTTTTAACCTCCTCCACAATTACTGTCCCCGGTGGTACAGCCGGCGGCTATGTCAAGCAAATCATTCCCGATGGTTCGGGAGCGCATTTCTTTACTCTAGGTAACGAGAAATTCTACGCCTTCTCGACCACCAACTCTACCGATACGAATACAAACGGCAACCAAGCATGGGACTGGGGGTTCTCGCTCATTCCCCAAGATTCGCTGACACCTCAGGTGCTCATTGGTTTGGGAATCGGTCGCGATCCCACATCCTCCATCAGTCCCAACGAAAACGGTAATCCGGTCTGGGTTACGCCCGTCGGCAATGGTGAGACGGCCGTCGATGTCTATGTAGATTTCGATGCCAATCCTTCCACCGGCAGCCTCACCGATCCCAACGGCAACAAATACGACCAGAAGCTTAGCCTCAAGGAACTCGAACGGGCTAAGGTTTACGACACGGACGATGGCAACCAAACCGGGACACTGATCTATACCCTAGGGTCTGGCGTCAAGCTGGCGGCAGCCTGGGGACAAGATCCAACGACAGCTAACCGTTTGGCTCCGGGTTTGGATGTGGGTACGGGAGTCGTCCCCCTACCGCTATTTTCGGCAGGCAAGAACGGCACGCTGTCTGACGATAAGGATAACAGTGGAAATGTAAGCCCAGGCGATGAAATAATCTATAAAATTGTCGTCAACAACACCAGCCGCGCTCCCGTGCCTAATATTCTGCTGAAGGATAACCTCCCCGCCGATACGACTTACGTTGCTAATAGCACCACATTCAAGAATGCTCTTGGCGTTACGACCCCAATTGCTGACGATGCTGACGATGGTTCGGGGACAGCTTTCCCTCTGGATGGAAGCGGTAGCCTCCTCGACAATGTCACCGCTCTGCCAGTTGGCGGGTCATACGAAGTGACCTTCAAGGTGACCATCGACAGTTTCCCCAATTTAACCCCAGGCACCACACAAATCCTGAACACAGGTTCAGCCACCGCCGTCGGTACCACGATCCCCTTTTCAGATACGACTCCGCTCAACTTCAGCACCAATATTAATATCGAGAAGTTCACTAACGCAGAAGATGCGGATAGTGAAACAGGACCGTTTATCTTGGTTGGCAGTCCAGTAACTTGGACTTACAATGTCACCACGACTGGTAACGTTTGGCTCTCAGGCATTTCTGTCACCGATAGCGTATCCGGTGTCAATCCCACCGCTGTAGATGCCAACTACGACGGCAAGAACGACGGCGACACAAACCAAGACAACATCCTCCAACCCGGCGAAACTTGGCTCTACCAAGCTACCGGTACCGCCACCCCCGGACAGTACAGCAACATCGGCACTGCAACTGGCAACCCTGTTTACAATGACGGCACCACACCAATTCCTGGCTTGTCTAGTCCTAGCGATACCGACTGGAGCCATTACTTTGGTGCCGCTCCCTCGCTGACCATTGACAAGTTTTTCACCAACGCAGATGACGCAATTGTGGATACCGCTGGTGAAACCATTGAGTACACCATCGTGGTGGACAACACCGGTAATGTTGACCTCACCAACGTAGTGTTAACCGATGCCTTTGCTGGTGGTGCAACCTTAACCAGTGGTGATACCAACACCAACAACATCCTGGAAACCACAGAAACTTGGACTTACACTGCTGATTACGTTGTTACTCAAGCTGACCTCAATGCTGGTGGTACTTTGACCAACGTGGCGACGGTGGATACCAACCAAACCGACCCACAATCTGATGATGCCATTAGCACGGTACAGCAAAATCCATCCTTAACCATTGATAAAGTTGCAAATAATCAATCCGTGACCGCAGC
The DNA here is from genome assembly GCA_011391125.1 of Synechococcales cyanobacterium S06. Classification (GTDB taxonomy): domain Bacteria; phylum Cyanobacteriota; class Cyanobacteriia; order Cyanobacteriales; family JAABRE01; genus JAABRE01. Next base: position 84,929 of record JAABRE010000006.1, read on the forward strand.
AGGTCAAGTAATTAATTACACCTACACCGTGACCAATACAGGCAACCAAACCCTAACTGGAGTTACCTTAAGTGATGACAACTTCACCCCAAGTAATACAGGTGATGATTTTAATCCGATTTTCTTTGGTGGGGATATCAATGGGGACAACAACTTAGATGTTGGAGAAAGCTGGATTTATACAGCCAGTCATACTGTGACTCAAGCAGAAATTGATGCTGGTACAAATTTAGTTAACGTTGCCACAGCTGATTCTAACCAAACCGAGCCAAAAACTGACACTGAAACTGTTGAAATCCCACAAAACGACCTCCCAACCAACATTGAAATCGACAAGGTGACTACCAATGGAACCCTAACGGGCGACGGCATCACGGTTGCGGCCGGAAGTGCTATTCAGTGGATATATACAGTAAAGAACACAGGGGTTTTAAGCCTCAATAACGTCAGCGTGACCGATGACAACGGTACTTCAGGCGATCCAAGTGATGACTTCCAGGCCACCTTAAATACCAGTACGGATGTTGGTAATGACGGCATTCTCTCTCCTAATGAGACCTGGACTTACACGTACTCGAGTACGGCGGTTGCTGGCAGCTATAACAATATCGGCACGGTTACATCTGAGACTGTCAGTTTGAGTGATAATCGCACCCCCACCGCTAATGACTCTAGCAGCTATACCGGCGAATCAGCCATTACGCCGCCAGGTGTTCGTACTCCTGGTTTCTGGCAGAACACCACATGGCAGAGGTTCTGGGATGGCCACGCCAATAATCAACCGGCACAAGCTGGGACTACCAACTTCCCCACTGGCGACCTGTTCCATTCGCCTTACACCAATTCTGCCACAGCTGGACAAGTCCTCGATCCGGTGACTAACAGTTATCAAATCGGGCTGCTCATCGGCGACTACAACCGCAATGGCATGACTGACACAGGGGAAGATACCCTCTTCTACACCCTTGATCAGGCACGCAAGATTGTTGATTCTAGTCAGCACCCGAAAGGAGGGCAAAAAGATGATCGGTACACCCTCGGACGTGATCTCGTGGCTAGTTGGTTGAATTATCTCGCTGGCAACCCCATTGATACCGCCAATTCCACCGATAAGGATGCCCGCTACTACATCAACGAGGCTGTTGATTGGCTGCAAGCCTTAACCCCAGACGAAAATGGCGATCAAAAGGGCGATGGCGCACTCAATCAACTGGTCAACAGCACGGTAAATAGCCCGACTGTCAATTCCTACTGGAACACTGGTATTACCAGCGCAACGGGTTTACCAAGTCCCTACAACTTGAACACTGCTGCTGGTTTCTCCCTAGATGCTGGCAACACTATCCACACACAACTGGATAAGTATAACAATGGTTTAGGCTTGGCTGATGGGGTCTTCCACGGAGGCTAAATCCAGTCGAACAATTTAAGTTAGGCGGGAATCTTTCCCGACTAAACTAGAGTAAAAATCCCTGCCCAGATTACCTTGGGCAGGGATTTAAATTTTCAGACTAACGTTTTTACCACAATTACCATCACATTTACCACAATTTTTTCTCAATTAGAGAAAGACAAATAATTTTAAATTTATCATTAAATTGCTCTCCCTACAGTTTAATAAAGTCAAGAAAACTAAATGCTTTTTAACTGATATGATCAGCTAATCTTAACTTTTTTGGCATATTGATAAACCGCTTTTACGTTATACCAATTAAGGAAAATTCGGGCGATTTCTAAGGCTAATTGGGGTTTATTTTGCTTTAGTAACCACTGTAATAAAGGTTTCATCGTGTTTTCATTTAAAAGGCCTCCTAATGTTAATATTCCCCATAAAATACGGTGTAAAACAGTCATTTGGATCATCATTTTTACCGCCAAAGTTGGGTGTTTTTGGTAAAATAAAACCCCCATTTTCCCTCTTTGTTGTTCCTGTTCAATTAAGTTGGGAATTTGCTCTAAATTAAAGGGAGGGTGCCAATGATAACCCACGGCTTCGGGACATTTGATTAATTTTAACCCTAATTTTTTTAACCTTACGCCTAATTCTAAATCTTCCCAACCATATAACTGAAAATTGGTATCAAATAAACCAGCTTTTTCTAACCAGTTACGATGAATTGCCACATTTCCTGTCGCAAAATAGGCAGCAGAATAGTCGGTAATTTTATATTTTTCGGCGGTAGGATTATCAAAATTACAGGTATTTATAACCGCTCCATAGGTAAAAATAGGATTATTTTGCTCAAAATCTTTGCCGATCCCTAAAGCATTGGCGTGAAATTCTAAGAAGGTTTCTGTTACTACTAAATCACTATCAATAAAAACAATTATATCTCCTTTTGCCTGCATTACTCCTAAGTTTCTGGCAATAGCTGGTCCTTGGTGATTTTGCAAAAATAACTTTACATGGGCTAACTTTTGTTTATTTTCTGTTAGCCAAGCTATGGTTTCATCGGTCGAACCATCATCCACCACAATTATTTCATAATCCTTAAAAGTCTGGTTTTCTAAAGCTAATAAACACTTCTCTAAAATCGGTAAACGATTATAAGTGGGAATAATTACACTAAACATTTGATTAATAAATTTATACTTTTTCGATTTGTAGTTGCGATTTATTGCCAAAGATAGCGCTAAAGCGCAACTACAAACCCAAATGTTAACAATCTGTAAAAAATCTTAACCTATTTTCTGGTATTAAAAATGGGGATCAAGTTACCCTAAAAAAGGAATCTTAAAAAAATAGGAACATTATGGCAAAACGCACTTTTGGAGTCATTGGTTTAGCAGTCATGGGCGAAAACCTCGCTCTCAACGTTGAAAGTAGAGGCTTTCCCATTGCAGTATATAATCGAACTGCTGCAAAAACCGAAGACTTTATGGCTAAAAGAGCAATTGGTAAAGATGTCAAAGCCGCTTACAGTCTTGAGGAATTTGTGCAGGTTTTGGAAAGACCCCGCAAAATTTTAGTGATGGTGAAAGCAGGCCAGCCAGTTGATGCCGTAATTCAAGAGCTGAAACCCTTATTAGAAGAGGGAGACATGATTATTGACGGCGGAAACTCCCTCTATGAAGACACCGAAAGACGCACCATTGAATTAGAAGCCACGGGTTTAGGCTTTGTTGGCATGGGAGTCAGCGGCGGAGAAGAAGGAGCACTCAACGGACCAAGTTTAATGCCCGGAGGCACAGAAAGTGCCTATAAAGAATTAGAGCCCATTTTAGTGAAAATTGCTGCCCAAGTTGACGACGGTCCCTGTGTCACCTACATCGGTCCGCGGGGTGCTGGACATTACGTCAAAATGGTCCACAACGGGATTGAATACGGCGATATGCAGTTGATTGCGGAAGCTTATGATTTACTGAAAAATGCCGCAGGATTGAGCAATGACGAGCTACACGAAGTATTTGCGGCTTGGAATGAGACAGATGAGTTAAATTCCTTTTTAATTGAGATTACTGCCGATATTTTTAAGTATATTGACTCCGAAACTAATCAGCATTTAATTGACTTCATTGTCGATTCCGCCGGACAAAAAGGCACTGGCACTTGGACTGTCATGAATTCCTTACAATTAGGAGTGCCAATTCCTACCATTTATGCAGCAGTTTATGCTAGGGCTATGTCATCCTACAAAACTGAGCGGGTTGCTGCTTCTAGCCAATTGACTGGACCAGTGGTTAAATTCGATGGCGAAGTGGATCGGTTAGTGAATCAAATTAGAGATGCGCTATACTGCTCCAAAATGTGTTCCTATGCCCAAGGAATGGCACTTATTAGCAAGGCTTCGGCAGATTTTGACTATAATCTTGATTTGGGAGAAATCGCCCGTATTTGGAAGGGTGGCTGTATTATTCGAGCAGGTTTCCTCGATAAAATTAAGTCGGCTTTTCATGACAACCCCAGTTTGCCGAATTTACTGTTAGCTCCTGAGTTTAAACAATCAATTTTAGACCGTCAGGAAGCTTGGCGGGAAGTATTGATTACTGCGAACAAACTTGGTCTGGCAGTTCCTGCTTTTAGCGCCTCTTTAGATTATTTCGACAGTTATCGCCGAGCTACTCTACCCCAAAATTTAACCCAAGCTCAACGTGATTATTTCGGCGCACATACCTATGAACGCACCGACAAACCCCGTGGCGAATTTTTCCACACCGAATGGAGCAAATAAGTTGGCTCGTTGTTGGGCTTCAGCCCAAGCAGATTCAGGGCTAGAGCATCAACAACGAACTGGATTAACTTGGCTCGTTGTTGGGCTTCAGCCCAAACATAGGTGGGGCTAGAGCATCAATAACGAACTAAATTAAATGTTGATAATGGTTTAAAGGTAAATTGGTGCGATTTTTTAGGTCGATTACTGAAGAATATAAGCCATTTTTTTCCCTTTCGACTACTATTTTTCTCGCTATTTCTGGAGTTATTCCACTTTCGATTAATTGACTTTCAGAAAACTTATTTAAACGTTGCCAAGAAATTGCAAAATCCTGATTAATATCATAACTAAATGTTACTAAAGGTTCGATTTTATACACATAACTTTCAGGTATTCCAGCGACATCGGTTAATTCTTCTATGCTAGTAAAAGTAAAACCATCTTTTCTGATTGCTTCGATTTGATTAGCATAAACGATGGGTAAATCTAAATTATATACTAAGTCATCTTTTGAGGCTGTATTTATATCGATTTTACCTCGATATTCTGCGACAATATTCGCAGTTTCTCTGTCCGTAATAGCTACTTTTTTAAGACTGGTTTTTAGTAAATATTTTTTCTTTAAATAAAAAGATGTTCCTATTTGAAATAACCAGATTAAAGGGAAGATTTCAGTAGAAGCTAAAATTAAGCTGATTCCTGTAATACCTAATCCTAACCAAATCCAAGGTTTAGTTTTCGTCTGATTTCCTGCATATACGAAACTTAATCCTCCGAAAACAGGAATAAAAGAATACCATAACCAGTTAGGTGTTTTTCTTAAAATAGTAGATAAATCTGACATATATTTATAAAGAATCTAAGAATTTTCTTCGTTTTTGTTCATATTCTTCTGCTGTTATAATATCAGAATCATATAATTGTTTTAATTCCTTTAAAGTTGTAATTTTATCATGGGAAGATTCGTTAATATTACTAGGAATTAAATGGGGATTATATTTAATATTGAAAGCTTGTTCCGTCATGGAAATCAAACCAATAAACTCAAAAAAAGCGAGAATACTAGGAATATAAGTCCAGCAAAAAATTAAATAAAAAACACCTGCTTTTGTCTCCCCTAAATAAAATTTATGAAATCCTAAACCTCCACCAAAAAAAGCTAATACTGTTGCTGTAGTTTTATTTTTTACGATTGTATTGCTCATATTTTATTCCATCACTTTAAATTTGTCTTTTTTTTTGTTAGTTTTGGCGAGTTTTCCCATTAGAAAATATAATAACACGATCCCAATTTGTGCCTCTAATAAAACAACATAACCTTTGAGAAAAAAGTTAAGATTTGTTACGGAATTTAACGAAAATATTACAATTCCCAAGGTGAGATAGGGAAAAAATCGCCATTTATTTTGCAATAAAGTCCAATTGTGTTTGTCCTCTTGATTCATATTATCCCAATTAAATTAATAGGATGGTCATTTTTGAGAGCTATTTTTTGCTTCTGGTTTGTAAATTTATTTTCTAAAATGTCGATCTTACTCTAGGATAACTCTTTTTTCTCGCCTAGTAGTAACGATAATCACAACTTTTCTAAGCCAATTTTCCAAGAAATTGTAATCTTGTCTTTTTTCTGTTTGTTTACTTTGCAAATATCCATCTGTTTATTCAAGTATTTAATAAATTTTAATAATTTTTTCCCTGATCCCTATCCATAATTTCACTGATCCCAATTAATACCATTAATGTTATTCTAAATTATAATTATCGAAAAATCTAACCTAAAAAGGTTGCTTTATTTGTTTCTTAGTGTTAAACTCTTTTCTCTGTAGTTATCAGGTATTTTCGTTAAAAGACAACAAAGTGTTCAAATTAATCTAACTTTGCGCATAAGATCACAGACAATAGATACTTTTACCTTCATAATAGATAAAATATTCTTTTTGATCATTAATGACAAGACAATCAAAATAACTCCATTTAAGTACATTTTAGGAGGTGTAGGACATGATTCCATCCGTCAACTATACTCAATTTATTCGTTTTCTCCAAGAAGAATTAAGACTGTCTAATGATTCTATCGCCATTGCTGAACGTTCATTGCAAAAAAATCCTGGTCCTTTACCAATGATACTTTGGCAATACGGTTTAGTCACTCTTGAAGATTTAGACAGGATATATGATTGGTTAGAAACGACTTAAAAATATCTTCATTAAACCATAATTGATGACTTATTTTTGAGGTTGTAATTTATGTCAGAAGATTCTTATTTAGGTGACGATTTTTCCGAGTTAATATTCAATTATAAAAGGTCTTTTCTAAGACCTTTTATTTATGTTAAAAATAATTTAATTAATCAGTTTGTTGCTGCACTTTACCACTAAAAAAAGAATATAATATATAAATTTAACAAATTTTAAGAGGGAAAAATGAGACAAGAAATCGAAAATTTACGCCAACAATTGCAAAAAGCTAACTATGCTTATTATGTATTAGATAATCCCATTATGGAGGATTCTGTTTATGATCAATTATACCGACAATTGCAGGATTTAGAGAGACAATATCCTCAGTTTATTACTCCCGATAGTCCAACTCAAAGAATAGGAGAATTTCCTGCTGATAAATTTACTTCAATTAAGCATAATATTCCCCTTTATAGTTTAGAAAATGCCTTTAATTTTGAGGATTTAAATCAGTGGGAAACTAAATGGCAAAAATTAAGTGATGAAAAGTGTCAATATGTCTGTGAGTTAAAGATTGATGGTTCAGCTTTGGCTTTAACCTACGAAAATGGGATATTAGTTAAAGGGGTGACTAGGGGAGATGGAATTACAGGGGAAGATATTACCCAAAATGTGAAAACGATTAGGAGTATTCCCCTGAAATTAAATTTAGAAAATCCTCCCGAAATTGTGGAAATTCGAGGAGAATGTTACTTAAGTTTAGCAGTTTTTGATTATCTTAATGAGGAAAGAAAAAAGCAGGGTGAACAACTTTTTGCTAACCCCCGTAATGCGGCAGCTGGCACTTTAAGACAACTTGATCCCCTGATGGTTTCCCAACGGAAGTTAGACTTTTTTGCTTATACTTTATACCTAGAAAATAACACTATTTCTACTCAGTGGGAAAGTTTACAAATGCTCCATGACATGGGTTTTAAGGTAAATGTTCATCGGCAAATTTGCAATAGTTTAAACGAGGTAGAAAATTACTGTGATAATTGGGAAATTGCCAGAAAAAATTTACCTTATTTAACAGATGGTGTTGTTATTAAAATAAATGAACTTAATTTACAGGAAAAATTGGGTTTCACACAGAAATTTCCTCGTTGGGCGATCGCCCTTAAATATCCCGCCGAAGAAGCACCAACCCAAGTTAAAGATATTATAGTACAAGTGGGTAGAACTGGTGCAGTGACACCATTAGTCATTATGCAACCTGTACATTTAGCTGGGACAATTGTCCAACGAGCCACTTTACATAATGAGGGAAGAATTGCGGATTTAGATATTAGAATAGGTGACACGATTGTCGTTAGAAAAGCAGGAGAAATTATCCCAGAAGTTGTCCAGGTTTTACCCGAATTACGACCAGAAAATTCCCAACCTTTTATCTTCCCAAAAAACTGTCCCGAATGTGGTTCACTTTTGCAAAAGACTCCCCAAGAAGCAGTGATTCGATGTGTTAATAATTCTTGTCCAGCTATCCTACGAGGAAGTTTAATTCATTGGTGTAGCAGAGATGCTCTAAATATTAAGGGTTTGGGTGAAAAAATCGTGATTTTATTAGTGGAAAATGGCCTCGTAAAATCCATCGCTGACTTATACAATTTAACCGTCGCACAAATCGAAACTTTACCGAAAATGGGAGCAACTTCTGCTACTAATATTGTCGAGGCGATCGCCAATTCAAAAAGCCAACCTTATTCGCGACTTCTCTATGGTTTAGGAATTAGGTATGTCGGGAAAACAAATGCAGAAATATTAGCGGAAAATTTCCCCACTTGGACAAAATTATCCCAGGTATCTCTCCCTAAATTAGAATCAGTAAACGGAATAGGTCAACAAATAGCTCAATCGCTATTTGAATGGGTAAGAAGTGACGAAAATCAGGCCTTAGTTTCCAGTTTAATTAATGCTGGTTTATCCTTTGAACAAGCAAAAGTGACTAAACCTACTTCTAATATTTTAACTAATAAAACCTTGGTCATAACAGGAACATTACCCACCTTAAAACGACAGGAAGCAGAGAAAATCATCAAAAAAGCAGGAGGAAAAATAAGTAGTTCTATCAGTAAAAATACCGATTATTTACTATGTGGAGAAAAAGCAGGATCAAAATTAGAAAAAGCACAAAAATTAGGAGTAAAAATATTAACAGAATCAGAATTATTACAATTAATAACCGATAATGGATAATTGATAATGAATATTTGTTATTGGTTATTGCTAAAATAACTGATAACTGATAACTGATAACTGATAACTGATAACATGGCAACATTTTCCTTCTTTTTATTAATATTCCAAGGTTTTCCCAGTTTAATTTTTTTAGCTTCTTTGATAAAAGGCGCAACCCGTAAACCTCCTTTAACCCCGTCTCAACCCACTCTTGAATTATTGGGAAAAGTTAGCGTCGTTGTCCCTACCCTCAATGAAGCGGCCAGAATTGACCCCTGTTTACAAGGATTAACTCGCCAAAGTTACGAGGTGAGGGAAATTATCGTAGTGGATAGCTATTCAACTGATGGCACAGCCGACAAGGTGAAAAATCAGGCCAACACTGACCCCCGTTTCCGTGTCATCAATGATCCACCCCTCCCCCAAGGTTGGGTAGGAAGGCCATGGGCGCTGCACAATGGCTTTTTAAACAGTTCTCCCCAAAGTGAATGGATTTTGGGAGTTGATGCAGACACGCAACCTCAACCCGGTTTAGTGGCCAGTGTGGTTGAAGCTGCCAACGAGGAAGGTTATGATGTGTTGTCCTTGTCTCCCCAATTTATCCTCAAATACCCTGGAGAATGGTGGTTACAACCCGCTTTATTGATGACTTTGCTATACAGATTTGATTCTGCAGGTGTAAAAAAACAAGCTCCTGACAGAGTAATGGCCAATGGTCAATGTTTCCTCGTTAAACGTCGTGTGTTGGAGCAATTAGAAGGTTACACGAGTGCGAAGGATTCTTTCTGCGATGATGTTACTTTAGCGCGATTTGCCGCCAAAAATGGCTTCAAAGTCGGTTTTTTGGATGGTGCTAAGGTGATCAAGGTGCGAATGTATCAAGGGATGGCCGAAACTTGGCAGGAGTGGGGAAGGTCATTAGACCTCAAAGATGCCGCCTCCCAAGGCCAATTATGGCTGGAATTGTGGGTTTTATTAGCTATACAGGGCTTAAATTTACCTTTATGTATTGTCCTATTGTATAACCTATTCTTCGGCGCAAATTCCTTATTTTTTGTGATTGTTCTGGGACTCAATGTATTTTTAATCTTGATTCGTTTTGCTATGTTGCTGGCGATCGCCCCATCGTATCAAAAGCCAATCCCGATATTTTTCTGGTTGTCACCGTTTGCTGACGTTTTAGCCGTAGCGCGTATTTTCCTATCAGCGCAACAAAAGCCGAAAAATTGGCGGGGAAGGGATTATTAGGTAAGAGGTAAATGATTTGTCAGAAATCGGATTTCTCTCCCCGTAAAATAAGATAAAAAACAGATTTTTAGGAGCAGGGAAAACGTTTTCTGAAAAGATTTGTTACCACACTTGAACTATTTTGGTTTGCAAGTTCAAAGTATTCTGCTATTAGTTGAGAGAGGTTAAAATTGGGGAAATAAATACTATCAGAAACAAGGGAATAACTATCAGTTTCAAAACGATAAATTAGCAGTTGATCGTTTTTATAAATCCACACTTCTGGGACTTTATAGGGAAGATAATCATTGACATTTGTATAACTGGTAACGTCAATTTCTAAGACTAAATCTGGTGCAGGTTCTTTAGTCCAATCAAGCCTATCTTTCCCCATGGTAACTTGCCAATTCGTGATATAAAAACTATAGTCAGGTTCAATTCCACTTATTTCGGGTAAGTTCATGGTAATGGGAGTAAATGCTTCATATTTTTTACCTAAATGATCTAGTAAAATTTTAATTACATCAGCAATTATATTTGCTTTTCGGCCATGTTTAGGAAGAGGTGACATTAATAATATTTCTCCTTGTCGATATTTTATGCGTGGATTGGGTTTTTCGCCTTTTCGCTCAAGAAATGTTTGATAATCTGTCCAATTACCAACTAAATGAACTAATGTCCCCGGAGACAAATGGATTTTTTCTGGTGTAACAATGGCAATCATTTTTATTCTCTGGTATAGGATAATTAACAATTAGTAATTAGTAATTAATAAGTATTTAATTTTATTGTATTTAGAGGAGGAAAAAATAAGAGTTTTTCTTAAATTTAAACGTCTTATTTTAGCTAGAGTAATTGTCAATACTAAATAGGGAAGTGTAATTAAAGATAAAACGAATAAGGGTTCGTTGTTGCGCTTTAGCGCTCCTAAACTTAATTACGAAGTTAAAAAATACCTTTCTCTTTTTACTAATAATTATAACCATCTACTTATATCTACTAACTATTTTACTAATTTCTGAGAAAATGTGACAATAGAAGTTTGTACCTTTATTTAGTAGTATCCATGAGTCAGCAGTTTGATTATGATTTAGTGATTATTGGGGCCGGTGTTGGCGGCCACGGCGCTGCTTTACACGCAGTAAAATGTGGTTTAAAAACAGCAATTATTGAAGCTGCCGACATGGGGGGAACTTGTGTCAACCGTGGTTGCATCCCTTCTAAAGCTTTACTTGCAGCTTCCGGCAAAGTTCGGGAATTAGCTGATCAATCCCACCTCGAAAGTATCGGCGTTCAAGTCAGTGGAGTAAACTTCAAGCGGGAGGCGATCGCCGCTCATGCAACCGATTTAGTCAATAAAATTCGTGGTGACTTAACCAACAGTTTAAAACGTCTGAAAGTTGACACAATTCACGGTTGGGGAAAAGTCGCAGGTCCACAAAAAGTCAGTGTCACCACGGACAAAGGCGAAAGAATCATTACTGCTAAAGACATCATGTTGTGTCCAGGTTCAGTCCCCTTTGTACCTCCCGGCATCACCATTGACGGGAAAACCGTATTCACCAGCGATGATGCAGTGAGACTAGAATCATTACCCAAATGGATGGCCGTCATTGGTAGTGGTTACATTGGGTTGGAATTTGCCGACGTTTACACCGCTTTGGGTTGCGAAATCACCATGATTGAAGCGCTCGACGAGTTGATGCCCGGATTTGATCCTGAAATCGCCAAAATTGCCAAACGCGTCTTGATTGATTCCCGTGACATCGAAACCTATACGGGAGTTTTCGCAACTAAAATAACCCCCGGAAACCCCGTTGTCATTGAACTTACCAACGCAAAAACTAAGGAAGTGGTGGAAGTTTTGGAAGTTGACGGATGTCTCGTGGCCACTGGACGAATTCCTGCAACCAAAAACCTAGGTTTAGAAAGTGTCGGCGTAGAAACCGACAGACGCGGTTTTATTGATGTTGACGATCGCATGGCAGTAATCAAAGATGGTCAACCTGTGCCCCATTTATGGGCAGTGGGCGACGCAACTGGTAAGATGATGTTAGCTCACGCAGCTTCCGGTCAAGGTGTAATCGCAGTCGAAAACATTTGCGGACGCGCCCAAACCGTTGACTATCGTTGCATTCCAGCCGCAGCCTTTACCCACCCTGAGATTAGCTACGTTGGATTGACTGAACCAGCGGCGATCGAATTAGGGGAGAAAAAAGGCTTTAAAGTTGCAACTGCAAAGACTTATTTTAAAGGAAATTCTAAAGCTTTGGCTGAAAAAGAAACTGAAGGAATGGCCAAAGTTATTTACCGTCAGGATACGGGGGAATTGTTGGGCGTTCACATCATCGGGATTCATGCGTCAGATTTGATTCAAGAAGCGGCAAATGCGATCGCCAATGGGGCAAAAGTCCAGGACCTTGCATTTAATATTCATGCGCATCCCACCCTGTCGGAAGTGCTTGACGAAGCTTACAAACGAGCGGTAGTGTAAAAATTAGTGAAGTAGGTAATTTATAGGTTAAAATAAATTACCTACTTCACTTTCTAATAGGGTTATATTAATGGCTTACAGTGATTTTACCTTAAAGAAAATTCAAGAATTATTTACACTTAAAATAGTGGAAAAGACAGGTATCTTTTCAGAGATTAAACAGATAAAAATTAGCGATTTTCTAACAGAAACATTGTCAGAAAATGTGCCATTAGCGATATCTATTAACACAGAAAAAGGGCGATCGGAATTAATTATTGCTCCTATTTTAGTGGAACTTAGAAAAATATTTAAACGAGAAATAAGTATTTTTTCTGGCACAGATTTAAACGTAGATAAGGAAAAAAATTTAACCGGTTTTTGTGACTTTATTATTAGTAAATCTCCAGAGCAACTATTTTTAAATTCCCCGATTATCACCATTGTTGAAGCAAAAAATGAAAATATTATGACTGGTTTAGGTCAATGTATTGCAGAAATGATCGCTGCCAGAATTTTTAACGAAAAAGAAGGTAATCAAATAGATAAAATTTATGGAGTAATTACCTCTGGAAATATCTGGAAATTCCTAAAATTAGAGGATAATTCCGTTTATATTGACTTAGATGATTATGGTATTAAAGAAATCTCTAACATCATGGGAATTTTAGCTAGTATGATTGAACAAAAAGCTTAATAATTAAAGGGAATTTAACAAAAATCAAGTTAATAATTAATAATTGAAAATAAATTGCTTACCCTACTCACTTAAAAAATGTCCCTTAAATAATTATTATGAAATCTCCAAAAATAACCGTAGCTAAAATAATAGACCAATGAGCGAAACTCAAAATGTCTAAAATGTCATACTGAGTGTAGCGAAGTATCTCGGAGATTCTGAGCAGCGCGAAGAATGACATTTTTTCGTAGTTTCGCAATTTGTTTATTAAAGAGATCGCCACAATTTCGCGGTATTATTATTTAAAGTAGCGAAGGTCTGACCATCTGAACTAAAGGACATTACCCTTACTTCTTCGTTAATACTGTGTAATTCTTCTCCTGTGGGAATGTACCAAAATTTAACGGTTTTATCTTCATAACTACTAGCTAAAATTTTGCCTTCGGGATGAATGGCGATCGTGATAATATTACTTTTATCGCTGGAAAATGTCCTTATTTCTTCTTTGCTATTAATATCCCATTGGGTTATATTTTTATTATCAGTAATCCCGAATATTGTATTACCATCGGGACTAAATATTAGGGATTTAAAATCACGATAATTATAATTAATTATTCCTAATAAATTGCCAGTTTTTACTTCCCAAATGTTAATTTTATAATCCCCACTGCTAACTAATAATTGTTCATTGGGACTAAATACCAATGAATTAACTTGATTTCCGTGAGGTAACACATAATTTTTAGATTGTACCTTATTATTAACAAATTCCCAAACTTCTATATTACCTTTATGATTTGCAAAGGATAAAAAACGATCATTTTTACTGGTAATTAAAACCTTGATCTTTGTTTGTGAATCACGAATAGAGACAATAGGATCATTTTTTCTTATCATCCAATTCCAATGATTTTGAACTTCTGATTCATTAATATCAAATACAGTTTGTGTTCCTAATTTATCATAAATTTCTATTCGATGTTCTTTGTTATTTCTATCATAAGAATAATTATTATATTCTCGATAATCTCTATAAACAGCTAAATATTGCTTAAATAGATTATTAATAATTATTGGTTGACAATTTTCTATAGAAAATTGACTCGCATAAACCAAGAATGTACTTAATTCTATATCTTGAATTAAATTACCAGAATTAAAATCAAATACCCTAACATATAAACATTGAACATCACGACGTTTATAGTCCCTTTTATAATGTCCCACAAATACCCCTGCGAAATATTTAAAATCAGAAGAAATACCAGAATTCAATAATTGTTGAGTAATTGGTTTATGATTGTAATAAATAGATTTGGGTGTAATTTCATGTTTTCTAATAACATTTAAACCCTTTAAATAAGGAATAAGATTCTCCTTATCTATTTCTTCCTGAGATTTAGGAGGAATTTCCTCTACTTCTTCCTCAATTTCTAATTCCTTTATAATTATAAAGTTTGGTTCATAAAAATTGAAATCAACTTTTTTTGTATCTTCATAACCCAGAATATCTAAACATTGATTTAACTTTTCGATATAGCTTTTATCACCGATAGTTATGTTATCTTCAAGGCTTGACAAAAGCTCGTTTATACCCACATCGCTGGTTACTTCATTACCTAAAAGGTGACGTTGTTTTAGCCATAATTTCAGGGAATTAATGACTTGGGATTTTGCCCAATCTGGTTGGGAAATGTGCGCTAAATTTAAGGCAAAATCTAAGATTAAATCTGGTAAAAATACGCCATAACTTGCGGCTAAACTTTCATATAATTGGTCATAATAAACCTTAACC
>JAABRE010000070.1 GCA_011391125.1 Synechococcales cyanobacterium S06
ATAAAAGATAAAATTTGATAAATAAAAATTATACTTATTTTTTATTTATTAATTTATCAAAACTGTTTGTTTTTTCGTTCACTTATTCAGCAAGCCCTATGTAATCATTGTAATGCTTAATAAAAAATCAAGTTTTTAGAAACTTAAATTATATTGTCAAGGTAGCGAGACTTTACACCTGATACAGCAAACTTTATCGTACCATTGTTGTCCCTAAGGTTTTAGATACATTGTTACTATGTGGGATACTCAAAACTTGGTCAATAGACTGTTCATTGTATTCTTCTTCGAGAAAAACAAACATTTCTTTTAACCTTTCGGTTTTATTAATCACATCTTCATAAGTAATTGAAAAACAATTGCTATGATTTTTAGCATATTCACTAAAGGCCATTTCTAATTTTTCGAGTTTTTCCCTAACTTTATCATCTTTCTTTTTTTGCCACCAACCACTATTTTTCACATCAGCAAAACTTCTGGTATTAAAAATAAATTTACAATTAGGAAAAATTAGCTTAAGAAAATCCAAATAAGTGGCTAATTTTTTAGCTACTTTGTCATCAGCATATCTGATTTCTTTAAACCCATAACATTTAATACTTTCATCTTTTAACTTATCAGCCAATATCAATTGTTTGGCTATATTCGACATACCTTGCAGAACTTTTTTTTCTTGAATAACTTCAGCACCAAACCAAGGATGAGTAGTTTTTTGGCTCTTTTTATGAGATTTTGTTTCCAGTAAACTTTGGTAAGATTGAAATAAACCAAAGAAAAAATTAGCATTTTCTCCCCTAATTAAATAGCCATCTATACTATTGAGAAGACCCATTAATAAAGTAGAACCACTGCGGCCATAAGTAACAATTAAAACGCTTTTCATATAACAAAACTATCAAATGATTATCGTCTTTACATGGTATCATAATATCTTCCCATAATCAAGAATTGTCTCTCATAATTCCTAATTTTGTGCCAACTAAATATCCCATACTATCCTTTAATTTTTTTTTATCAATAAAGTGATTCAACTTTAATTGTAGGGTGACATTATCTCAGATTTAATCGGCAATCAAAACAATTAAAAGAATTGCCAACCCTACTAAACTAAAATAAAGCGAACACCAATTCTGGGGTTAATTTTTCCTCTCAAAAATAAGGTATTAAGATACTTCAAAAGACTTACCAATACAAATTAAATCCTCTGTTTTTTCGGTTTCTAATTGAGTTTTAATCGACTCAAATTTTCTGATTGTTTCTGTATTATAATAACGCTCACCACAATTTTTACAAACTAAAGTATTAATAGTTAAGCTTGCGGTATTGCTACAACCTCTAATAATTTCAGTTACTTTTTGTTCTAAGACATTTCCTTGGCAAAATACACATTTATTAATCGGATTCATAATTATTATCTCCTATTTGTAAGGTGGATAATTATCGACAGATTTAAGTATCCTCAGCATAATTAAAGTAACTTGCACGGCCTACCTTCACTTACCATAAAGCGAACACCAATTCTGGGGTTAATTGTTCCACATTGTCAATTACCACGGTAGCTCCAGCATCTTTTAATTTTGCGCTATAACTGTCAGCAACCTCCTGCAAATCTAGCACATGGGGAGGTAACACCCCAACCCCCAGAAACTGACGAAATGGGGCAAATTCCCGCGCCCTAACCACGGTGTACATATCCGCAACCGTATCCCCAACGTAAATTACCGGCACATTTTCGGAACTAATTTGGGCGATCGCCTCAAATAAACCCGCAGGATCCGGTTTGCTGGGAGCATCTTCCATCGCCACCAAAACTGGATTTTCTAAACCAATTCGCTTTTTCAACACAAACTCTGCTGAACCCCTCGTCGCTCCACTGAAGAAGCCCCAGCCAATGTTACATTTTGTTAAGTTTTCTAAATAACCCCTTGACAAAAGTAGTGGTTCTGTGGTAATGTAGCCATCGAAATTTTGTCCCCGATAACGGGATTGAAAAAAGGTCACGATCGCCTCGTAATCAAGATTGATCTCTGATCTAGTCTGATTTTGCGACTCAAAATAGCGATAAATCAGCTCTTCTGACGCTTTCCAGTCGTTATTCCAAATCCCCTCGGATTTGAGGTCATCAATGTCAGTAATAGTTGGACGAAAAGCACCATTAGTGAACTTTTCCACAGTATCGGCGATCGCCCGACGGTAGGAAGCGCCGACATCACGGATTACGCCGTCAATATCAAAAATTAGAATAGCCTTCATGAATATGTTAAAATAGAAAATTGTTTATTTTATTGGTGGTCTAATTTGGATTCCAAATTTATTTTAAAAGTGCTATGGTTAGATGCTAACGTAGCGATCGCAGTGGATCAAGTAGTGGGTAAAGGAACTAGCCCCTTAACAGCGTATTTTTTCTGGCCTCGTAATGATGCTTGGCAACAACTAAAAGATGAACTCGACTCCAAACACTGGATCGAAGAAGAAGAGAAAATTCAAGTATTGAACGAAGCAACCGAAGTAATTAACTTTTGGCAAGAACACGGCAAAAAAACAACTTTCCTTGAAGCTCAAGGTAAATTCCCCGCCGTGGTTTTCGCTGGAAGCAACTAACAAACTAGTGCTACCCGCAATTAGGGTAAAGGTAAAGTAATAGGTAATAAGTAATAAGTAATAGGTAAGAGATGAAAAATAATCAAGAATCAAAAACCTATTATCTGTTATCTTTGATCTAAAAAAACCTATTACCTATTACCTATTACCTATTACCTACTTTAGAGTTGAACCATTCCACCGGCTGCTTGATAGCGAGCACGAGTGCGTTTTACAGCTTGGGTTGCTTGAATACTGGCCTGACGATTATCCGCAGACGTTGAAGCTAAAGTCTGTTGAGATTGTTCAAACTCAGTTTTAGCAGTTTGTTGATCAATTTTTTCGCCTAATTCAGCGCCATTGACCAGAACTTTAACCACATTGTCTTCCACTTCAGCAAAACCACCCATAACGGCGATCGCCTTCCACTCTTTACCCGGACGCACACGCATGACACCTACATCAAGGGCAGTTAAGAGAGGAGCATGGCCTGTCAAAATACCTAATTGTCCAGTGGTGCTAGGTAAAATTACCTCATCCACTACCGCGTCCCAAACAGTTTTATCTGGGGTAATTACACGCACATTTAAGCTCATTATCTTTTATGTTTTGAATAACAATATTTACAGTTAACAGTTAACAGTCACCAGTTATCAGTTAGTAGTTAACAATTTTCAGTTAGTCGTTAACCGTTAATAGTTAACAATAAATAGATTGATCACTGATAACTGATCACTGATAACTGATCACTGATTAGCCTTTTCTGAGTTTTTCAGCTTTGGCTTTAGCTTCTTCGATGTCGCCAACTAAGTAGAAAGCTTGCTCAGGTAAATCATCTAATTCACCGGAGAGAATTGCTTTGAAACCTTTGATGGTGTCTTCTAAGGTGACATATTTACCAGGAGAACCAGTGAATACTTCAGCTACAAAGAAAGGTTGAGATAAGAAACGCTCAATTTTGCGGGCGCGATCTACAACTATACGGTCTTCTTCAGATAATTCGTCTAAACCTAAAATGGCGATAATATCTTGAAGTTCTTTGTAACGTTGTAGGGTAGATTGTACGGCACGCGCAGTGTCGTAGTGATCAGCACCTACAATATTAGCTTGTAACATGGTGCTGGTAGAACCTAAAGGATCAACCGCAGGGTAAATACCTTTAGAAGCTAAACCACGGGATAATACGGTAGTACCATCTAAGTGAGCGAAGGTAGTCGCAGGAGCGGGGTCAGTTAAGTCATCCGCAGGTACATACACCGCTTGAATCGAGGTAATAGAACCTTCTTTGGTGGAGGTAATACGTTCCTGTAAGTCACCTACGTCAGTACCGAGGGTGGGTTGATAACCTACTGCAGAAGGCATACGGCCGAGGAGTGCGGATACTTCAGCACCCGCTTGAACGAAACGGAAGATATTGTCAACGAATAACAATACGTCTTGTTTGTTGACGTCACGGAAGTATTCCGCCATGGTTAAACCAGAGAGACCAACGCGCATTCTCGCTCCTGGTGGTTCATTCATTTGACCGTAAACCAAAGCGATTTTGGATTCATTGAGGTTCTCAGAATTGATTACCCCAGATTCAATCATCTCGTTGTAAAGGTCATTACCTTCGCGAGTACGTTCACCCACACCAGCGAATACTGACACACCACCGTGTTTGGTAGCGATATTGTTGATTAACTCCATCATGATAACGGTTTTGCCGACACCAGCACCACCGAATAAACCAATTTTGCCACCACGACGGTAGGGAGTTAACAAGTCAACAACTTTGATACCAGTTTCAAATACTGAGGGCTTGGTTTCAAGATCAGTAAATTTAGGAGCAGGACGGTGAATGGGTAAGCTTTCTTCGTTGTTAACTGGACCTCTTTCGTCCACAGGTTCACCCAAAACGTTAAAAATACGTCCGAGGGTGGTTTTACCGACGGGAACACTGATGGCTGCGCCGGTATCAACAACTTCCATACCTCTGACTAAACCGTCGGTGGTGCTCATCGCAACCGCACGCACTTGGTTGTCACCGAGTAACTGTTGTACTTCACAGGTGATGGAGATATTTTGACCCGCGGGGTTAGTGCCTTGAATTTTTAAGGCGTTGTAAATGCGGGGCAAATGACCGCTTGTAAATTCAGCATCGATTACCGGACCGATGATTTGAGTGATTCTACCGATGTTTGTTTTTTCTGCTGTAGCTACCATGATGACTGTTTATTAAGTGGTTAGCGTTGACACTCCCCTCCCCTTCTCTCACTCAAAGAGTGAGAGAAGGGGAGGAGATTCTTGATTCATCGACTCTTGGCTAGGTTAGGGAACCAAAGTAGGGGCAACCCTTGTGGTTGCCCTAACCTCTGCTAGACCGTCTCTCACCCGTGCATTTTTGACTATGATTATATTTTGATTATTTTGATTACTATGATTAGATTAGAGATTTAATCATAGTAATCATTAAAATCATAGTCGCATTTTTAAATACGGGCTGTCCGACCGACTTTAATCTTGTTTAATCTTTCAGTTTTGTTTGATTGCAGCAATTTCAGCTAAAATTCTACGCAAAAACTTAAGACAAAATTTATTTTAGTTGTTTTTAGGTAACAGCTCAAGAGTTGAGAATATCGTCTGCGAATCATCTCCCCCCATACAAGTCAAAAGTCAAAACTTAAAAGTCAAAAGTATTTCTTTTTTTGCCTTTTGCCCTTTGCCTTTGGCCCTTGATTCTGGGAGGGGTATTCTCGGCAGGTTAGGATAAAATGAGAAAAATTAAGTAAATCTAAAATTTTTCACTTTACAGATTACCACTTATAGGGATCACATCAAAAGTTAATCTGGTAAGTTTTTTCTTGTCTTAATCTTCGAGCAAGGAGCGTAACATCCAAGCTGTTTTTTCGTGGATGTTCAAACGTTGGGTTAACAGGTCAGCAGTAGGTTGATCATCGGCTTTGTCAGCGATTTTAAAGACTTCTCGGGCTGTTCGCGCCACGGTTTCATGACCTTTTACCAAAATTTCCACCATTTCAGAGGCCTTGGGTGGGCTGTTAGGAGCGTCAGGGAGGCTGCTTAGTTCACTGTAGGCTTTGTATGAACCAGGGGCAGGAAAACCAAGGGAACGAATCCGCTCGGCGATCGGGTCAACGGCTGTCCAAAGTTCGGTATATTGCGCCATGAACATATTATGTAGAGTGTTAAACTGAGGTCCGGTCACATTCCAGTGGAAATTGTGGGTTGTCAGATACAATGTGTAGGTATCCGCCAAGAGACGACTTAATCCTTGGACTATTTCAGTGCGATCGCCTTCAGAAATACCGATGTCAATGGAATTGGTTTGATTATTTTTTTTGCCCATGATCTTGTCTCCAGAATTATTCTGTCTCAATCATAACAATTGCTGAAAAAGCCTTTGCGATCTCTTTAGGGAGTTAGGGAGTTAGGGAGTTAGCGAGTTAGCGAGTTAGGGAGTTAGGGAGTTAGCGAGTTAGCGAGTTAGCGAGTTAGGGAGTTAGGGAGTTAGGGAGTTAGCGAGTTAGCGAGTTAGCGAGTTATAGTGATTCCAATTAAGATTAAAACAGTTGAAAAATAGGTTCGTAGTTGCGCTTTAGCGCTTCTTAGGACTAAAGTCCAACAACAAACTAAAAACTTTTGTTTAATTTTTATTTGAAATTACTATAAGAATATCGTTCTCCCCAATCCTCCAATCCTCCAATCCTCCAATCCCCCAATCCCCTACTAAGTCCCCACCGTTTTCACCTCCGAGAATGAAAACACCCTGCACCTAAAGGGTGGTGTAAGGGTTAACGGCCGTTAACCCCTACTGTTAACTGATAACTGGTAACTGAAATGACGAAGAAAGAATCAAAAATTTACTAATTAGATTATCTGGCTCCTAATAGGTTTGAGGGACAAAAAACTGTTCTTGGCGCGGAGGTCTAATGTAATTATCGGCCGACTTACGGGGAGACAATTCTAAGGGTTCGGGAGTCATGTCCTCATAGGGAATCTTATTGAGAAGATGGTAGATGCAGTTCAGACGAGCCCGCTTTTTGTCATCGGCTTCGACAGTGAACCAAGGTGATTCAGGGGTATGGGTGTGGGCAAACATGACATCTTTGGCTTTTGAATACTCGATCCAGCGCTCCCGGGATTCAATATCCATGGGACTCAATTTCCAACGTCGGGCTGGATCTGTCGTTCGCGATTGAAAGCGTCGTTCTTGTTCCGCATCACTCACAGAAAACCAATATTTCAGTAAAATAATCCCCTCTCGCACCAACATCCGTTCAAACTGAGGGCAATCTTGTATAAATTGCCGATATTGTTCATCGGTACAGAAGCCCATTACCTGTTCTACCCCGGCTCGGTTATACCAACTACGGTCAAATAGCACAATTTCGCCAGCTGCTGGTAAATGAGCCACATAGCGTTGGAAGTACCATTCTGTTTTTTCGCGATCGCTAGGGGTACTTAAAGCAACCACTCGACAACCCCGAGGATTCAAGGGTTCGGCAATCCGTTTAATGGTGCCGCCTTTTCCGGCTGCATCTCGTCCTTCAAAAAGAATTACAATGCGAGTACCAGTAAATTTGACCCAGTACTGCATTTTTACTAATTCCAGTTGCAGCTTTGCCAGTTCTTTTTCGTAGAACTTCTTCGGTAGTTTAGAACTACCTTCACCTTCGGAAGTATGTTTTTTAAAATGAAGCTTTTTCTTTTTTTTGCCTAATTTATGCTTGGCCTTGAGGGCGGCGATCGGTGATTCCACTTCTTCATTGAGGGAATTTCCATTATCTTGCTCTGATCTCATAAAAGTATTCCTATTTAATGATCAAGACGATCTTTATTCAGTATAGGCGCAAACTAATGGTTCGTGCAAAGCAGTGCCGTCTGACTCTCTATTACATTTGCTTAATACCACTTAACGGAACTTAAATAAGATTTTTAAGATTTTTTTAAGATTTTTAACATTTCCCGTTAAAAGTTAAATTTAGCCTTATCCTAAAAATATCTCGGTAAGATAATTTTATCTCTCTGAGCAATTCTTGTTTATTTGATCCGGAGGATAAAAATGAGCATTTTACCTAACTTAGTTCGTTCTTTGTTGTTGTCTGTTTTAATGAGTTTTGTCGCTCCGATTTTAGTGGTGGGGAGTTTTTTCTTACTGTGTTTTTCGGTTAGTTATTTACCGATTTTAGAATCCATCGGAAGTACGGGAACTACCCTGATTATTGATTTTCTGTCCGTTTTTGGTACTGGTTATCCCTTACAAGGGGTTTTGGTTATTGGTTTAGCTTGTGCTTTAGTTGGCGGGTTATTTGACCTGTTTAACTTCTATTGTTACCAAAATATGGGCAGCCATTAAGAAGTCAAAAGTAAGAAGTAAGAAGTAAGAAGTCAGAAATCATCTGATCATTATTACCTATTACTTATTACCTAAAAATGGCTATTTTAGGCCTTTTTACCTAGAAAAAGTAGTGTTAATTTTTCTTTATTTTTCTTGATACAACTTAATATTTACTATAGTAAAAAACTTTATCGTTAAGAGATTTTCTAATTTAATCAGTTTAAAATTAAGCTAATGACAGATTATCATTGACAACATGAATATTAACCTTCACTCACCCACTTTTTATCTGTCTCGGGGTATTGCCTATCGTAAAGGAGAACAATACCCCGAGGCGATCGCCGATTATTCCCAAGCAATTCAACTTAATCCTTTTTATGCCGAAGCCTATCAAAATCGCGGTAATATTTATTCTGATTTGGGTAAATATCCGGAGGCGATCGCCGATTATAATCAAGAAATTAAACTTAATCCCGAGGAGCCCAGTGGTTATGTTTTGAGGGGTAATGCTTTTTTATCTTTAGGTAATTATTCGGCAGCAAAACAGGATTTACAACAAGCGGCTAATTTATATTTACAACAAGGAAGACCAGATTTAGCCCAACAAATGTTAGATGTGATTCAATTATTAATTAATAATTAAAATTGCTCAATAGCGCTTTCCCCCCTAGTTTTCGGCTCTATTAAGGAAAATAATTGTTTTTCAATTATTACAGACATGGGTTAAACTCCTATAATTATAAATTTTCTAAAAAAACAGGGAAGTATTAAAATTATTCCCCATTTTTTTTCTTAATTTACCAGTAATGCACAAAAGCGTAAATTTGTCAAGAAGTCGATCGCCGCGGGGAGCGCCAACAAGAGTGATCGCCCTTATAACCAAGTCTACAGGTGGGCAATGACGAATTAAACTTAAGGGTTTTTCTCTCAATCTCGCCATTGCCACCCTACTTTAGCTAAGGATTAGGAATAAAACCAAAAAGCTTGGCCAACCCTCCTAAGATTGCTAGAATAAAATGATGTACCCCCCTACCCCCCCTTGAAAGGGGGGAAGTTACCAATCAAAACACCACGATTAATAAACTCTTGAAAACCTTGTCGTTTATCTAAACCGTCAATCTTTTCTTCAACTCGTTTAATTTCACCTTCTAAACGAACTTGACCAATTTTTAAATCAGTAATATCGTTTTCAATTCTCTCTAATCTTTGATCAATCTTTTCAAAACGCTGATCAATCTTTTCAAATTGCTGATCAATTTTTGCAAATTGCTGGTTGAATTGCTTAAATTGCTGGTCTAAATAGTCCTTTAAATCCTGTTCGATCATTACAGACATGGGTTAAACTCCTTATTAGAATGTTTTTAGAAAAAAACAGGGAAGTATTAAATTTATTCCCCATTTTTTTTGTTCATTTATCAGTAATGCACAAAAGCGTAAATTTGTCAAGAAGTCGATCGCCGCAGGGAGCGCCAACAAGAGTGATCGCCCTTCTAACCAAGTCCACAGGTGGGCAATGACGAATTAAACTTAAGGGTTTTTCTCTCAATCTCGCCATTGCCACCCTACTTTAGCTAAGGATTACCAACTAATCCAAAAAGCTTGGCCAACCCCCCTAAAATAGCCATAATAAAATGATGTACCCCCCTACCCCCCCTTGAAAGGGGGGAAGTTACCAATCAAAACACCACGATTAATAAACTCTTGAAAACCTTGTCGTTTATCTAAACCGTCAATCTTTTCTTCAACTCGTTTAATTTCACCTTCCAAACGAGCTTGGCCAATTTCTAATTTATTCAAACGCTCGTCAATTTTCTCTATTTTTTGGTCAATTTTCTCAAGTCGCTGATCAATCTTTTCAAATTGCTGATCAATTTTATCAAACTTTTCTTCAAATCTTCTTTCAAAATTAGAAAATTTTTGATCCAAATATTCTCTCAAATCCTGCTCAATTGTTACAGACATAGGTTAAACTCCTAAATTATAAATGTTTTTGAAAAAAACAGGGAAGTTTTAAATTTATTCCCCATTTTTTTCTTCATTTATCAGTAATGCACAAAACCGTTAATTTGTCAAGTCTGGCTTACTTTTTAATACCTAAGTGTTTCATATTTAAACCATAAAAAATCTGATCAAGTTCAGTAAAAATACTGATTTTAAAAATTAAATAACATTGTAAAATCAAAATATAATTTTAAAAAAATAAATAGGGTAAAAATTTATGAATACCCCAGATGACCGCTACGAATCCATAGCACAATATCTCGTAAATGTCAAGTCTTTGTTACAAAACTTAACAATAGAACTAGGACGATCCCCCCTAACCCCCCTTGATAAGGGGGGGACAGGATTTCCCCCCTTGGTAAGGGGGGTAGGGGGGGATATCCTAACGATCGCCTTCGGTGACAACTACGATCGCCCCATCCTCGACTCAATCCTAACCCTGTGGAATAACGGCGACTTCAGCAATTTACCCGAGATTGAAGTAATCAGTAGTGCTATTTTAGGTAATGCTAACGGTGGCTATTCTCAACAAACCAACACCATTTATTTAGCGGATACTTTCCTCAATAATGCCCTACCCCACACCATTGAGGGCGTAATCTTAGAAGAAATCGGCCATTGGGTTGATGCACAAATTAACACCGTTGATCCCGTGTGGGATGAAGGGGCTGTGTTTGCTGATTTGACCCTCACCCCCCCAACCCCCCTCTCCCAGAGGGTGAGGGGGGAGTCTAGCTCCCTCACCCCTTGGGAGAGGGTTGGGGTGAGGGTCCCCGAAGATGACTCCGCTACTATTACTATTGCCGGTCAAGAAGTGGCGATCGAAATGTCATCAGGATTTACTCATCCTATGCCTGGAAGTGTTGTCACATCGGGTTTAAATGGCTATCCTGGTCACACAGGTCTAGATCTTGATTATACGACCGCTAATCTTCCTCCGATTCCTTACATTCAAGCGGCCAAAAAAGGGAAAGTAATTGAGGTTGTCTCAAACGTAAATCGAAATACTTATAAGACAGAACATATCTATGGCAACTATATAAAAATAGATCACGGAGATGGCTATCAAACATTATACGGACATTTAAAATCCGTATCAGTATCTAAAAATCAGGAGGTCGATCAGGGACAAATAATAGGAGTAATGGGCAATACAGGTGACAGTTCAAGTGATCATCTTCATTTTGAAATTCGTCATGTTAGTAGTACTGGAGGATTAATAAACTATGAAGATCCTTGGCCCTTGATAAATGGTTCTTTGCCTCCTTCTCTTCCTTCTGTAACTACTCCCGATAATAACGCTTTAACCAATTATCCAATATTTGATGCTGGTTACTACTTATCCATACATTCGGATGTGGCCGCAGCTTATGGATCAACAAATTATGAAGGTGCAAAATCCCATTGGATTCTAAACGGTATCAAAGAAGGGCGTAAAAGTTCACCTTTTTTTGATGCCGGTTACTATCTCTCGAAAAATCCCGATGTAGCAGCCGCTTATGGTTCAACTAATTATGAGGGAGCAGCCGGTCATTGGCTTCAATACGGTATAAATGAAGGTCGTCGAGCTTCAACTGATTTTGACCCTATTTACTATATGGCGGCCCATCCCGATGTAGAGGCCGCTTTTGGAGTCAAGAATTTCCGAGGAGCGATGGATCATTATTTAATCTACGGAAGGCCTGGAGGTTGGTATGGTTCAGAGTGGATTACAGATTCTTATGTATTTAATGTAGGTGATTATCTCTACAGCAATCCAGATGTGGCTGCTGGGGTAAACACCAATAATCTATCGGTAGAAGCTACCAGACACTGGTATTTTAATGGTATTAATGAAGGTCGTCGAGGTTCAGTTGAATTTGACTCTCGGTACTATTTGGCAGCACATCCTGATGTCAGGGCTGCATTTGGAGCAACTAATTATCGTGGTGCAATGGATCATTATCTGATCTATGGAAAACCAGGAGGTTGGATTGGTGCAAATGATGCTACTCGCTACCTTTCCGTTAATGATGTGGGTGTCACCGAAGGAGATGGTGGTACTCAAAACGCAACCTTTACCGTCACCCTAGATGAGGTTAGTGGTCAGACTATTTACGTCAACTATAGCAACGCTAATGATTCAGCAGTTGATGGTAGTGATTATTACGCCGTTAGTGGTACATTAACTTTTAATCCGGGGGAAAATACCAAGACTATTTCTGTTGCAGTTATTGGTGACACTTTAGACGAAAATAATGAGCAATTTACTCTGAATCTGAGTAGTCCTACCAATGCTAATCTTAGTCGTGGTCAAGGTTTTGGCATTATTTATAATAATGATCCCGCACCCAATCTCAGTATTGATGATGTACCTGTCACAGAAGGCGATAGTGGTAGTCAACAGATGAATTTTACGGTGAGCCTTTCTGGTCCTAGTAGTAAGACTATTTATGTCAACTATAACACTGCTAATGATTCCGCTGCCGATGGTAGTGATTATAGCGGAGTTAGTGGTACATTAACCTTTAATCCGGGGGACACAATCAAATATATTCCCGTATCGGTGTTAGGTGATTTCGCGGTGGAAGGTAATGAACAATTTACCATGAATCTGAGTAGTCCTTCAAATGCGGGTATTAGTCGTGGTCAAGGTTTTGGCATTATTTACAACAATGACGTTACACCGAATATCACTATTAATGATGTGAGTGTTACTGAGGGTGATAGTGGTAGTCAAAACGCCACCTTTACCGTTAACCTTTCTAATCCTAGTAACATCAATGTTACCGTAAACTATAGCACAGCCAATGATTCCGCAGGTGATGGTAGTGACTATAGCGGAGTTAGTGGTACATTAACCTTTACTCCGGGGCAAACCAGTCAGACTATTAATGTACCCGTTTTAGGGGATACTTTAGACGAGGATGATGAGAGATTTTTCGTCAACTTAAGTGGTGCGGCTAATGGCAATATTACCGATAGTCAAGGGATTGGCACGATTGTTGATAATGAGGGTACACCAACTATTACCATTAATGATGTGACAGTCACCGAGGGTAATAGTGGTAGTCAAGCCATGACTTTTACGGTGAGCCTTTCTAATGCTAGTAGTAAAGCAGTTTCCATCGCCTATAACACCGATTATATCTACAATGGGCGCAAATATACCCTTACCAATGGCGCAAAAACTTGGGAACAAGCTCAATTTGAAGCACTACAAATGGGTGGTAATCTCGTTACCCTCAATAATGCAGCCGAGGAACAGTGGTTACAATCAACCTTTGGCACTTCTCAATATTTTATAATTGGTTTAACCGACAAAAATAGCGAAGGTAATTTCACTTGGATTAGTGGTGAACCCGTCACCTATAGTAACTGGAATTCGGGTGAACCAAATAACGCTGGTGGTGCTGAAAATTACGGCATGATGAACGGGCCTGGATGGAATGATATTCCCGCCACTAGCCAATATTACGGCATTATCGAAACAGTGCAGTGGTATGAATACAACGGCAAGCGATACACCTTAACCAGTGATGCGAAAACGTGGGAAGATGCCCAATTAGAAGCACAAAAATATGGCGGAAATTTAGTTACCATTAATAATGTCGCCGAAGAACAGAAATTACAATCAATTTTTGGGACTAATCAATCATTTTGGATTGGTTTAACAGACAAAGCCAGTGAAGGTAATTTTACTTGGATTAATGGCGAACCTGTCACCTACACAAATTGGCATCCGAACGAACCAAATAATGGACAGGGTAATCCTTTGGGATCTCAGGATTATGCCACTATGAACTACGATAGCGTTCTGAAATGGGATGATGATTTTAATGACAGGGTGACACGTTTTGGCATTATTGAAGTTAATAGCCCATTACCTCTGACAAATCAAGCTACAGGGGGCAGTGATTACACCATTACCAATGGTACATTAACCTTTAATGCAGGGGAAACCACGAAAACTATTACTGTACCGATTTTAGGAGACACCACCGACGAAGTTACAGAAAGGTTAAAACTTACCCTCAGTAATCCTAGTAATGCGACCATTAGTGACAGTCAAGGTGTTGGTACAATCATTGATAATGACGTTTCACCAGCTAAATTAATCGCCGTTGACGATCTTACTAACAAATCCCTCAAATTTAACGGTATCACTGACTATGTTGAGATTCCCCATAATGACAGTTTAAGTTTATCTAAATTTACCATTGAAACATCATTTAAGTTAAGTGATTTTCAAACTAATTGGATACCGATTATTACCAAACAAAATAGTATTATTGGTACTGAGAGAAGTTTCGGCTTTTTTATTCATCCTACCAACCATACCATTCATTACTCTTTTAATAATAGTGATAATAGCAAGTGGTTGAGCTACGATTCTAATACAGCGATCAAGTTAAATGAATGGACTAACATAGCAATGACTTATGATGGTTCAAACTTTAATCTGTACATTAACGGCGTTTTAGATTCAAGTCAAGCTGTCACTGATGCACCTTTTATGAACAATTATCCCGTTAAAATAGGTACGGAACTAGATAATAATTATTCACCATTTAAAGGAGAAATTGATGAAGTTCGTATCTGGAATGTAGCACGAACTCAAAGCGAAATCCAAACTAACCTTGAAAAAAGTTTAACAGGTAAAGAAAGTGGTTTAGTCGCCTACTATAATTTTAATGAAGACTCAGGAAATGTAATCACTGATATTAGTAACAATAATAATCACGGTGTAATTTCCGGTGCAAATTGGTCAGAAAGTTATCAATATCCTCCCATTACCAGCATTCAGAATACTCCTGTTAACAACGGGTTAAAATTTGATGGAATTGATGATTATGTGCAGATTCCCAACGATTCGGTCTTTAATTTTACCAAAGATCAAAACTTTACAGTTGAATCTTGGATTAAAGTTGATCCGAATCAAGCAGATTTAGGTACTAATGATAATGACATCATCGAAAAATGGGGACATGAATTAGCACCAGAAGGTTATCCTTTTGTCATACGATATGAAAGAAATACTGGCAAAATTTCTGTTAAACGTTATGATTTGGTTAACAATCCACAGATACACTCAACAATAAATGTTAATGATGGTAATTTCCACCATGTAGCATTTGTCAAAGATGGTAACATCCTGAAACTGTATATTGATGGTAAATTAGATGGAGAAACCACTGATACAACTACAGGAAATACTCAAAATAATTTATCTTTATCTCTTGGTCGAAGAGGTAATAACGCGAATTATTTTGAAGGAGAAATAGACGAGGTTCGTATTTGGAATGTAGCAAGAACTCAAGAGCAAATTCAAACTAACCTTTACAATAATTTAACAGGAAAAGAGACAGGTTTAGTAGGTTATTGGAACTTTAATGAAGGGAAAGGAATTGTTGGCGCTGATTTAACCAGTAATATCAATCATGGTATTATTTCCGGTGCAACTTGGACAGAAAGTTATCAACAAAAAGGCATTTTTACCAACGAAAATGCGGCTATTAATATTAATGTTTTAGCCAATGATATTAACCCAGATAATGGCACAATTACCATCAAAAATGTTACCACAACTAACACTAAAGGACTTGTTACTATTAATGCAGACAAAACCATTAAATATAATCCCAATGGTAAATTTGATTACCTAAAATTGGGTGAAATCGCCACCGATACCTTCTCCTATACTATTACTAATACCCAAGGGGCGATCGATACCGCAACTGTCACAGTACAAATTAACGGAGTTAACGAGTCTATTATTAATGGTACAACAGGAGCTGACAACTTAGTTGGTTCATCTAGCAATGATTTAATCAATGGTTTAGAAGGTAATGACACCTTAAATGGTGGAGGTGGAGTTGATACCCTTAAAGGTGGTTTAGGAAATGATGTTTATATCGTCGATACCACCACGGATACCATCACCGAAAACCTCAACGAAGGGACAGATACGGTTCAAAGTTCAGTTACCTATACATTGGGTAGTAACCTCGAAAACCTTACCCTCACTGGTACAGGTGTAATTAATGGTACAGGAAATACTCTCAATAACACCATTACAGGTAACACCGCTAATAATACCCTTGAAGGTGGTACAGGTATTGATACCCTTAAAGGTGGTTTAGGGAATGATATTTATGTCATTGATTCCACCACCGATACCATCACCGAAAACCTCAACGAAGGAACAGATCAGGTTAATAGTTCAATTACCTATACCTTGGGTAGTAACCTCGAAAACCTTACCCTCACTGGTACAGGTGTAATTAACGGTACAGGAAATGCTCTCAATAACACCATTACAGGTAACACCGCCAATAATACCCTTGACGGTGGTACAGGTAATGATACCCTTATCGGTGGCTTGGGTAATGATGTTTATATTTTGAATCAGAAGAATAAAGAGGACTTGCTCTGGCGAAACAAGACCACAGGGGAAGTAAGATATTGGTACATGGACAATACCACGACGCTTGGTAATGTTAGTGTGGCTACAATTCCTACAGCTTGGGATTTAGTTGGTACAGGGGATTTTAATCAAGACAATAAAGACGATTTGCTCTGGCGAAACAAGACCACAGGGGAAGTAAAATATTGGTACATGGACAATACCACCATCCTTGGTAATGTTAGTGTGGCTACAGTTAGTACAGCTTGGAATTTAGTTGGTACAGGGGATTTTAATCAAGACAATAAAGACGACTTGCTCTGGCGCAATCAGACCACAGGGGAAGTAAGATATTGGTACATGGACAATACCACGAAGCTTGGTGATGTTAATGTGGCTACAGTTAGTACAGCTTGGAATTTAGTTGGTACAGGGGATTTTAATCAAGACAATAAAGACGACTTGCTCTGGCGCAATCAGACCACCGGGGAAGTAAGATATTGGTACATGGACCAGACAAAAATCCTTGGTAATGTTAGTGTTACTACTGATACCGCTTGGGATTTAGTCGGTACAGCCGATTTTAATCAAGACAATAAAGACGATTTGCTCTGGCGCAATCAGACCACCGGACAAGTAAGATATTGGTACATGGACAATACCACGAAGCTTAGTGAGGTTACTGTTACTACAGTTAGTACAGCTTGGGAATTAGTTGGTACAGGAGATTTCAATAACACTACGATTAGGGAATCTGTCAACCAAGGTACTGATACGGTTCAAAGTTCAGTTAGTTACACCTTGGCTAGTAATTTCGAAAACCTTATCCTCACTGGTACAACTGCCCTTAATGGTACAGGAAATGCTCTCAATAACACCATTACAGGTAATACTGCTAATAATATCCTTAATGGTGGAGCGGGTAATGATACCCTAGATGGTGGTGTGGGCACTGACACAGGGATATTCACGGGGACAAAAGCCACTGCTGTAATCGCCTATTCAGCTGCCAATAATACTTTTACCGTCACCACTGCTAATGGTGGAGTTGATACGGTGAGAAATGTGGAAACTTTTAAATTTGATGACCAAAGCGTGGCGGCCTATACCACTGTTCCGGCCAGTAGTCTGGATGCTGAATTTTACCTAGCCAAATATACTGATTTACGCAATGCTTATGGTATTAATAAAGCAGCGGCCACTCAGCATTATGTGATCAATGGTTATCGCGAAGGTCGCACGGTTTCTAATCAGGGTAATGACAATTTAATCGGTTCGGCTTTTAATGATTCGCTTAATGGTGGAGCGGGTAATGACACCTTAAATGGTTTAGGTGGAGTTGATACCCTTAAAGGTGGTTTAGGGAATGATATTTATGTGGTTGATACCACCACTGATACCATCACGGAAAACCTCAATGAAGGTACAGATCAGGTTAACAGTTCAGTTACCTATACCTTGGGTAATAATCTCGAAAACCTTACCCTCACTGGTACAGGTGTAATTAATGGTACAGGAAATGCTCTTAATAACACCATTACAGGTAACACCGCTAATAATACCCTTGACGGTGGTACAGGTAACGATACCCTGATTGGTGGATTGGGTAATGATGTTTATATTTTGAATCAGAAGAATAAAGAGGACTTGCTCTGGCGAAACAAGACCACCGGGGAAGTAAGATATTGGTACATGGACAATACCACGACGCTTGGTGATGTTAGTGTGGCTACAGTTAGTACACCTTGGGATTTAGTTGGTACAGCCGATTTTAATCAAGACAATAAAGACGATTTGCTCTGGCGAAACAAGACCACCGGGGAAGTAAAATATTGGTACATGGACAATACCACAATCCTTGGTAATGTTAGTGTGGCTACAGTTAGTACCGCTGGGAATTTAGTTGGTACAGGGGATTTTAATCAAGACAATAAAGACGATTTGCTCTGGCGCAATCAGACCACAGGGGAAGTAAGATATTGGTACATGGACAATACCACGAAGCTTGGTGATGTTAGTGTGGCTACAGTTAGTACAGCTTGGAATTTAGTTGGTACAGGGGATTTTAATCAAGACGGTAAAGACGATTTGCTCTGGCGAAACAAGACCACCGGACAAGTAAGATATTGGTACATGGACCAGACAAAAATCCTTAGTAATGTTAGTGTTACTACTGATACAGCTTGGGATTTAGTCGGTACCGCCGATTTTAATCAAGACAATAAAGACGATTTGCTTTGGCGTAATCAGACCACAGGGCAAGTAAGATATTGGTACATGGACAATACCACGAAGCTTAGTGAGGTTACTGTTACTACAGTTAGTACAGCTTGGGAATTAGTTGGTACAGGAGATTTCAATAACACTACGATTAGGGAATCTGTCAACCAAGGTACTGATACGGTTCAAAGTTCAGTTAGTTACACCTTGGCTAGTAATTTCGAAAACCTTATCCTCACTGGTACAACTGCTATTAATGGTACAGGAAATGCTCTCAATAACACCATTACAGGTAATACTGCTAATAATATCCTTAATGGTGGTTTAGGTGCTGATACCCTCAATGGTGGAGGTGGTGATGATCTTCTCTTTGGTGGTCAAGGCAATGATAATTTGACGGGAGCCGCGGGGTTAGATAAATTCTATTTTAGTAACGTTACCAACTTTAGTTCTCTCGGTGTCGATACCCTAACTGACTTTGCCAAAGGTAGCGATAAATTAGTGTTGTCCAAAACGTTGTTTACTTCCGTCGGTGATAGCTTAATTGCCAGTGAATTGGCTACAATTGCCACTTCTAGTGCCACTGAACTCGGTGTGGCGGGTAGTAGTAGCGCTTTTATTGTTTATAATAGCACTACTGGCAACCTCTTTTATAACCCCGATGGCGCAACGGCAGGCTTAATCAATGGTGGTCAATTTGCTACCCTCAGCAATAAACCGATTCTGGGAATTACTGATTTTACGATCATATAAATGGCTAGGTTGGCAATTAGCACCCCTTGGCGATCGCCGCTTCGGCGCCACTCTTAGTGATCGCCTTTGGCGCAAATCTTGGCGATCGCCCTGTCAACGGAAGAAAATCGGATTTCTGGCCAAATTATTCCCTAAAATCTGGAAATTAGGTCTAATATATCGGCGTTGCATAGTTGCGAGATGATTTGATATTTATTCTCAATGTAGGGGTAGGGGCCTATCCCTACCCGATCAGGGTTTCGGGGGGCCACCACGTAGGGGTAGGTCTTGTGCCTACCCTGCCCCTACAATTTCATCTTAGAGTTATGCAACGCCAATATATAGTAATTCCAAATAAAAATTAAACAAAAGTTTTTAGTTTGTTGTTGGACTTTAGTCCTAAGAAGCGCTAAAGCGCAACTACGAACCTATTTTTCAACTGTTTTAATCTTAATTGGAATTACTATATCTACTATGGTCATCTCCAAATAGCCTCCGGAATTTTGGCAAGCATAGAGCAAAAAAGTAAAAAATTTGTGCAGTTTTTCTGGGAGCTTAGAGAAAGCGCAACCTACCAGTTTTCACAGGAGTGCACCACAAAAAGATAAATGGTAACTAATAACTGATAACTGAAAATAGTACCTTAATTTATCTTATTAATTATGCCAGCACCCTAATTCCTGTCTTTTTTTTTTGTTTACGAAAAGA
This sequence comes from Synechococcales cyanobacterium S06, assembly GCA_011391125.1. Taxonomy (GTDB): domain Bacteria; phylum Cyanobacteriota; class Cyanobacteriia; order Cyanobacteriales; family JAABRE01; genus JAABRE01. Next base: position 19,965 of record JAABRE010000070.1, read on the forward strand.
CTTTTTTTCCTTAGTGTTTTAATCATAAAATTTAGAAAATATGGGCGATTTTTGGGTATAAAAAAAAGCCTTTTATTTTCTAAATTTTATTTGACTTTAAAACTGTTCTACCTTGGAGAGGGAGTATTTACAAAATCAATTTTTCCCTGTGAACATTCAGGATTTCTAACTGTTTTCCTGTTACTTTTTCAAACATATAAATTAGGTGTTCAGGTTTCAATTGTGTGCCATCATTGTGACAACTTCCTCGATAACGTAACACCGCAACATCGTCATTTTGCTGCTCTATTTTTAGGTCAAATAACTGTTCCCTTAAATTGACAATTTTCAGTTTACCAGACTTCGTTTTTTTCTCTAATAAAATCTCGTCAGTTGCCAAAATTTGCTCGATATTTGACTGCCAATTTTCAGCGTTATAACCCATGGTTACTAAATATTCAGCTTGGGATAATAAACTGCTTACACCGGGTGATTTAAGTTCCACTTCTTCCACGGAATAAACAGGAATATCCGAAGGTAAATTATCACTTAAACGCTGACGAAATTCATTTAATTCCATCATTTTGGTTAACTCAAAATCGACAATTTCTCCACTACTGGTCATCCCTAAACTTAACGCATTGGCAATGGAAATTCGCGGACCTGGATGAAAACCGCCGGTAAAGGAAATCGGCAAGGCTGCCCGTCTGACCACCCGATCAAATAACCTTACTAAATCAAGGTGGCTAACTAGCCTCAAATCACCTTTTTTGCCAAAAATGACCCGAAAGCGCTGTACTCGCTCTGAATTGGGCTGAAACTGCCCGATAAATGCAGGAATGGGCGGGGCTGCTATCACCACATTATGTCCAAAATCCGTGCCACATACGCCGCAATGGGAACAACCGTCGAAGGCACAATCAGGTACGGTGGCTTCTTCTAAGGCGCGTTTTAGGTCTTCTTTTAACCAGTTTTTGTCAATTCCTGTGTCAAGATGATCCCACGGTAAAGGTGCGTCGAGGATGTTGTCTCTAGGACCATCGTCAAAAATGTTCCATTCTCCCTCCTCAACTTGGCGATATTTCCAGCTTAAGTTTGATTCTTCGATCGCCTGCTCCCATGCGCCGTAGGCCTTGTCTAAATTTTCCCACCAAGCGTCCATTCCCGCGCCCAATTCCCACGCGCGACGGACTACGGGGGCAAGTCGGCGGTCTCCTCTACCCACAAAATCCTCCATGGCCGAAATCCGCTCGTCAGTATAATTGACTTTAACTCCTTTCATGTAATAAAATTCATCTTTTAAAATTGCCCGTTTCCGTCTAAATTCGCTGGTTGACACGGAATGCCATTGGAAAGGGGTGTGAGGTTTGGGGGTAAAGTTGGAAATAGTGAGGGTAAAAGCCAAGGGTTTACGTTTTGGCAAGCGACACTCTCTCTTCAACCAAGCGACGGTTTCGGCAATTCCCCTGACATCTTCGTCAGTTTCCCCCGGGAGACCAATCATAAAGTACAGTTTAACGCGGTCCCAACCCTGTTCGGCTGCGGTTTTCACCCCTCGCAAAAGTTCTTCGTTGGTTAATCCTTTGTTGATTACGTCTCGCATTCTTTGCGTACCAGCTTCGGGAGCAAATGTCAAGCTTGATTTTCGATTCCCACCAATTATATTGGCAATATTTTCATCAAAGCGATCGACTCTTTGACTAGGTAAGGAAAGGGTGATATTTTCGTCCTTGAGTCGATTTTTGATTTCCATACCCACCGCTGGTAAAGCCAAATAATCGGAACAACTTAAGGAAAGTAGGGAAAATTCGTTATAACCGGTTTTTCTCATTCCCGTTTCGATCGCCTCGATGACCTTTTCTGGTTCAACATCCGTTGCTGGGCGAGTTAACATTCCGGGTTGGCAAAACCGACAGCCACGAGTGCAACCCCGTCTGATCTCGATGGCGAGGCGATCGTGTACAGTTTCAATATAAGGCACTAAACCAATGGAATAATAGGGGATTGGGGTGGCAACTCGGCGCAAAATGCGGCTGGGCACATCAGGCCGATTGGGATGTACCGAACCATTGGCGGCCATGTCATAAAAACGAGGCACATACACCCCCGGAATTTGCGCCAAGTCGAGGAGTAAATCTGTTCTTGACAAATTCGCTCTTTTGCCCTCCTCGATAATTAAGCCAATTTCGGGCAGTAATTCTTCTCCGTCTCCCAGAGCAATAAAATCAAAGAAATCGGCGTAAGGTTCAGGGTTGGAAGTGGCGGTCCCTCCACCCGCAAAAATGAGGGGATAATCGCCGTTGGCTCTTTCCTGCCAAGTCAGAGGAATCTGCGCTAAATCAAGCATTTCGAGAATATTAGTCGCCCCTAATTCATAGCTTAAACTAAAACCGAGGATGTCAAAATCAGTTAGAGGGCGTTTTGATTCAAGGGCAAACAGAGGGATATTTTGGGAGCGCAATTTGCTTGATAAATCAGCCGCAGGGAGGTAAGTGCGATCGCAAAGTTGACGAGGCGCTGCATTAATGACGTTATAAAGGATAATATGGCCAAGGTTAGAAGAGCCAACCTCATAGACTTCGGGGTAGGTTAGCACCCATCTGACTTGGGCATGTTCCCAAGGTTTATGGATGGCTCCCAATTCGTTGCCTAAATAACGAGCTGGTTTTAAAATTTCTGGGGTAATAATGTTTTCAATAGCAACTGTCGCCATCACATTCTCCTAATAACAAGCTATTTTATCAATATATAGCATTTTCAGATTAAATGAGATACAACCCCTCACCCCCCTACCCCCCTCATCCCAAAGGGAGAGGGGGAAAAGAGTCCTCATAAATTTGGCAAGTGCTATAGCTGTTAACCAAGGCAAACGCATATTCACGAAGTAAAAAGTTTGACCTCTTGATTCAGGGACTTAATTGAACTAAGAATACATTTATCCTTAAAAGGGGAAAACTTCAGACCAAATTTCTTTGGTAAAGAAAAGATTTGAAAGTTAAGGTTATTAATTAACATAATTCCCTACCTTACTTCTCAAGTTTATTTGTCATTTATTTTTCCTCCATTTCCTTAATAATATTCATGGTTTCTAAACTCACATTTATTACTCGCTTTAATAAATCAATTACTGTTTCTTTGTAATCAGCAAAACGATAATTATTAAACTTTTCAGCAATGGTGGAATCCTTCGCTTTTTTCTCCTTATATTGGTCCAAAATCCACTCGATCGCACTACGATTTCCTAATTTATATTCCCAAACAATGGGAGGAATTTCTGTTAAAGTCGTTATTTCATCTATAAGTATTTGGTTTTTGGTTTTATCAGCTTTTAATTTTGGTTTGGGTGTTGTTTGTAGGGGCGAACGGCCGTTCGCCCCTACATTGATTATTTTCACTGGATAAGGTTTAATTGTCTCATAATTAATGTGTAATTCCATTAATTTTTTACCCCAATTTTTCCACTGATTAAAGTCATCATAAAAGGGAATTCTTGGGAATTCTCGCTTCAAATTTAACTCATATTTTTCCCGATATTTGGGATTATGTAACACTGCATAAATGTAGTAAAAAATATCCTCTTTAGTGATTTGAACCCCCCAACCCACCGTAGTAAGGGGGGCTTTTTGGAGCGATTTTTTTCCCTTAGTAAGGGGGGCTTTTTCTACTTCCATTTCCCCCCGTTTCAAGGGGGGGTTAGGGGGGGTATAATAGTCCCTGAACTGCTGTAATCCCCAATCTGTAATATTTTCCTGTTTATTCCCCTCCTCATCATAAGTAGATAAGGGTAAACATTGACTATCACCTGTAAAATGATAATCCATAATTATATTTGATACTAAACAATGAAAAGATTGATTAACGCTTTTTTCAGCTATACAAATAACAAGATTATCTTTTTGTAGATCTTTCCCAAATATATCATAGTGATTAAATGTCAATCTATCAGATAAACTCTTGTCACTATAGTAATTTTTCTTAACAAAAGGTCGATAATAAAGATTAACAATTAAATTAGAATCAAATTTTAATTGATTAAGATTTGATAAATTTTTCTTTAAAGTTTCACTCCATTTAATTTCATAATTAACAAGGTTATTTATATTAGATAGGTTATTTTGTTTATATCTATCAATATCTTGGTTATAAATTTTAATAAAATATTTAATTTTTTCTACTAATTGCCAGAAATCAGAATCATAAACCCAATCATCTCTATTGGTTTTTACTGCACTTGTATAAAGTTTAAAAATTGCTTTTTGATCATCTATTTTTTTAGCTAATTTTGTCTCTTTATTTGCTAAAGGTAATAAACTCTCAAAATCATTATCTTCTGCTAAATTAATCCAATTACTATTTTGATCAGGTTCTATGTGTTCAAAATTGAAAGAATCAAATTTATTTTCAGCTAAAAATTGTAATTTTTCTTTACCATTTTTTAAGTTTGTTAAAGAATTATAAAATATTTGACAAGGTAATTTATTTTTAAATGCTTTTTTAACGAAAAAAGTAAGTGCAACCCCTACCATAATATTAAATACATTTCCTGATTTATCTCCTGCGCGAATATTTCCTCCTAAATCTAGGATATAAATATAATCAAATTCTTCTTTAACAATCTTCCTAAAACCGTCAAAAGTTTTCGCATCAATAAAAGATGAATTTGTAATAAATGCCACAATTCCATTATCACTTATTCTATCAGTAGCCCATCTAAAAAAGCGAGCATACATATCATAAACCTTCGTTTTTTGAGCGTTACTTTCCTTAATATAAGTATCTTTAATTCGCTTATCTATGGCAGGATATTGACGATTTTTATTGTTATCATTTTCGTTTTGCTGATTAGCATTATAGGGAGGATTTCCAATAATAACTGATATTTTACGATCATTTTGTCGTTTAATTCGAGTGGTATTTTCCAAAGACATAGCGAATAAATCACCCTGTTTCTGATGAAAAGAAGTATGATCTAAAGTATCGACAAAACAAATATTATTAAACTCCTCATATTCCTCCATTTTTTGCTGATAAGTGTATTCAATATTAAGATTTGCAATATAATAAGGTAAAATTGCCAATTCATTACAATGAATCTCATTTTGATACTTATATTTAAGCTTATCTTTCGGCAAATATTCGATTAATTCGGTGACAAATGTACCTGTACCTGTCGCAGGGTCTAATATTTCAACTTGCGGATCAGCTAATAATTTATTAAAGTGTTTATGTACTAGATAATCCGTACTTTCAATCATGAATTTAACAATTTCATTGGGAGTATAAACAATACCCAAC
>JAABRE010000071.1 GCA_011391125.1 Synechococcales cyanobacterium S06
TAAAAAGATGTCTTCTGTCAAAATATGCTGAATCATCATCTCCCTAACATCTTCTGTATTAATATTAGGATTAATCGACTCTTGACATAACTTTAAAAGCGCGTTAAATCGTTGTTGAAATTCTTTGTTGCCCTCTCCCCCTACCCCTCTCTCTGAGAGAGAGGGGGGTTGGGGGGGTGAGGAGGTTAAAGTATTATCAATTAACTCTCGTAATGTGGTTAAAATTGTCGGTAAATCTGTTTTAAAAGATTCGATCGCCTCCCGAAAATCTTTAACCTCTGGTCGAGTATAATTGATAAAAGCATTAATAATCTTATCTAAATCGTCGCTATTTCTGATAGAAACTCGCTTCGTTTCTTGACCATTTTGGATTAAAATTGCCGTCTGTGAATCCTCAAATAAAATATTATCATCGGGATAACCTTGAGCTAATTTCTTCTCAATTTCTACATCTAACCCCCCCCGTATCCCCCCCTTTAAAGGGGGGGAAGGGGGGGTTTTACTTTCCCAGTAACCCCAATCTAATCTTAAAGCATCTTTAATCGTACCATCCGGATAAACAAGTTTACCAGATTTAGTGCGATAATCTAACTCGGGAATTAACAAAAAATCCCTCGTTTGACAATAACTATTTAATAAATTTTGAAATGCAACTCTGATGGAAGTTTCCTTTTTGCTACCACCATAACTAATAATTTTATCGACTTCATTATGATATTGGGAAATTAATAGTTTAGACATAGTTCAAATAATAAAAAAAATCAGTATAATTTCAAATCATACCATAACACCAGAGATTGATAGTTTGCTTGATTAAAAAGTGTAACCTTTACCCAAGACCATTGATTATAATTACATTAATTTATCTTTTTTTCTACAAAATTTCTGGTAATTATTAAGAATAATAAGCAATAATTTAAAGACAAAGCAAAAGTTAGGAGATAGTAGCAATGTCCGTGATTCATTGGGATAAGTCCATTATCAGCTTACATTTAAGGGAAGTACACGGCCTTACTTGGTTCAGGAGCGATTTTATGGGGAACAGTGGTACTTCCTACGACAGTTAAATTAGGAAAACCCCCGTTAAAAAGCGTGATTAAAAGCGAAATCTCCCTTATTCCCCAACCCAAAATGACTTTCTATTCCATTCCTCCGGGATTGCTTCACATTGAGGATGATTAAAGCTATTGCTAAAGTATTTCATTTATTTACCTAACAATTGAGAAAACTTATGATTAAATTAGTCGCACCTGACACCGAGTTTAGCTTAGTAGGAATCGTCAATCAGGTTGTAGTTAGCAAAAAAGGTCGAGCAAAAGAGATTGAATTAAAAACCGAAGAAGGGGATTATAACTTGAAAATTCCCCGCTCTGTCTATAAAAAAATCAATCATGAAATACATCCAGAAATGGAAGTGAAAGTAAAAGTAAAAGCAAAATTTTGTTTAAAAACAGCAAAAATAAAGCTTAAAGTCGAGAAACTGAGCAAAATCAGCCCTTCACCGACGATTATTTTGCCCACAGACACGAAAACTCCCCTTCTCATTGCCAAAAATGCGAAAATTGCTCCCCCAAAAAGCAAAATTTTGATTTGTCAAAAATCCACTTGTTGGAAACAGGGTGGAGAGGATATTTATGAACAACTTAACCAAGAATTAGAAAATCAAGGTTTAGCAGCTTGTGTTATGATTAAAAAGACAGGATGTATGGGACATTGCAAAAAAGCGCCGAATTTGGTCGTTTTACCAGATCAAACTCGTTATCACCAGTTTGATGATGAGAATGTCGGTCAATTAATTTGCAGGCATTTTAAATCAAAGATGGTTTAAAAGTGTGAAAAAAAATAATCCAGATTCCATCACTGAAAATTTGTCAAAATTTGCTTTTACTTTCAACGGTCAAAGTTTAACTGCAAATCGTGACGACTATCAAAAATTTCAAATACCTTGTCTAATTGGGTTAATTCAAACACCATTCGCACCGAAGGCGCTAAAGAACAGATAATGAAACGATGGCCTAAATTTTGAGCCATCCTCAAAGCTTTAACTAGGACCATTAATCCGGCACTATCGAGAAATTCTACCTGTTTCATATCAACTAAGAGAATCTGGTTTTGCTCCGAGGTGACCGCAGTGGTTAATTGCTCAAGAAATTCGGGAGCATTGGCGGCACTAATATAACCTTGGGGTTCAACAGTAGTAATATTTGGCTTAATTGCAGTTGTAGTCATAAAAATCCTTTTTAGATGAGAAAAATAGAAAATGCTTTTAATACAAGATAATGTGTAAACTAAGAAATTGGCTACCCCGAATCAAAAATTTAGTTAAATTTTTAGCAAATCTTGAAGCTAGGTAAGATGATGTGATTGTAATACAAAATAAATTTATAAATGTATTATTAAACACAAAAAAATTTTCCTTAAGTGCTGATTATAAATAAGAAAAATTCATTGGGGCGATTGCCTTAAACTAAGCTATTATGCAATAAAAGTTATGTAAGAGCAATAAATAATGGATAATCATATTTCTAAGGAGTCAATTCTAAATCCTAATTGTTGGTTAAGTTTAGCGACCATACCTGTTATTGTAACTTTGAGTTTAATCGAGTCTATGGGTGAAAATTTAGTAACCATGGGAACATCTAGTGAAGAAATATTCAGGGGTTCACGTCTTCCTGTAATTCACTTGGATAATCCCGATGACGAAGTGAGAAATAAGTGACCCTTAATAATTGTTCTAAATTACTTACTTCTTAGTTCTTACTTTTTACAAATTACTTCTTAACATGAATTACCTAGTGCAAACATCAAGTCCAAATATATTTTCTACCTCAGATCTATTTTTGCGCCATCGTTTAAAATTAGTCGAAGATTTATGGGAAAATGTCTTAAAAACAGAGTGTGGCCAAGAGTTGGTTGACCTATTAAAGCAACTAAGAGCGATGTGTTCCCCAGAAGGTCAAACTACGGAAATTCCCGAATCTTCTGTACCAAAATTAATCGAAAATTTAGACCTTAATGCTGCTATTCGCGCTGCTCGTGCTTTTGCGCTATATTTCCAGTTAATTAATATTGTGGAGCAACATTATGAACAACGGGACCAGCAATTATCGCGTCGAGCTAATTATAATGAGTTAACACCCGATGCTCAGGAATTTTTCCCCGATTATAAAGTTCATGAACACAGTCAAGAACAGCCCTCCACCGAAGAAATTAAACAAGGTGGTTTGGGTGTTAGTCTTTTAGAGAAAACTGTGCCTTCTGAGGATTCTGAAACCAGCAAAATAGGTACGTTTCACTGGCTTTTTCCCCATTTGGCGAAAATGAATATGCCCCCAGGGAAAATTCAACGTTTGTTAGATCAACTAGATGTTCGGTTGGTTTTCACCGCACATCCCACGGAAATTGTCCGTCATACCATTAGAAATAAACAGAAACGCATTGCGAAAATCCTCCAAAGTTTAGATCAAGCTGAAGAAACTTTTCGCGGTATGGGGTTAACTACTTCTTGGGAGGCTGAAACATCCACCACGCAATTAACTGAGGAAATTCGCCTTTGGTGGAGAACTGACGAATTGCACCAATTTAAACCCACGGTTTTAGATGAAGTGGATTATTCGCTGCACTATTTCCAAGAAGTGCTGTTTGATGCTATTCCCAATTTATCCCGTCGTTTGCAACAAGCGATTAAAACTTCATTTCCTTGGCTCACTCCACCAAAAAATAATTTCTGCTATTTTGGTTCATGGGTGGGAGGAGACAGAGATGGCAATCCTTTTGTGACTCCCGAAGTAACTTGGGCTACCGCTTGTTACCAAAGAAATGTAGTCTTAGAAAAATACCTTACTTCTGTGGTGGCTCTGGTTGATTTATTGAGCCTGTCATTGCATTGGAGCAATGTTTCTCAAGAATTGCTTGACTCTTTGGAGCAAGATCGCAATCAAATGCCCGAAATTTATGAACGATTGGCCATTCGTTATCGTCAAGAACCCTATCGTTTAAAATTGACTTATATTCAAAAACGTTTAGAAAATACCAAAGAAAGAAATCAGCGTTTATCTCAAGCTAGTTTGGACCAACTTAAGCAAATTTCGGACACTCAAATTAATAATGTTTATGAGAATGAAGAAGCTTTATTACATGAGTTGCAATTAATTCATCGTAATATCTTAGAAACGGGTTTAAACTGTCAGGAATTAGATAATTTAATTGCCCAAGTCGAAATTTACGGTTTTAACCTGACGGAGTTGGATTTTCGTCAGGAATCTTCCCGTCATTCTGATGCTTTAGATGAAATTGCCAAATATGTCCAGATTCTCCCTAAAGCTTACAATGAAATGTCAGAAAAAGAACGCACAGAATGGTTAGTTTCTGAGCTGAAAACTAGACGGCCTTTAATTCCCACCGAAATGCCCTTTTCTGAAAAAACAAAGGAAACCATCGACACTTTACGCATTTTAAAACGCTTACAACAAGAATTTGGACCACGGATTTGTCATACTTATATTATTAGTATGAGCAATGATGTTTCTGATGTTTTAGAAGTGCTTTTGTTAGCTCAAGAAGCCGGTTTATATGATCCAGTTACCGGTTTTTGTAGCGTCAGAATTGTACCTCTGTTTGAAACAGTGGATGATTTACAAAAAGCTCCTGAAATTATGCAAGCTTTGTTTAAATTACCTCTTTATAGGGCTTGTTTAGCCGGTGGTTATGAATTTTTAACCACGGAAAATACCGATAAAAAACCCTTTTTACAACCGAATAATTTACAGGAAGTAATGTTAGGTTATTCCGATAGTAATAAGGATTCGGGTTTTTTAAGTAGTAATTGGGAAATTCATAAAGCTCAAAAAGCTTTACAAAAAGTTGCGGAGAAACATGATATATCTCTGCGTATCTTCCATGGCCGTGGTGGATCAGTTGGTCGAGGAGGCGGTCCAGCTTATGCAGCTATCTTAGCTCAACCGCCCAACACGATTAACGGTAGAATCAAAATTACCGAACAGGGAGAGGTATTAGCTTCTAAGTATTCTTTACCAGAATTGGCGCTTTATCACCTAGAAACCATTTGTACTGCGGTAATTCAATCTAGTTTATTAGGTAGCGGTTTTGATACCATTGAACCTTGGAACGAAATCATGGAGGACTTGTCCCAACGTTCAAGAAGAGCCTATCGCAAGTTAATCTATGAACAACCCGACTTCGTTGACTTTTTTATGTCGGTAACGCCAATTCCTGAAATTAGTCTTTTGCAAATTAGTTCAAGACCTGCCCGTCGCCAAAGTGCTAAAAAAGATTTAAGCACTTTACGAGCAATTCCTTGGGTTTTTAGTTGGACGCAAAGTCGCTTTTTACTTCCGGCCTGGTATGGTGTCGGTACAGCTTTAAGGGAATTTTTGGACATTGAACCCGAAGAAAATCTCAAATTAATGCGCTATTTTTACTTTAAATGGCCTTTCTTTAAAATGGTTATTTCTAAAGTGGAAATGACTTTATCAAAGGTGGATTTAGAAATGGCCCATCATTATGTTCAAGCATTATCTAATCCTCAAGATTTACCACGTTTTGAAACAGTTTTTAACCAGATTTCTGAAGAATTTAATTTAACTAGGGATATGGTGTTAGAAATTACCGGCCATGAGCGTTTATTGGATGGTGATCCTGATTTGCAACGTTCCGTGCAGTTGCGCAACGGGACAATTGTGCCTCTGGGCTTTTTGCAAGTATCTCTCCTCAAACGTTTACGTCAATATAGTGCGGAATCCAAGTCCGGTGTGATTCACTTCCGCTATAGTAAGGAGGAATTATTGCGCGGTGCTTTATTAACCATTAATGGTATCGCAGCCGGAATGAGAAATACGGGTTGATCATTTTAAGTAATAGGTAATAGGTAAAATTTTATTTATTGCCTTATTCCACAAATAGCTCTTAAAAAGTTGAGTCCTTTAATAATAATAGTTTTTAGGAGTGTGTTTATCCATCTCCTTAATTTTTTATTAAGATAATTAACATCGTGCTAATCTTCCTTAATTTTTGCTAAAATGCTAATTATAGTAATTCCAAATAAAAATTAAACAAAAGTTTTTAGTTTGTTGTTGGACTTTAGTCCTAAGAAGCGCTAAAGCGCAACTACGAACCTATTTTTCAACTGTTTTAATCTTAATTGGAATCACTATAATTATCACGATTATGAACTATGTATGAATAAAATATTAATCCAGACTATTAAAACATTAAGTTTTGTCTCAATTTTAGGACTTAACTTGACATTTGGTGTTAGTTATGCCCAGAATATTATTCCTAATAATGATGGTGTCGGCACACAAGTTAACCTTAATGGTAATACTTTTGAGATTAATGGTGGTACTGTTTCTGGTCAAAATTTATTCCATAGTTTCCAACAATTTGGGTTAGATAATGGCCAAATTGCGAACTTTTTAGCACAACCGAATATCCTTAATATTTTATCCCGAATTAACGGGGGTAATCCCTCAGTAATTAACGGTATTATTAATAGTAATGCTAACCTATTTTTGATGAATCCTGCGGGAATTATTTTCGGCAAAAATGCTACAGTAAATATTAATGGAGACTTTTCGGCAACTACGGCCACGGGAATCGGTTTTGAAAATGGCTTTTTTAATAATATTGGTACGGTAGATTATGCTAATTTAATTGGTAATCCTGTTAGTTATAGATTTGATAATACCGGTGGAATTATTCTGAATAATGCAGAAATAGAATTAGCAACTGGCAATTTATTATTAACAGGAAATACCATAATTAATGAAGGAAAATTAACTACTAATAATGGTGATATTATTATAACAGCAGTGCCAGATACCGGTTTATTAAGGGTTTCTTTTCCTAATTCTTTAATTACTTGGGAAATTGCCGCTCCAGCGGATGGAGTATTAAACGCTCAAAACTTGTTAAATGCTATCCGAGGTAACAGTGATTTAGGAATTACAGTTAATACAAATAATCAGATAGTTTCTAATAAGATTACTGACGTAAATATTACCCCTGAAAATGGCACAAATACTATTACTGGTGAGATTAATTCCACGAATAATGACCTACAAATATTAGGAAAAAATATCGAAGTATTTGGGAATATTAATGCTAAGTTAGGAAGCATTACTCTTCGAGATTTTGACACGAATCAAAATGAGCGCAATATTAATATAACTGGTAATCTTGACACTCCTTTAATTAATACCCAAGGAAGTAATTTTAACTTAAATAAAACAGGAGATTATACTTTTAATAGTAATTTGTTTACCCTTGGAGCAGATGTAAATATTAAGAGTCAGGGTGATTTAATTATTAATAAGAATCTGCAAACTTTCGGCGGAAATATTAGTTTAGAAGGTGTTAATTTGGCGATTAATAACGCAAATTTAGCAACAAATAGTGGTGATATTAATTTAACTGCAACTAATAATCTCCTTGGTAAAGATATTGATACTCAGGGCGGAAATATTACGATTAATGGTGGAAATGTTACCCTAGAAAACTTAGTTACTTCCGATGATTTAGGGGAAATTACTAATAGTAGTGGTAATGTTAATATTAATGCTAATAATATTAGTTTATCTAGTGTGGATACTCGAACAACGATTAATAGTTCTAGCGAAATAAATGCTGGTAATATTAACTTAATTGCGGAAAATAACATTGATATTCAGGGTGCAACTTCCGATAATATTGCCATTAGTAGTGCCGTTTCTTCAGGTGGTTTAGGAAATGCAGGTAATATTAATATTGAAAGTACAAATGGTAGAATTAATTTTACTGAAAATGATACAGCAATTAGCGCAACAACCCCCACAAATAACCTTAATAATAGTGGTACAATTAGCCTTAATGCTGTTAAGGGTGAGATTAATTTTCCTGAGTCAATTACCATCAGAAACTTTACCAATAGTGGCAATTCTGCACTTTTAGAAATTAAGGCAAATTCCGTTAATGGTAATAATTTAAGTCTAATTTCCAGTGAGGGATTTGATTTGGGGAATCTCAATTTAACCGGTAATTTAGATATTTTATTAAATGATTCTGCTACTATTACTAATAGTGGAGTTGTTAAAGTTTTAGGAAAATTAACTTTTGAGGATTTAAGTGGTAATAATTCTAATTTATTACTTAATAATCCAAATAATGATTTGAATATTATTACTGTGATTGGTAATCAGCAAACTACGCTTAATGATGTTAATAACATTATCCTAGATGGCATTAATAGTGATACTCTGACAGTAACAGCAAATAACCTAAATCAGACTGGTAAAATTACAGCAACTCAGGCAACTTTAACCACAACTAATGACATTAATTTAACTAATTCCGCTAACGAAATTAGCAATTTAACAGCAAATGGTAATCAGATTACCATTAATAATAGCCAAGATTTAAGCTTAAATGGCATTGAAAGTGATACTCTGACAGTAACAGCAAATAACCTAAATCAGACTGATAAAATTACAGCAACTCAGGCAACTTTAACCACAACTAATGACATTAATTTAACTAATTCCGCTAATGAAATTAGCAATTTAACAGCAAATGGTAATCAGATTACCGTTAAGAATAGCCAAGATTTAAGCTTAAATGGCATTGAAAGTGATACTCTGACAGTAACAGCAAATAACCTAAATCAAACTGGTAAAATTACAGCAAATCAGGCGAATTTAACCGCTAATGGTGACATTAATTTAACTAATTCTAGTAACGAAATTACAAGTTTAAACGCTAAAGGTCAAGCAATTACCGTTAACAACAGCCAAGATTTAAGCTTAAATGGCATTGAAAGTGATACTCTGACAGTAACAGCAAATAACCTAAATCAGACTGGTAAAATCACATCAACTCAGACAAATTTAACGGCCAATGGTAACATTATTTTAGAAAATAATCAGAATCAGATTGATAATTATACTCTGACAGCTGGTAAAAATGTTACCCTGACTACTACCAATAATATTAATCTAAATCAAATTATTACTAATGGTGGAGAAATTAAGGTTAATGGTAATAATATAACTAGCCAAAATTCCCTCATTAGTAATGGTGGAAATATCGAATTAACAGCGACAGAAAATATTAAGACTCAGGCAATAATTTCCAGTAATTCGACAGGAAATAATGCTAAGATTAACCTAACAGGAGAAAATATTACGACTGGAAACCTTGAATCTTCTGGAGAAAGTGGCGGTAATATTACTATTAAAGCAGAAACTACAATTACCACAGGTGCAATTAATTCTAGTGGTAGTAATGGCAATGGTGGTAACGTTAATTTAGATACCACAGGTAATCTACAAGTTATGAGTATTAACGCTGACAGTGTAGTAAATGGGCAAAGTGGAACTATTGACATCAAAACAGATAATTTTTTCCGCGCAACAGGTACATTTATTAACAGTAATAACCAAGAAGCTAGTATATCAAGTGTCGGCAATCAGTCGGGTGGCAGTATTAGCATTCAACATGGAGGTGAAGGCAAAACACCCTTTATTGTGGGGGATAGTAGTATAAATGGTACAACTGGAATAATTGCCACTGAAAAGACGGAGTTGGAAAATACTTCATTATTATTTACAACGAAAAAAGAGAATATTGCTATTATTTCAGTGGAATCACCTCCTGAAATTAATCCGGAAACAAATCAAACTTCTCCTGTTAGCAATGAAACATCAGCTTCAACTTTAGTTTCCATAACTGAAGAAGATAACAATGCAGAAGTGACAGAAGATAAAAATAACACCAATGACGGTCAAACTTTAACCAACACTAAGCCTGTTGAGATTAAAACCATAGAGCAAGCAAAAGACGTTTTGACAAATATTCAATCGAAAACGGGGGCAAAACCTGCTTTGATTTATGTTAGTTTTACGCCGAAAAATATTTCGTTAACAAACGATTTTGCTCAAAGAGAAACCGATCTTACCCATAAATTTGAACAACATCTTAATGATAGTCAAAGCCGCCAAATTCCCGCTATCTCTGTAACAGAAAAAGATACGGATATTCTGGAAATAATTATTGTGGCGGGAGGTCAAAATATTCGCTATGTAGTAGAAGAAGCCACCAGAGATAAGGTATTACAATTAAATAGTATCTTAAGAAAAGAAGTTACTAGCCCAGGTAGTGGAGAGAAAAGGTTATTAGTAGCCTCTAAACAGCTTTATGAATGGTTAATTAAGCCCATTGAAACTGACTTAAATCGCTTGGAAATTAATAACCTAGTTTTTGTTATGGATACCGGTTTAAGGAGTCTTCCTTTAGCAGCTTTACATGATGGAAATGGCTATATTATTGAGAAGTATAGTGTCGGTTTAATGCCAAGTTTAAGTTTAGTTGATACGAAATATGTTCCTCTCAAAAATTTAAAAGTTTTAGGTATGGGAGCAGATACTTTTACTAACCAAAATCCTTTACCTTCAGTCCCAACTGAATTAAATATCATTACTTCCCAACTCTGGCAAGGTCAATCTTTTCTCAATCAAGATTTTACTGTCGATAACTTAATTAAAAGTAGGAAAACTAATCCCGTGGGAATACTTCATTTAGCTACCCACGGTGAATTTAATTCTGGAAAACCCGAAAATTCCTATATTCAATTTGAAAATCGTCGTTTGGCTTTAAGTGAACTTGGTCAATTAAGACTAAATGATCCAGCCGTTGAATTGCTGGTTTTAAGCGCTTGTAAGACCGCTTTAGGGGATAATGATGCGGAACTTGGTTTTGCCGGTTTGGCACATCAGGCGGGGGTAAAAACCGCTTTAGGTAGCCTTTGGTATGTGTCCGATGAAGGTACACTTGGCTTGATGAGCAACTTTTATCAACAATTGCTAACTGCACCAATTAAGGCGGAAGCTTTACGGGAAGCGCAATTAGCTATGTTGCACGGTGAAGTCAGGCTGGAAAATGGTAAATTAATCAGTGGCGATCGCACTTTTGACCTGCCACCATCTTTGGTAAAATTAGGCAATAAAGAATTAAAACATCCCTATTTTTGGAGTGCGTTTACAATGATTGGAAACCCATGGTAACTTTTTCAATTAATAATATTTAATTAATTTATTGAGGTAAAAGTGATAAAATGAAAACAAAATAAACATAGATTTTAAGTTTCATTGTAGCGATTTATTGGAGAGAAAACTATTAGGAATGCTTCTCTAATTAGAAGGAGATAAAATAGGATGTTTAAATGCTGAAAAAACGAGTTAAATCACAACTTAGTTCAAGTTAATTTACTGTTAAATAAATAAAAAGGAAGAAAAGATTATGTCTAGTGTTATTCAAAGTGATTTTGATGCTTTAGTTGCTCTTTATAATAGTACCGATGGCGCAAATTGGACAGCTAATTCCGGTTGGAATACTTTAACTAATGAAAATATTGAGACTTGGAAAGGTGTTACAGTACAAGGCGATCGAGTTACTCAGATTATTTTACCGGATAATAATTTAAGCGGAACTTTACCCACAGAATTAGGAAATTTAACTAATCTCACTCAGCTTGATATTTCTGGCAATCAAACAATAACAGGAACAATTCCCACAGAATTATTCAAACTTTCTAATCTTATTTTTATTGATCTATCTGATAACGAATTAAGTGGAAATATCCCTACAGACTTAAATAATCTTAACCTTCTTCAAACCCTAGATTTATCTGATAACCAGTTAGACGGATCGATTCCCACAGAATTAGGTAATCTTTCATCCCTTGAAATCCTTTATTTAGATACGAATCTGTTAACAGGAATTATTCCCACGGAATTAGGAAATTTAACTAATCTTAGAGAACTTGATTTAGGAATTAACCAATTAACGGGATCGATTCCCTCAGAATTAGGTAACATTTCATCCCTTGAAATCCTTTATTTAGATAATAATTTATTAACAGGAAGTATACCAGATTCTATCAAAAATAACCCTAATTTGAAAGATCCAAACCTCGAAAATCCTCCTTATTTTGACCAAACTTTTGGACCATTTACCATCAATGAAAAGAGTTCTGTTGGTACAATAATTGGTACAATAACAGCAAATGATCTTAATAATGATACTTTAACTTATAGTATTATTGCTGGTAATAATGATATTGACGGTGATCTAAATCCTGCTTTTAGTATTGAATCAACTGCCGGTTTAATTACTGTTAATGACTCAGATGATTTAATATTTAATACTCAATCTACTTTTAATTTAACTGTTCAAGCTGCGGATAGTATTGGAAAAGATACTACTGAAATAATAGTTAACCTTAATGAGACCACTGCTCCTGTTGTTACCATTAACTCCCTAATTACTAACAATAATACCCCCATTTTAACAGGAACAATTAACGATAATTTAGCAACAATTACCGTTAATATCAATGATATTGATTACACAGCAACTATTAGTAATAACAGTTGGTCAGTTAATGTTACTAATCCTTTAAGTGACGGTATTTATGATGTTTCTGTAACAGCCATTGATAGTATTGGTAATCTAGGAATAGATAATACTACTAATGAATTAACTGTCGATACCACTGCTCCTGTTGTTACCATTAACTCCCTAATTACTAACAATAATACCCCCATTTTAACAGGAACAATTAACGATAATTTAGCAACAATTACCGTTAATATCAATGATATTGATTACACAGCAACTATTAGTAATAACAGTTGGTCAGTTAATATTACTGACTTCTTAATTGACGGTATCTATGAGGTTTCTGTAAGTGCCATTGATAGTATTGGTAATCTAGGAATAGATGAGACAACTAATGAATTAACCGTTGATACTAAACCACCAATCGTAACAGTTGACACCCTACTTACTAACGATAATACCCCGATTTTAACAGGAACAATTGACGATAATTTAGCAACAATTAGCGTTAATATCAATAACATTGATTACACACCAACTATTAGTAATAACAATTGGTCAGTTAATATTACTGACTTCTTAATTGACGGTATCTATGAGGTTTCTGTAAGTGCGATCGATAATGCAGGAAATATTGGTCAAGATGAGACAATTAATGAATTAACTATTAATCAATCACCTATTATTGAACCAGAATTTGGACCATTTACCATTGATGAAAATAGTTTATCAGGTACTCAAGTTGCAACAATAACAGCAACTGACACGAATAATGATCCATTAACATACAAAATTATTAATGGTAATAAAGATATTAATGGTGATGGCAATTTACCCTTTATTATTAATACTGGAATAATAACTGTTAACGATGAAAAAGATTTAATCTTTGATATTCAATCCAGTTTTAATTTAACCATTGAAGTCACTGACGAAATTAATATTCCAGTAAAAACTACTGTCAAAATTCTCCTAAATCAAATTCAAGAATTACTTGCTCAAAAAGGAGAAGATAGTCCCACAATTAAAGGTGATAATACCAGTTTTGTCACACAAGAAACTCAAAATATTCCCGCTTCAAATATACAACAAACTAACACTTTAACCGCTCCTCAATTTATTGTTACTCCTGAAAATGTAACCGATCGTCAGCGTTTATATGGTGGAAGTAATGATAATTATTTAGTTGCAAATACGGGAGACAATTTATTTGCGGGAAAAGGAAACGATACTTTAGACGCGTCACAAGGAGATGGAAATAATCGCCTATTTGGGGGTGAAGATGACGATATTTTAATCGGAGGAAAAGGAGATTTACTAATCGGAGGAAACGGAAAAGATCAGTTTAAAATTGTTAATAATTCCCTCGGAAATGACCCTGTTATTATCCTCGATTTTGAGACAAATAACGATAAAATTGATCTCAGTGACTTAATAATTAACGAGCAAAAAGTTAGTTTTGGAAACTTAATTTTTGATGAGCAAACCACCGAAAAAATCGGACTAAAAGTAGAAGGAAAAGACGAGGCGATCGCCCTAATTCTGAATGTAAATACAGAAGAATTAAAGAACGAAAACCTGTTCAATTTCGGTTAAAATCTTATTCGGGGCGCAGTTTTCACTCCCACTGAAACAATTATCATTTCTGTTATAGCATTTTTAGTTGATATTTGGCCTCTTTTTCCCCCTCTCCCTTTGGGATGAGGGGGGTAGGGGGGTGAGGGGTAGATAACACTTAATCAGAAAATGCTATATCAGTTATCAGTTAACCGTTAACAGTAGGGGTTAACGGCCGTTAACCCCTACACCTAAAGCAGGGAAACAGTTTCAAAGTAAAATTTGCTATTTTTGAAACCCTTGCCTAATATGAGTTTACATACCTTTTTCCTAATACTTAAAAAACAGGTTTTAAATAGCATTAAATATGCTCCCCTCGCCATAGGGGAGAGGGGTTGGGGGTGAGGGTCTTCAAATTTTGAGCAGCGTCGCATGAAACCGCCCCCCAAACATCGGTGGGTAGAGAGGAATCCATTGTTTTAAAACAAACCGCGTTTACCATTAGGATAAATGGTTCTCCA
Source organism: Synechococcales cyanobacterium S06 (assembly GCA_011391125.1). Lineage (GTDB taxonomy): Bacteria > Cyanobacteriota > Cyanobacteriia > Cyanobacteriales > JAABRE01 > JAABRE01. The sequence goes on from JAABRE010000071.1 coordinate 14,469, forward strand.
ATTAGTTTTAGCCTGCTCAAGTTGGTCATCAGTTATTTTCGCATTGGCTAAATTAGCACCACAGAGATTAGCACCCTTGAGGTTAGCATAAGTAAGAGTGGCAAAACCAAGATCCGCACCCCGCAGATCCGCCCCTGACAAATTAGTCGAACCCAAATAAGTGCGACCCAAGTTTGCATTGAGTAAACAAGCTTTGCTCAAATTAGCCTTACCAAAATCACAACCGGCCAAATTCGCCTTTTCCAAATTAACCTTAATCAAAGTCGATTCGTGGAAATTAGCCTTAGACAACTCAGCTTGTTTGAGATTCATATTATTCAAATTTTGTTGACAAAAATCCCTTCTACCCTTGGCATAAGCTTCTAAAACCGCCTCAGCAGTAGTTGGAACTGATGTTTTTTTCTTATCTCGGGAGGCACTCGAAGCAGTAGTGCTAGGAACACCTGTATTAAAAGCCGAATTCTGATTGCCCATGGTTCCCGCAGCCTCGCCAATACCTGGTACTCCGCCTCCCATACGAGTCCGACGGGACCTGATTTGCATAGCCAACTTTTCCGAAGCCGAAGCCGGAGGATTATTTTGCCCCGGTAATTGAGGATTCTGACTCTTAAATCCACCCACTCCCATATTCATACCAGCAGGAGGGGAAGGAGGTGGAGCGGGGTTGTTTTTTGTCACCATGCTTTGCGCCAAGCTATCGAGGTAAGGTTCAAGTTTTAACGCATCCAGCACTTCCTTAGCGCACTTGTAACGATGACGCACTGAACCTTCAATCATGGTACTAATGACCTTAGAAAGATGATCACTAATACTAACGTGCTTTTGCCAGAGCATTTCTCCAGTTGTGGAACTATATCCCAAATCTTTGGGTTGTTTACCAGTGAGTAAATAGATACAAGTAACACCGATGGCGTAAATATCACTAGCATAAACCGGACGCATGGCCATTTGTTCAGGGGGCGCAAATCCAGGAGTACCCACAGCAAAGGAAGTCAAAGCGGTTTGGCCATCAAGATTGGCGGCGGCCTCCGTATTAATTTGATTTTTAACAGCGCCAAAGTCAATTAAAACCAGTTGTTTATCCTGTTCGCGACGAATAATATTAGCTGGTTTAATATCCCGATGAATCACCTCTTGAGAGTGAATATAATCAATCATCGGCAGAATTTCTTGAAGAAACTGTCGAACTCCCGCTTCACTCACCGGACCTTGACGCTTAATTTCCTGCTGTAAATTATCGCCCTTGACAAACTCCTGAACTAAATAAAACTGCTTTCTACTTTCAAAATAGTCTAATAAACGGGGAACTTGTGGATGATTGCCAACTCTCCCCAAAGTAGCAGCTTCGCGTTCAAATAACTCTTTCGCCATATTAAAAACATGAGGAATATTAGTGGCTGGTCTTAACTGTTTAATTACACAACTAGGGTTCCCCGGTAGGCCAATATCCACCGCCAAAAATGTTGCACCAAAGCCTCCCTGACCAATTTTTTTCACCGGTAAGTAGCGTTTGTTTAGCAAAATAGGCGAACCACAAGCAAGACAAACTTTGGTTTTCAGTGGATTTTTCGGCTGAGGACAATCAGGATTTAGGCAGTAGCTCATTAAATTTCACCGACTAGCATACTCATAATTTAGAATTTAAGATTCTAATGATTAGACTATATTAATTTAGATAATATCTTTTATCTTATATTCTTTTATACCCTAACTTTCGCCAAAATCAAGCTTTGATTTTCTTAAACAATAAAAGTTCTTATTTTAAATCTGCTGAACTTCGGCTCTCTAAATTATTGCACCTAAAATAGGAGTAGTTTTTTCTGATTTTATCAAATTTATTCCCAATAATCTTGGTTACAGATCAATGAATGATGTGATCTAGCGCACATTATTGAATAGCGCACATCTAAGTTTAAAGCTCATTTAATTTGGTCTTTCTAGCGAGGGGAAGTCCCACACTCCCACGTTTATAATTTTCAATAGACCTCTTGCGAAACTAAGAATAAAATCAATTTTCCTATAGAAAGCGTCAATTTCTTTACCTATTACCTATTACCTATTACCTGACTTCTGCAAGAAGTCTAATGAAATGCGTCTAAGCTTAATAACCAAGAACCGATCAGGGTAAAATAGTTAACTTGTGGTAAATACTTAAAATAAGTTCAGATAATGCGTATTTCTTTAAATTGGTTACGAGAATTAGTTAATTTTAACCTAAAAGCCGAAGAATTGGCTAAAACCTTGACCATTGCTGGTTTTGAAGTCGAAGAGATTATCGACCTTGGTAAAAACGCCGATGGAGTCGTCATTGGCAAAGTCCTCACCCGTGAACAGCACCCCAATGCGGATAAACTCAGTGTTTGTACCGTGGATATTGGTACAGAAACCCCTTCCACCATTGTTTGCGGAGCAGCCAACGTCAAAGCTGATATTTTCGTCGCTGTGGCAACTTTAGGGACCTATTTACCCGCTGTTGACCTAAAAATTAAACCAGCCAAATTACGGGGAGTAAAATCTGAAGGAATGATCTGCTCCCTCTCAGAATTAGGAATGGAAAAAGATTCCGAAGGTATTTATATCTTTACTGATCCCAATTTAACCCCTGGCCAAGATGTTCGGCCATTGTTGGGTTTAGACGACATCATTTTGGACTTGACCGCCACCGCCAATCGGGCTGACGCATTAAGCATGGTGGGAGTGGCGCGGGAAGTTGCAGCTTTAACCGGCGCTGATTTAACCTTACCTCCCGAAACCGAATTTTCTGCTTTTTCTGAGGGAGAAATTACCCTTGATATTAGCGATCATAACGCTTGCCCTGCTTATATTGCCACGGAAATTACCGAATTGAAAACTGCTCCTTCTCCCACTTGGTTAAAACGCCGTTTACAAGCTGCTGGAGTTCGACCCATTAATAATGTGGTGGATATTACCAATTTGATTCTTTTAGAATGGGGTCAACCTCTCCACGCTTTCGATCGCCACAAATTACAATCTGTAGCCGAAAATGAGAGCCTAAAAATTGGAGTTAGATTCGCTGAAAATGGGGAAGAAATTACCACTTTAGACAGTAATAAACGTACCTTAGAAACGGCAAATTTACTGATTACTGCTAATAATAAACCCGTCGCTTTAGCCGGGGTAATGGGGGGAGAAGCAACGGAAGTAGATCAAAATACCCAAAATATTGTCCTCGAAGCGGCTTTCTTTGATTCCGTAGCCATTCGTCGCTCCTCCCGCGCCGTGGGTTTGCGCAGTGAAGCTTCAACTCGCTATGAACGCGGTGTCAATCTCGCCGAATTTGAACGAGCAACCAAACGGGCGATCGCCCTGTTCCAAGAATTAGCAGGGGGAAAAGTCAGCAGCCAAACTAGAATAGACAACCGACCTGACACCAGTAGTAAGGTGGTATCCCTCCGTTTAGATTGCCTACACAGCATCTTAGGCGCAGTTAAAAGCGGTCAAATCGAAAAAAATGATGTTGAACGCATTTTGACAGATTTAGGGTGCAAAATGACCATTGTGGAAGGGGAAAGCACCGTGTGGGATGTTGTAGTTCCTCCCTACCGTTACCGGGACTTAGAACGAGAAATCGACTTAATTGAAGAAGTCGCCCGTCTTTACGGTTATGACAACTTCTGCACCACCTTACCCAGCAACACCCAACCCGGTTACTTGTCTTTTCCCGAAATGGTGAGACGGAAAATTCGCGCTGCTTTTCGCGGGGTAGGATTAACCGAATTGGTGCAGTATTCCCTCGTAAAACCGCAAAAAGAGGAGGTTTGTCTCGCAAATCCCTTGTTTGCTGAGTATTCCGCCCTCAGACGTGACCTAATCCCGGGTTTAATTAATGCTTTCGAGTATAACTTATCTCAGGGCAATGGTGCTTTAAACGCCTTTGAAATTGGGCGAATTTTCTGGAAAACCCCCCCTACCCCCCTCAATGAAGGGGGAGAATTGGCTGAAGGTGACTCCATTGGTGGCATTTTGGGAGGTGACATTTTCCCCCAAGGTGCTTGGACACGCGGAGGAAAACCCCAAGCTATGAGCTTTTTTGAGGCAAAAGGCATCCTTGAAAGTGTGTTCAGTGGTTTAGGGTTGACCGTCGAATACAAAGCTAATTCAGATGATGAAAGATTACACCCCGGTAGAACCGCATCTTTATGGTTAAATGGCGCAAATTTGGGCATTTTCGGGCAGTTACACCCCCAATTATGCCAAGAAAGGGATTTACCTGACGCTATTTATGTGTTTACTCTGGATTTCGACGTTTTATGTAACGCTTTAAATCAGGATGAATTAATCACACCTCGTCTGCAAGTTTATTCCACTTACCCCGGAGCAGCGCGGGATTTGGCCTTTTTTGCACCGCTTACTTTAACTGTTGCTGACATCACGAAAAGTATGTTAAAAGCAGGAGGCAATCTGTTAGCAAAAGTGGAATTGTTCGATGAATATAAGGGGAAAAATGTTCCTGAAAATCAGAGAAGTTTAGCTTTTTCCTTGGTTTATAAAGCGGGCGATCGCACTTTGACTGACGAAGAAGTCGAGGATAAACATCAGAAAGTTCGCGACACTTTGGTTAAGGAATTTGAGGTAACTTTACGGAGTTAATCACCTAAAAAAAGCCGATTTCTTAATCGGAAATCGGCTTTTTTTGCTCTTGCTAGATTATAATGTTATAAGTATAAAATTTTTCTGAACTAAATTTAAAATAACCAAGGTAACTAATTATGAATAATTCTCAAACTAATATCAAAAATCAGCGACTTGATCTCATCAAAGAAATTGAAGAAACTCCCGAAGAATCTATACCAGAATTATTAAAAATGGTGCGTTTTTTCCGTGAAATTTCTTTAGTAAAACAAACATCTTTAACAAATTGGGAGCAAGCAATTGCTCAAATTAATAATACTGATACAATGAACCAAAAAGAAGAAAAAATAAGGGAATTATGTCAATCTTGGTGTGAATTAGATGATGAAAATGAACAAAAAGAAACCTTAAAAATTATTGAATCTTTGGAGGATGTTTCTATTTAATGAGTAAGGTTATTTTATTAGATTCTGGACCAGTGGGATTAATTACGAATCCAAAAGCTACCCCCTTAGCTTGGCAATGTCAACAATGGTTTTCTGGTCTTTTTTGCAAAGGTTTTAAAGTAGTTTTACCAGAAATTATAGATTATGAAATTAGAAGGGAATTATTAAGGGCTAATAAAATTTCTGGTCTGAAAAAATTAGATCAATTAAAATCAGAAATTATCTATCTTCCTATTACTACAGAAGTAATGTTAAAAGCTGCTGAATTATGGGCTGATGTTAGGAAAAAAGGTAAATCTACTGCTGATAATAAAGCCTTAGATGGTGATGTAATTTTAGCATCTCAAGCTCTTTTATTAGCAAATTATGGACATTCGGTTATTGTTGCTACAACTAATACAAAACATTTAACTTTATTTGTTGATGCTAGAGACTGGCAAAATATTTAAGGGGATTAAGATTTATCAAATTATCCAAGTATGAAAATAATAAGAAACAATTTATCAAAAAAGCTATTAAAATTAATAAAATGCTACAGAAAAACCAGGTTTTTTAATAAATTTTTGCTCTCAAAATTATAGGTGGGCAATTTTTTACAATAAGATTGAAAATTTTATTTGTTAATTAGACCTCTTGCGAAACTACGATAAAGTGTCATTCTGAGTGAAACTCGCGAATCTCTGAGATACTTCGCTACACTTACGTTTCGCTCAGTATGACAATCAAGTCATTTTGAGTTTCGCAAGAGGTCTATTAAAAAAAAATTGCCCACCCTACATTGTCTCTAAGCTTTAATTTTTTGTTGAGATTTTCTCTTTAAGGCCGAACTTGCACCTAAAGCACTAACTCCCAGTAATCCTAACACAGAACTAGATTCTGGTACAGAAGTAGGAGTTGGTGTATAATTAGTTATTGTCACACTAGCCCATATAGTGTTTACGGCGTTACCTCCTCCATTCCAAGTAAACCAATTACCCGTTGGCAGACCCCAACCAGGAGCATCAGCATTCCATACCCCCGTATTCAAGTTAAAGCTACCAAAATCAAACAAATCACCTAGGCTCACACTTCCATCAAGATCAGTATAACTAAAGGCTGTAAGTTCATTTAGTGTCAGCGAGTTGTCTGCATTATTGTCAAGACCATCAAAAGTACCACTTCCCCAGCTTGTTCCGTTAACATGAAAAGAATCAAAAGAAATGGAAGCTGCACTGGCCGGATTTGCCTTCAGAACGAATAAGCAACTAACGCCTACAGTACCTAAGAGCATTTTTTGGATAAAAGTCAAGTTGTTTTTTTTGTCATAAGTGTACTCACAATAAAACGTCTAATTTGGCAAAATTTCTGGTTTTTATGGCCTTGGGATTAAGATTACTCAAATTTCTTGGTTCTTGACAACCGTAAATTTACTGAATTATTACTAATTTTGCCTAGGTTTTTTGAGGAGACCTTCTTTGATACTTAAGTGTAAATGTGTAAAATTTAGACAATGCAAAATATTTTTAGCTTAGAGGTTGTTAAGACTACCTTTTGGCTTTATAACAGAGCTAGAAATTAAATTTTTAATCTGATTATTTTAATCTAGTTATTTTAAATCAAAAATGCTGTTTAATTCCTACGTTTTTCTGTTTCTGTTTTTACCGATAACTTTCATAGTTTTCTTTGGTTTAACTCAATTTCGTTTAATAAAAGCGGCTAAAGTTTGGTTAACTGCTGCTTCTTTTTTCTTTTATGGTTATTGGAATATTTATTATTTACCTCTTTTAATAATTTCCATCGTATTTAACTTTTTTATGGGGAGAGAAATTTCTTTACAACCTTTAAAAAGTAAAAAAGCGACAAATATTTTAATTCTAGGAACTATTATTAATCTAATTTTTATTTCCTATTATAAATATGCTAATTTTTTCCTTGATTCGGTTAATTTTGTCACTCAAACTAACTTTAATTTAGGAGAAATTGTCTTACCTTTGGGGATTTCTTTTTATACTTTTACCCAAATTGCTTATTTAGTGGATGCTTATCGAGGAGAGACAAAAGATAATAATTATGACCTATTAACTTATAGTTTTTTTGTCATCTTTTTTCCCCAGTTAATAGCAGGTCCGATTTTACGTCATGACGAACTTATTCCTCAATTTAGACAACTTAAAAAGTTTGTGATTTCCCATAAAAATATTGCCCAAGGTTTGGTATTATTTAGTTTAGGATTAGCAAAAAAAGTCTTAATTGCTGATAATATATCTCCTTGGGTTGCTCCAGTTTTTAATCATGCTTTAGATGTTACCTTTATTGAAGCTTGGGTGGGAGCTTTAAGTTATACTTTTCAATTATATTTCGATTTTTCTGGTTATTCAGATATGGCGATCGGTTTAGGTTTATTGTTTAATATTAAATTACCAATTAACTTTAATTCTCCCTATAAATCGACTTCCATTAGCGATTTTTGGCGACGTTGGCACATAACTTTATCAAATTTCTTGCGGGACTATTTATATATTCCATTAGGAGGAAATCGCTACGGCAATTTTCGTCGTTATGCTAATCTTTTAACTACCATGTTATTAGGAGGATTATGGCATGGAGCAGGTTGGAATTATGTGGTTTGGGGTGGCTTACATGGTCTATATTTGTGTATTAATCACGCTTGGACTAAGTTAAATATTGTCAAGTTACCTCAGTTTTTAGCTTGGATAATTACCTTGATTTCGGTTATCTTTAGTTGGGTATTATTTAGGGCTTTAACTTTTAATGATGGGTTTAATATTTTACAGACCATGGTAGGATTAAAAGGTATTGTTATCCCCGGTGAAGCAACAGGTAAGTTAGCTTTTTTAACTAATTTTGGATTTCAGCTTCAAAGTTGGTCAAAGTTTGCCTATTTACCGGAATTAAATGGTAGTAAAACCTTGGCAATTTTTAGTTTAATTGTGTTAATATGTGCGGTTAAATTATTACCAAATACTCAGGAAATTATGCAAAAATTTAAACCTACTTTATGGTGGGCAGGTTCTGTCGGTATTATTACTGGTATCTCTTTATTATCCTTAAATCGTGTGTCTGAATTTCTCTATTTCCAATTTTAATTAAGGTGGGCAATTAAAATTCAATTATAATTTAGATCGCAATTTAATAATTAATTGCCCACCCTTAACTTCTGATTAATAAAACCATGAAACTTTTAAATATAAAAAACACTCAAAAAACAAGTAAAACTCAATCAAAATATTTTAACTTTACCTTATCTTTTGCTTTAATAACATCAATTCCCCTGTTAACTGTTGGATTATTTAATGTTATCATTGATCCTTATCATGCTTATGATAGTCCTATTTTATTAGGAATTAACCAAGAAAAACCCAAAAAAGAGCATAACGATCGCCTTTTCAAAGCTTTGGATATTATTAGAAAAAAACCAGAAATAATCATATTAGGTTCATCCCGCACTAAACAAGGAATTAACCCAGAAAATCCGGTATTTAATAATGATAAATCTGTTTATAATTTGGCGATCAATGGACCAAATACCTACGAAGTTAGACGATATTTAGAACACGCAATTTATAATAATAAAGACTTAAAATTAGTGGTGTTAGGTATCGATTTTTTTATGTTTAATAAAACTTTAGCAAATCAGCCTAGTTTTTCTGAAAGTCGCTTAAATAAAAGTCATATTGACATTACAGATTTACTTAATACCACCGTATCTTTAGACACTTTAGACTCCTCAATTAAGACAATTAAAGCTAGTAAAGCAACTGAACTTACGGATATTAATCAAGTAAAAAATTATGGGAAAAATGGTTTTTTCCCTAATAGAAATATTTATGATGGTAAAACTAAAGCCAAGTTTGATGGCTCTATCAAGCTATATTTTGAATTACACAGTGATTATCAATTTTCAGAAGCTTATTTTCAGGAATTTGAGAAAATAGTTAATCTTTGTAAGGAAAATAATCTCGAATTAAAAGTGTTTATTTCTCCATCTCATTCCACTGATAATGAAGCTATTAGCGTAACACAACAAGGGAAAGTCCTAGAAGATTGGAAACGAAAAATGGTACAATTTACACCGGTTTGGGATTTTTCTGGTTATAACAGTATCACGACGGAAAAAATTGCTGATAAAATGCACAATTATTCCGATAATTCCCACTATACTCCTTCGATTGGTGACTTAATTCTTAACCGTATTTTTAACCAGAAAACCGACTCAATCCCTGATGATTTTGGGGTTTTAATAACACCAGAAAATATCGAATCTCACTTAGCTAAGATTAGAAAAAATCGAGAAGTTTGGGCGAAAAATAACCCTGATCAAATCGAATTGGTTAATAAAATTTATTCTCAAGTATTGGAGCAAAAAATGTCTGAATCAAAAAAAATCAAGGAATAAGATTAAACAATATTTTCTCAACTAAATTTAAGCTTTTAATTTATTAACACACTAGATTAACCTATTTATATTAAACTAGAAAAGCTAGAACAATATAGATTTTATCAGGGTTTGAGAAAATGTCACTTACATTTCAAGAAATAATTGCTAAATTAAATCAATTTTGGGGCGAACATGGCTGTTTAATCGCCCAACCTTATGACACGGAAAAAGGAGCGGGAACTATGAGTCCTCATACCTTTCTAAGGGCGATCGGTCCTGAACCTTGGTCTGTTGCTTATATCGAACCATGTCGCCGCCCCACGGATGGTAGATACGGCGAAAACCCGAATCGCAATCAACATTATTACCAATATCAAGTCTTAATTAAACCCTCTCCCGATAATATTCAGGAACTTTACCTCGACTCCTTAAAAGTATTAGGTATTCAACCAGAAGACCATGATATTCGTTTTGTCGAAGATAACTGGGAATCGCCAACTTTAGGAGCTTGGGGTGTCGGTTGGGAAGTCTGGTTAGATGGCATGGAAATCACCCAATTTACCTATTTTCAACAGTGTGGAGGTATTGATTGCAAACCGGTTTCCATTGAAATAACCTACGGTTTAGAACGTTTGGCCATGTATTTACAGGATGTGGATGCGATTAACAAAATTAAGTGGAATTCCGTCACCGAATATGGAGATATTTTCTTACAATCGGAAGTAGAACAGTGTACCTATAATTTTGAAGCTTCTAACCCTGAGGCCTTATTTAACTTGTTTGCTATCTATGAGGAGGAGGCTAAACAATTAAGTGAACGGGGTTTAGTTCTGCCCAGTTTAGATTATATTCTCAAGTGTTCCCATACTTTTAACTTACTGGATGCTAGGGGTGTAATTGCCGTTGCCGAACGTACCAGATATATTGGTAAAATCAGGAATTTAGCCAGGGTAGTTGCTCATTTATACTTGCAACAGCGAGAAGGTTTAGGTTTTCCCCTGTCATTTCAGTTATCAGTTATCAGTTAACAGTTATCAGTTAACAGTAGGGGTTAACTGCCGTTAACCCTTACACCACCTAAAGGTGGTAGCTTTGACATAAGGAATATTTTTATTACTTCTGGAATCGCGAGGGGGTCTGGGGGTAAAATCAAGTTTTTCAAATCAGTACATTGATCAGTAAGATCAAAGAAATTACCTATTACAGCGTTTTGCGTAACTATGTGACACAGTATCCACAGTGAGCAAAATAATTATGTCTGTATTGTGAAGAGTTGAGAGAAACACCTAATTCAACTAA
>JAABRE010000072.1 GCA_011391125.1 Synechococcales cyanobacterium S06
CCACTATTTATCAATGGTTAAAAAGAGAAAATCTCTCACCAATTCGAGTAGAACGTCGTCAAAGAAAACTAGATTGGAAGGCTTTAGAAAAAGATGTTCAAGAAAATCCAGATGCTCGCTTAATTGACAGAGCACAAAAATTTAATGTGAGAATAAATGCGATTTTTTACGCTCTCAAAAAGATGAATATTACTAGAAAAAAAAAAGAATTTCGTTACCAAGAAAGAAAGGCATAAGAAAGAATTAAATATTATCAAATACTCCGAGAATTGATTAAGATATTCGGTAGTAAAAGTCTTGTTTTTATTGATGAATCTGGATTTGATGCCGTTGCTAATTGTGGGTATGGTTGGTCAAAAAAAGGTAAAAAAAATTACGCAAATAGACAGGGGAAACGACAAAAAAGAGAAAATCTAGTGGCTGGTAGAAGAAAAGGAAAAAAAGATTTTCTTGCACCAATTATTTTCCAAGGAACTCTCAATGCTGAAACTTTTGAAAGATGGTTAAAAATTTATTTATTACCGAGCTTAGAAATACCCTCCATCTTAATTATGGACAATGCACCCATTCATCGAAAAAATAAAATTAAACAGTTAGTAGAAACTACAGAACATGAAGTTATATTTTTACCGACATATTCCCCTGATTTGAATGATATTGAACATAATTTTAGTGCTTTAAAAAGAGCGAGAATGTATGCTCCTGTCGGGACTTCTTTAGATAAAATTATTGCAGATTATTGTCTTTTTTAGTGTTCGCTTCTTATTTGGAATCACTATAACTCTTGACAACCCTTCATAATATTATCAAAGAATCAGTGTCGTCATTGCTATTAATCAAATATTAACTGTCGCTTTTCTCTCATCATACTAAGACACTCAGTCAAACAATCAATGTCGTTTTCTTGAAGGGCGATTTCTTATTCAAAACACGATTAGCTGTCGTTTTAGTTATACTGAAATCAGTAGTTTTGTTCATTAAAAATAACATAATGTTGTTATGACAGAAGTAGATAAAGTGGAATCAATGGAAACTAACCGATTAGTTTCTGAATTAAACGAAGAGGCATTAACTAAGCTCAAGGTAATTCAGAGCTTATTAGAACCATGCGCTCGTGAACAATACGGTCATAAGCTCAGAGACGCGGCCAAAGAACTTGGAGTCTCGGTTCGCACAGTGCAAAGACTATTCAAACGCTATCAGGAGGAAGGTTTGAGTGCATTAGTAAGTCAAGAACGTCGGGATAAGGGAAAGCATAGAGTTAGTGAAGACTGGGTTAAGTTCATTGTTTCAACCTATCAGCAAGGAAACAAAGGTAGTAAGCGCATGAATCCAAAACAGGTAGCATTGAAAGTACAAGCTAAAGCCTTTGAGATAGGGGATGACAACCCTCCTTGTTACCAAACAGTCTTAAATGTATTAAACCCCCTACTCAAAAAGGAGAAGAAGAGTATTAGATCGCCAGGTTGGCAAGGGTCAACGTTGTCTGTTAAAACCCGTGATGGTTTTGACCTTGAAATTACCTACAGTAACCAAGTCTGGCAATGTGACCATACTCGCGCAGATGTGCTGTTGGTAGATAGACATGGTAAATTGCTTGGTCGTCCTTGGTTAACCACGGTAATTGACAGTTATTCTCGTTGTATCGTAGGGATTAATTTAGGGTTTGATGCACCTAGTTCCGTAGTTGTGGGATTAGCTCTACGTCATGCTATTTTACCTAAGCAGTATGGTGAGGAATACAAGCTTAATTGTGAGTGGGGAACTTACGGGCTGCCTCAATATTTATTTACGGATGGGGGTAAGGACTTCAGGTCAAATCATCTCGCAGAAATCGCCTCTCAATTGGGTTTTGTATTGAAATTAAGGGATCGCCCCTCAGAAGGTGGTATTGTGGAACGCCCTTTCAAAACCCTCAATCAAAGCCTATTTTCGACGTTACCAGGTTATACAGGTTCAAATGTTCAGGAGCGTCCAGAAGATGCGGAAAAAGATGCTTGTTTGACATTACAGGAACTAGAACGGTTGATTGTGCGTTTTCTTGTTGATAAGTATAACCAGAGTATGGATGCCAGAATGGGAGATCAAACTCGCTTTCAACGCTGGGAAGCGGGTTTAAAAGGGACTCCTGAAGTAATGTCAGAGCGAGAATTGGATATTTGTCTGATGAAACAAGCACGGCGACAAGTGCAAAGGGGAGGTTATATCCAGTTTGAGAACATCAATTATAAAGGAGAATACCTCGAAGGATATGCAGGAAAAACCATTAGTATTAGATATGACCCCAGAGACATCACGACTATTTGGGTGTATCAATACAACAAAGGACAGGAGGAGTTTTTAACCCGCGCCCATGCTCAAGGTTTAGAGACAGAGCAACTAGCCTTAGATGAGGCTAAAGCCAGTGCCAAAAGGCTTCGTGAGCAGGGCAAAAATCTCAGTAATGAAAGCATTTTACAGGAAGTCATTGAAAGGGAAGCCACGGTTAAGAAGAAAACCCGCAAACAAAGACAGAAAGAGGAGCAAAGTTATAAAGAAACTCCACCCCTACATATCACGGAGGAAATACAGGAAACCGAAGAGACAGAGACAACCTCCCATACCTCTGATATTGAGGTTTGGGATTATGAACAAATGAAAGAGGATTACGGGTGGTAACAATGAGTCAAGCTAAAGAAATCGCCAAGGAATTAGGACAGGTTCAGCCTGATGAACAATGGTTGCAAGCAGAAATAGCTCGTTTGAATCGTAAGAACATTGTCCCTTTAGAACATATCATCGACCTGCATAACTGGCTAGATGAAAAGCGTAAAGCAAGGCAATCCTGTCGTATTGTCGGGGAGTCGAGGACGGGAAAAACCATTGCTTGTGAGTCTTATCGACTCAGAAATAAACCTAACCAAAAAGGACAACAAACACCCATTGTTCCTGTGGTTTATGTTATGACAGCCCCTAGGTCAACAGCAAAGGATTTTTTCAAAGAGATCATCGAAGCGCTGAAATATCGGGCTGTTAAAGGCACTGTATCGGATTTTCGTTCCAGAGCCATGGAAGTCTTGAAAGCGTGTGAAGTAGAGATGTTGATAGTAGATGAAGCAGATCGCCTCAAGCCTGACACATTTCCAGAAGTAAGAGACATTAGCGATAAATTGGAGATTTCAGTGGTTTTGGTTGGTACAGATCGACTAGATGCTGTTATCAAACGAGATGAGCAGGTCTATAACCGTTTTCGATCGCATCGTCGCTTCGGAAAGCTAACAGGAGAGGACTTTAAACGTACTGTAGCGATTTGGGAAGAAAAGGTATTACGTTTGCCTGTGGCTTCTAATCTGACTCATACAGCCATAATGAAAATCCTGTCAAAAGCAACAGAAGGCTATATCGGTAGGTTAGATGAAGTCTTGAGGGAAGCGGCGATAAAATCCCTTTCGAGGGGTCATAAACGCCTTGAAAAGACGGTGTTACAGGAGGTGGCGAAGGAATACTCATGACAACAGAATTAAGGCCGTGGTTGTTTCCTGTGGAACTGTGGGAGGGTGAGAGTTTAAGCCATTTTTTAGGAAGGGTAAGGAGGCGCAATCATCTCAGTTGCAGTGCTTTGGGGGAATTGGCAGGTATTGGAGGAGTAATCAGCCGTTGGGAGAAATTCCGTCACAACCCTTATCCTAGTGATAAGGAATTGACGGCTTTAGGTGAATTGTTGGGTTTAGAGTTGGGACAATTAAAGGCTATGTTACCCACAGAACCGATGAAATTAGAGCCGATACGTCTCTGTGGTGCTTGTTATGGTGATGCTCCTTACCACCGTATGAAATGGCAATATAAGTCACGGTGGAAGTGCGAGCGCCATAATCTGAAGTTATTGTCTAAGTGTCCCCACTGTGGAGCAAGGTTCAAAATACCTTCTCTGTGGGAATTTGGTAAGTGTGACCGCTGTGGAATCTCCTTTTCGGCTATGGAAGGATAATTATTGCAATAGGTATCCTTGGTTGAATAACGTCTAGGATGCCTATTTTTTGCCCTTAGATGCCATTATTTTGCGTTTGGGGTCTGTTTTAACCTTTTCTGCGCTAATCCGCTCTAATAATAGCTCGGCGGGTTCGTCGTTAGGGTCTTGGGGAACTAATTCTCCTCGAAATGCTTTGGCTAAAATTGAGGAAGTGAGTTTATCGGTATAGGCCTTTGCTTTTAAGTAACGTTCTTCGATTATGTCGCATTTTTTCAATAATGCTTCTACCCTTCTCACTATCTCTTTTTGTTCTTCAAGGGGAGGGAGAGGAACTGGTATCGTTTTAATCCTTGTTAATGCTAACTTACCTTGTGCAGCTGAAAGAGTGTTTTTTCTGATGATTTCTTGACAGTAAGGAGAACGTAACCAGAAAGCTAAATATTGATTATTACACTGGTTGAAGTTACATATTTTGGCGGCATTTTCCGTTAAATTAGCTCCCTTTAACTCATCAGGAATAATGCCAGCATCACCAATACAAGCACCGACTATAGTAATGTAAACATCTCCAGAAGCTACTGTATAGTTTTTAATTATATTTCTGATCTTTTCCGTAATAAAAAGTAAGTCTTCAGTAATCACAGTGCCATTTTTAAGATTACCCGCTCTAATATAAGGATAACCAGTATTCTCAGAGAGTAATTTTTCACCTTTGGGTAAGCGTTTACCTCCTTTGACTGTTGCAATATTATCAATACAAGATAAAACCCAAGAAAAAGGCAGTTCTCCTATATCATAATCATCAAATTTTGGCGTAAATATTAAATTATCGGAACTAGGTTCAATATCGGGGTGTTTTTCTCTCCAATCAGCGGTTAATTTCCCCGAACAGGCCGAATATAATACCGATTGACGGAAGCGTTTTAGGATGGTGGGAATGCGATCTAACCTTTCCTTTGCTTCGTTTACTTTGGTGAGGAGGCGATCGAGTTTCGCAGCAATCCGTTTTTGTTCATTAAGGGGAGGGAGTGGGATTTCAACTTGCTTTAGTAATGTTTGGCTAATATTGGGCTGCGCTCCTCCTCTTCCGAGTTCTAACAAATTCTGTTTTATTCTGAATAAGTAATAAAATAGGTATTGTGGCTCAACTTTCTCAATTACTGTTTTTGTGAAGGCGATCGCTTGATTAGTAGTACAGTTCATACCAGCAATACCGAGTTTTCCGATACTGCCATACATCGCAACCAAAATAGAACCTTTTTGAACCATCTTAGCACTACTGTTTTTGAGTCCTAATTCAGTGATAGTTTTTGCAGAGGTTTTAACAATACCATCATTAAGGTCAGCAATAATGAGCCAAGGTATTTCACCTCCATAGTATTCTGACTGGTTAGACTTGGGAGTTCCTCCTGATCCCCATTCAGCAACATCATTGAGGGTTAACCATGTCCAATGTTTTGGTACATTCCAAGTATCAATCATTATTAATTTTCCTCTGTAATTTTGATTAAAGTGTTAATGTCATGCGGAGCGCGTTAGAATTTTTATGTCATGCTGAGCGCGAGCGAAGCATCTGGCGTGATTCTTCGCGTTGCTCAGAATGACAAGGAAGGTCATAATTCGTGAAACGAAGCATCTGGGGAGATTCTTCGCGCAGCTTGTGAATGACAAAGAGTGTCAGGCTCAGCGAAGCATCTGGGGAGATTCTTCGCGCAGCTTGTGAATGACAAAGAGTGTCAGAATGACATTAAGGGTCAATTGTACCAATCGTGGGCAAGATCAAACCATTGTGGGTTTTTAGATTCAATCAGGGCGATTTTTTTCGCTCTTGTCCATCCTTTTATTTTCTTTTCAAGGGCGATCGCTTCGTTAATATCGGGAGTTTCATCAAAAAAGACTAATTTAGTAATGTTATATTTTTTAGTAAAACCATCAATTAATTTATTTTTATGTTCATAAACTCGACGCACTAAATCATTAGTTACACCTGTGTAAAGGGTTTTAGATTTATTTGTCAGAATATAAACATAGTATTGTTTATCATTCATTTTCTGATTAAACTTCAACTGTAATTTTGAGATTACTTGGTTTAGGTAAAGGTTTATTTCTAGCTTGATAATCTTCAATTAAAAGCTCTAAAATCTCTTGACCATTTTGTAAAGCTTCTTCATAACTATTCCCGTGAGTATGAGCATAAGGACCAAATTCGGGCAAACTAGCGATATATTTTTGATCCTCATTCGACCATTGAATTAAGATACTATATTGATAATTCATTATGATTTACTCCTGTGAATTTCCTAAATCTTTAAGGGCATTTTTAACATCTTTTTCTTGATAACGATCAGCATCTGCGCCATCTTTACCCGAAAGAGTCAAACTATAGGGTAAAAGGGGATGACTCCAGACAGTATGACTACCTTTTCCTGAGCGATAATCAAATCCAGCCTTGAGGAGCATTGTTTTTAATTCTCTAATTTTCTTTGGCATTTATTTTAAAACTCCTCCTCCCTTTCCATTAATTCTAAAATATCCCGAAGCTCATCAACGATGGCCTCTAATTCAGAAATCGCCTCACTGGCCAAATATTCAGGTTCAGGAAGATCATCACCATCATCCAAAGTGTCATCCTTAAGCCATGTAATATCGAGCTTATAGTCTCTAGCTTGAATATCATCGAGGGAAAAACACCGAAACCGCCCATTTTCCCCTAAATCCGTGCGTTTTGACCGACCATTGGGATCATCACCATAACATTGCTCAAATTCCGTAAAATATTCCGCCGTCAAAGGACGTTCTTTTTTAGTAATACCAGGGACATTGGAACGCGCATCAAAAATCCACACATTCTCAGTGGGTAATCCTTTCTGCAAAAAGATGACATTCGCTTTCACTCCTTGAGAATAGGGTGTAAACGTACCCCTAGGAAGTCTTAAAAGAGTATGAACATTACAATCCTCCATCAAGATTTTGAACACATCCCCAGCCTTATCCTCAAATAAGCAGTTATCAGGCAACACAATCGCTGCTCTACCCCCTTTTTTCAGGATAGTCAAGATATGCTGAACAAAATTTAACTGTTTGTTACTGGTCTCAATGGTAAAATCATCCCTCACAGGAGCTTCATTTGCACCCTTAGTACCGAAAGGAGGATTAGAGAGAATGCAGTCAAAACGTTGACCGTTATCAGGTTCATAAATGGCATCCCCCAGATAGATCGTCGGTTCTAATCCTTGCAAAAATAGGTTCATTAATGCCAAACGACGAGGACGCGCTACCAAATCCTGTCCATAATAGGTACTGGTTTTAATACGCTTAAGTTCCTTCCTGTCAAAACTCCCACCAGTTTGCTCTAATAACCATTGATACGCCGAAACCAAGAAACCACCACTACCACAAGCTGGGTCACAGATGGTAAAGTCTGCCCTAACCCTTGGGTCTGGTTTCATCAGTCTGACAATGGACTTGATTAAAACCCGTGGCGTGAAGTATTGACCTGCTCCTTTTTTCCCTTCACTAGCGGCTTTCTCTAACAACCCCTCGAATGCCTCGGCTTTGACATCCACATCTAAGGCCGTCCATTCCACCTCATCAATGATGTTAATTACTTTCTTGAGGTTGACAGGATTATTAAAACGGGAAACAGCTTGGGTGAAAATATCCCCTAATAATCCCTTTTGTTTTTGTAAAGTCTTGATCGCTCCTAAATAATGCTCGGTAAGGTCATCACCCGCACTGCTTTTGAGACTTTCCCAATCACAATTGGGCGGAATATCAATCCCCTTTTCATCTGCCATCTTCAGGAATAGCAGATAGGTTAACTGTTCGATATAATCCCCATAATCAATACCATCATGACGTAGGGTATTACACAATCCCCACAACTTGTTTACGACATCCATACTGTTCTTTTTCTCCTTTAACTTTTATTGTTGTCATTCTGAGACCCTTTTTGTCATCCTGAGCGCCAGCGAAGGATCACCGAGATTCTTCGCTGGCGCTCAGGATGACACTTTGAAGGAGGATAGTTAGGCGGCGATCGCCATGTTTAAATCCTGAATCAACTTTGGTAGCTGACCTTGAAACACCTTATTGGCCTTACCTCTACCTCCATGACGTTCAAAAATGGGGGCAGACTCAAAGTCCTCCGAGTTAATGCTGAGATTATGGATTAGGTGTCCTGAGATATAGCCTAACCATTGTAATTGCTCAGGGGTAAAGTCCTTACCTTCAGTAACAGTGGCGATCGCCTTTTCTACCCTTTCCTGAGCAGTGGAAACAGGATAAGAATGGTCAAAAGCAGAACGAATCAAAGAGATGAGGTCAGCCAAAGCCTTATGATGGACTAATTGATAGGCCTTTTGTAGATTACTCTCACTAAAGCTATTCTGAACTAACTTAGAACGCAACTCCTCCAATGCTTCTGCATTCCATTTCTGAGGACTTTGACGCAGTATCTGCAAAGCTTCAATCTCCTGATTATGTTCTGTAATAAAGCGGTAAAAAGCATCAAGGTAAGCTGCGGGTTTTTGTCCTTCAATAACTACCTCACTGCTCACGGTATCTTCAACCTCTTCGGCTACCAAAAAAGTAGCTTTCACACGGGGATAATTCTCCAGAAACTCCACAAAATCCGAGTTTTCTAAAAGTACAAGTCCTTGGTTTGGTGAGGTTGCCATGGTTTCCCTAAAACTATTCGCCAACCCTTTAACACTACTTTCAGGAAGGAAACCCTCTAACACTTCTTTTCCCTCTGGAGTGATACTGCGATCAATTCTGTGAAACCGTCTAGTCAAAATATTAAGATGATGCTCAGTGTCAATCTTATTCAGGAGATTATCAATCACTTGACCCATAGACATGGCTTGCTGACGAGGAGGGTCTAGTTTAAAATCGGTACTATCGGCAAAATATTCCACCAATGAACCACCAAAACAATCGAATATCTTAAAATGGGTTTTGTTTATATCTTCACAAAGTCTTGTACCCCTACCCAGCATTTGTACCCAGAGAATCCGAGATTTGACAGGTCGCATAAACACCACAAACTCCAGAGCAGGAATATCCACTCCCGTTGTCAATAAGTCCACCGTAACGACAATAGCGGGTTGAGGACGATTTCTGAATTTCTTAATTTTCTCCAATGGGTCATCTACTTTCCCTGTGATTTTTTGGACAAAATCATCCCCCCTAGCAAAAACCTCTTTACAAATGGTCACTAAAGTATCAGCATGAGATGTATGGGACAGATCATTGGTGGCAAAGATCAGTATTTTCGGAAAACGCCCTGTTTCCTCTTCGTGTTGATGAGCATACCTGGCTAGTTCCTGAATTATCTTACGGTTGCTATCAGGGACAGTGATTCGCCGTTCAATGTCACTGCTATTAAATTCCCTTTCGTCTTCTAACTGTTCATAAAACCTTGCTCCTGTGTCTGTATCAATGGCTGAAACGATCTCTCCTTCTCTGAGGAAAGTACCATTAATCTTGACCTGAGAGTTAATGTTAATTTGTTCATAATCCACTAAATAACCATCAGCAATCGCCTTTTCTGTACTGTAGCGATACACAAGCTCTTTGAATAGGAATATTGTATGTTTAGCCGGAGTAGCAGTTAAACCTATTTTAATCGCGTCAAAATGCTCTAATACCGCTCTCCAGGCACTTTCCTCACTAGCAGTATAACCTCGATGGCATTCATCCGCTACAATCAAGTCAAAGCCATGAATGGGAATGTCTAAGGGTTCAGCCTCCGTCTCATCTTCCCAATCTCCATTATTTTTCCCGTAACTACCCGCACCAAAAAGGTTATTTTTCATTCGTTGAATGGTGCACACATAAACAAAGGTATGGTTTTCAGCGGGATTAGTCAGATAACTATTAGGTAGAATCTTAGTATTAAAGGGGCTTTGGTTTCCCCCACTCTCTTTCTGAAAACTCTGACTATAGACCTCGTATTCTTGGTCAAACTTATTGCCATTGGGTGTTTGAAATGAACCAAAAGCACTTACTGCTTGACGTGCTAAAACTGTCCTATCCACTAAAAATAACACTCTTTTAACCGTTTTAGAAGCCAATAAACGGTAGATAGAGGACACCATGGTAAAGGTCTTACCTGTTCCCGTTGCCATGGCTACCAATAGCTCTCTTTTCCCCTTTTTAATGGCATTTTCGATCGCCTCGAGCGCTTGGAGTTGATAGCTCCTTAATTTTCTATTCTCCTCAATGGGGGTACTTTCTAACCATTGATAACCCTTGGTCTGATCATGTTTAAGAAACTCACTTAAAGCTGCGGGGGAGTGAAAACCCTTAATCTCACGACTTAAATTAGACTCGTGCCTTACGTCAAGGTAGTAAATTAACTCACCATTGGTAGAATAGAGAAACGGTACTCGATAACCTCGCCAGTTCCCCACACCATCAAAAGCACCACTAGCATAGCGTTTCGCCTGTTCTAAAGCCGCCTGTGAACCTAGACTTAGTTTCTTCGCTTCGATTATCCCCATCAATAACCCATTGACAAACAATGCATAATCAGCCCTTCCTGTGGCGATGGGATATTCCGTTACAGCATGATGGGTCAGGGTACGACTATCTTGACCCTGTTGGTAGGGTACAATTACCCACCCCACTAAACTAAGAGCCTTATCTATCAACGCCCTTCTGGTATCGGCTTCTGATGATTGTTTCATATTCCTTGACTCCCAACCCGTCTGATCATTCAATCTTTGTGTCAATTGTAGATGAATTTGGTCTAACCAGATCGGTATTACAGGTAATCCTAGTTCCATGCAATGCTGTATTTCATCCACATTAAAGGGTTTAATGATCACCTTCTGGTCAATGGTTAACAAATAACGATTGGTGGTGGTGGGTTGTTGGTAATTAGGTTCTAACTCCGAAAGACTTTGCAGTCCTGCACAAGCTTGACTATAATCTAATCCCCTAGCCAATAAATGTGCCATGACCATTAAAGAAACGAGGTCAGCTCTGGTATAAAACACACTCCGTCCCCTTCCTGTGGCATCTACAGTTGGGACAATCAACCTCTGTTCACGCCAGTATTGTAACTGCCGCAAAGTCACCCCTGTAATGTTTTCTGCTTGTCTAGTCGTGAAATACATAACATTTTATCTAGTTTCCTGTACAAGAATTATACCTTGGTTTTAACATTTGCCATCACTATAATAGAATGAAAACATTATGTTATTATTATGAGTGTAATCACTATTCACTGTCGTTTGGTAGCTTCTGAATCCACTCGCCATCAACTATGGGAGTTAATGAGTAAAAAGAATACCCCTCTAATCAATGAACTATTATGGCAAGTATCACAACAACCTGAATTTGAGGATTGGTGTAGTTCGGGGCGACTCCCTTCAGGAATAGTTGGCAAGCTTTGTAATCAATTGAAAACCGACTCCCGTTATGAAGGTCAACCTTCTCGTTTCTATCAAAGTGCCCTTACTCATGTCGAATATATTTACAAGTCCTATCTCAGATTACAGCGACGTTTACGCTGGCAATTACGAGGACAACAACGCTGGTTAGAAATGCTTAAAAGTGACCCTGAGTTGGTAGAACTAGCAAAAACAACCCTAGAGTCGATTCGTCAGAATGCTCAACAGATTCTCCCTCGCCATCAATCCTCACTTAGTTTAAGTCAAAGTCTTTTTGATGCTTATGACCATAGTCTTGACCCTCAAGAACAGGTGGCTATCGCTTTCCTACTCAAAAATGGCTGTCGTCTTTCAGAGAAAGAAGAAGACCCCGATAAGTTTAAACTACGTCGCCGTAAAGTGGAGATTCGGATTCGGCGACTAGAAAAACAGATTGAAGGTAGCAGACAACCAAGGGGACGTAATCTGACTGATGAACCATGGCTGAATACCCTAACCACCATGGCTTCGACTATTCCCAAGGATAATCAACAAGCCGCCCAATGGCAAGCACAGTTATTATCTTCCTCTAAGTCTGTTCCTTATCCCATTGACTATGGCACAAATGAAGATTTGTACTGGCATAAGGATAGCAACGGTAGGCTTTGTGTCAGGTTTAATGGACTCAGTGAGCATACCTTTAAACTCTACTGTGACCAAAGACAACTCCACTGGTTCGAGCGCTTTTATGAAGACCAACAGGTAAAGAAACAATGTAAAAACCAACATTCGAGCGCTCTGTTTACCCTACGTTCAGGAATGTTAGCCTGGAGTGAAAGGAAAGGAAAACAAGAGCCGTGGAATAATCATCGTCTTACCTTGTATTGTAGTCTTGATACTCGTTTGTGGAGTGCAGAAGGCACTGAACAAATACGCCAAGAAAAAGCCACTGAAGTTGCTCAAATCCTAACCAAGATGAGGGAGAAAAAAGACCTGACCAAGAATCAGGAGGCTTTTATTAAGCGTAAAGAATCGACTCTCGCACGGTTGAATAATCCATTTCCTCGACCGAACCAACCCTTATACCAAGGACAATCCCATCTTTTATTAGCCGTAGCCATGACTCAAGAAAAACCTGCTACTGTCGCTGTTGTTAATGCTTTAACGGGTAAGGTTATTACTTATCGCAGTACAAAACAACTATTAGGGGCGAATTATCATCTTCTTCATCGCCAACGTAAACAAAAGGAAAGGCTATCCCATCATCGCCATAAAACTAGCCGTCTTGATACTTGTTACAAGGCGACAGAATCAGAGTTGGGGGAATATATAGACCGCTTACTCGCTTCAGCTATTATTCAAGTGGCGATGTCCTACCAAGTGGGTAGTATTGTTATCCCCGACTTGGGTAATATTCGTGAAGTGGTACAAACAGAAATGCAGGCAAAAGCAGAACATAAGATACCAGGCTGTGTTGAGGCTCAAAAGGAGTATCTCAAACAATACCGCATGAGTGTTCATCGTTGGAGTTACGCTCGTTTGTGTGACTGTATTTCTGGACAAGCAAAGAAAAACAACTTGTTTATTGAGAAAATAAAACAACCTACTTTTCCCCACCCCACTAACATAGCTAAAAATATGGCATTGTTAGCCTACCAAAATCGAAAAAATGAGGTATAATAATTCTAGTGCCGCCGTTCATGTTTAGCAATAAACCAATGTACGGTGTTAAATGAGGGGTAGTTTGTTTCCCAGAGGGAAATCTGCTTTCTGACCCTGATGACTGTCCACCTCGATGCTGTCGGCTTCGGTAGAGATAGGCGCACACCCAGCAAAAAGGGGCTAGATGTACTAGAGTGTCGGTCATCAAAATACCTCCGACCAAGGAGGAATCACGCTCTTCTGACGAACCACAAGCAAGGACAAAAGTCCTTCTTAGTTTGTCAGAAGTCTCAAAGCCAGACAAGCTCATAGTTTTAGGCTTTGATTAGCACCTGAGACATTAGTCAAAAAGACGGCAGCGGTACTTTTTGATCTGGGTTGTCAGAATTCGTTTTGAACACCTTTTACTCGCCAAGGGTTGATTCAGTGCCCTGTCAATGACCTATTGTCTCAATCTGGGATTGAAAGTTGGAGATTACATAATGGAAGGAGGTTTTATTGGACTGTCAATGACCTATTGTCTCAATCTGGGATTGAAAGACCAAGGCGACCAAGGTTCTCAAGGTTCTCAAGGCGACCTGTCAATGACCTATTGTCTCAATCTGGGATTGAAAGGCTATGGCCTTGGACAAAGAACCCGTAGACTGCCCTGTCAATGACCTATTGTCTCAATCTGGGATTGAAAGGTACCAAAAAAACGCCTCATTGGCGGAGGGGACATCTGTCAATGACCTATTGTCTCAATCTGAGATTGAAAGTCCAGCAAAACATAGATAGTAATACCTTAATTGCTAGACTGTCAATGACCTATTGTCTCAATCTAGGATTGAATATCATAGGATTGAATATCAGATGATTAGGAGCTAAGAAACGTGATTGAAAGGAGCAGTGGACTGAAAATGATTTTAGACGACACTAATGTTAGACTGATAGTTAGACGACACTAATGTTTGACCGATGACAGTAATTCTGGCACAACGACACGAATGTTTGACCGATGACAAATAATCTTGGACTGTACATATGTTAATGCCAGGAACGAGACTTGAACTCGTGACACGAGGATTTTCAGTCCTCTGCTCTACCAACTGAGCTATCCCGGCTTTTGCACCTGAAAAATTGGCACATCTATATTTATACAATATCTAACTAGAAATGTCAAGCACTAAAGAAAAAATTTTTGCCCATAGCTAAATTAAGGTCTTAATTATAAAGGAACTACTAGAATTTTCGCCCCCAAAAACTCACTCAAATTTACCATATAGTAATTCCAATTAAGATTAGAACAATTAAAAAATAGGTTCGTTGTGGCGCTTTAGCGCCACTTTAGAATATAGCTTCCAACTATTAAATTATATTGTTTAATTTTTATTTGGAATTACTATAAGATAAATTTGACTAAGCTTTTTGGAGCAGACCGAATTCGTTGTTTTCTGTAAAAACTGAGTCATCATTTTTCAATGATGTTTCTTTCCCCCATCCAAAACTAGAAATTGCCAATAACTGAATAAAAAAAAACAAAGTAGCCGAAAATATTACCCAAATTAGACAGAAAGCCAAACAATTAAAAGAGGAGGCAAAAAGACAATTAGAGGAGGCAAAAATTGAGGTTGAAAAGATGATTTTAGGAGTGTGATCTAATAATGATCTAAAAATGTAGGGAAAAAAGTGACAATATCAATTGTGGTTTTTTCCCTACATTTGTGAAGTTTTTATTTAATATGGGCAAAGTCGGACTCGAACCGACATGACCGAAGTCGCCACATTTTGAGTGTGGTGCGTCTACCAATTTCGCCATTCGCCCTTGAACGCATTATTAACTATAGCACCTTGTTTATAATTTTGCAAGAGTTTTTGATAATCTGGTGAATATGCCCATTTTTCAATCTCTTTCGCCCTTAAAACGGGTACAGGATGGGTTAATTGGGCAGTTTGAGCCGATTTTAGCATTGCTCCTAACTCTGTCTCGCTAATGCTCTGATATGCTCGTGCTTGCTCCATGAAGGCCTGTAAATTTAATTTCGGCGCTAAGGTTGGACTGCCTCCTGCAAGTTTCATGAGGACGGACATGACAATTTCGGGGTTTTGAACCGCCAACAGGGCTGCGCGATCGCAACTAAATTCAGCACAACGCAACCATTCTAACATTTGATTCTGTAAAGATTGAGCGATTAAAGTTCCCCAAGTGGGCAATAAATTAGCAGCTAAAACTATGATATTAGCCATAGTTAAATATACGCCATGTTCACACTTTAAATGACCTAATTCATGGGCGATTACTGCTTGAATTTCTTCTGGATTTAACATCTCAATTAAAGAAGTATGTAACACCATAAATGGCTGTTTTCCCCGCATGGCAAAAGTATAGGCATTGGGGACAGAATTTTGTTGTACATAAAGCTGGGGTGGCTCTAAATCAAGGATTTCGCAGGCTTCTAAAAGTAAATTATGTAACTCAGGTAACTGGTTTTTACTAACTAAAATACTGGAGGCAATATTATTAAGATAAAATACCTGTTCTGCTACTGAACCTAACACACTACGAATCGCTAAATCTAAACCGGGTAACTGTTGTAAAGTTAGGGTAGCTTTTGAGTCAAAAGGATGACGAAAGTCGTGGGATTTTAAACCTAATAATTTAATCTTTTCCATCTTAATTATTATTAATTATTTGTAATTGTTGGTGGTGGGCAAATTTTAAAAGCTTAATTTTAATAATAATAATTAACCTAATTTTGCCCACCCTACCAAAATCAACTAAATAGCATAAACAGGCAAGATGCCTGTTCCACAGCAATTAAGCGCTAAAAGATGTACCACAACCGCAAGTTTGGGTTGCGTTGGGGTTGGTAAAATTGAAACCACCACCAATTAAGGCGTTGCTGTAGTCTAAAACTAAGCCATATAAATATAATAAGCTTTTGCGATCGCACACAATTTGAAAACCCTCATAATCAAAGACTTCATCTTGTTGGGGATTAATGGTACTAGGATCAGCAAAATCCATCATATAAGACATACCAGCACAACCGCCATTTCTGACACCAACTCTGAGACAGAGAGCTTTTCCCTGTTGTTCTCGCAACAGTAAAACGTGCTTAAGTGCAGTTTCGGTCAGTAAAATACCTTTAGTGGGGGTTTGAGTTGCTTGTGTCATCGTTTTTTGACTCCTCGGCTTTGTTAAAGAAGCTCACAATATCTATTTCTTCTATCTTAGCTATTTATTTAACAAATTTTTGGTTAAACTTTCTGAAAAACGTAATTTTAAAGAAATTTTATGTTAAAGTAACTCGAAATATTTATCTGATTTTGCAAGAAGATAAACTTTTATAACCAATAAAATAAATCAAATGTTTACTATTTCTAAACAATTTCATTTTAGTGCAAGCCACATTATCGAAGGTGTACCCGAAGGTCATCCTTGTGGCCGACTTCATGGTCACAATTACATCGTTGAAATCGTTTTACAGTCTGATAATCTTGACGAAATTGGTTTTGTGGTAGATTATAATGACCTCAAACCATTTAAGGAAATTATTGATAATGAATTAGATCATCGTCATCTCAATGATGTAGTTCCTGGTTCTACTTCGGCCGAATCTATTGCCTACTATTTATATCAAAAAGCAAAAAAAATGTGGCCAGAAGTAGTCGCAATTAGAATTAGTGAAACTCCTAAAACTTGGGCAGAATATCGCGCGTAATTAATAACTTTTATTAACAGAAAATACAATGAAAATAAACTTGGAGCAAGTAAAAAATTATTGCTTACATCATCTTTTTGAAGCACAAGTTTCTAAAAATTCTCCAGGAATTGCTCTCACATTTCAAGGGGACAATCTTACTTATAATGAGTTAAATATTAGAGCTAATAAATTAGCCTATTATTTACAAGAATTAGGCGTAAAATCAGAGGTAATGGTAGGTTTATATTTAGAACCTTCTTTAGAAACTATTATTAGTATTTTAGCTATTATTAAAGCAGGAGGAGCTTATATTCCCCTTGATTCTAATTACCCTCAAGAACGTTTAAATTATATTTTAAAAGATAGTAAAATCGAGATTTTAATAACTAAATCAGACTTAAATAAACTCGATTTTCAAGAAAAATTTATTTTCTTAGATCAGGAACAAGAAATAATTGAGCAAAAAAGTGAATCTAATCCTAATTCAGACGTTACCCCTAATAATTTACTCTATGTTATTTATACTTCAGGAACAACTGGCCAACCTAAAGGAGTAATGATAAATCACTATAATGTAGTGAATTTATTTGAGATGGTAAAAACCTATTTTAACTTTAATGAAAATGATATTTGGACTCAGTTTCATTCCTATTCTTTTGGTTTTTCAGTGTGGGAAATTTGGGGAGCATTATTACATGGAGGAAAATTGGTTATTATTCCTAATACAATAACCCATTCTCCTGAAGATTTTTACGATTTAATTATTCAAGAAAAAGTAACAATCTTAAGTCAAACTCCCACAGCTTTTCGGTTGTTAACTCATGTAGATAAATCGAAAGAAAAAGAGCTTTTCTCACTACGTTATATTATTTTTAGTGGTGAGTCTTTAGAAACATATTTACTTAAATCTTGGTTTGATAAATATGGTGATAGTAAACCAGAATTAATTAATATGTATGCTATTACAGAAACATCGGGAGAAATTGCTTATCGTCGTCTCACAAAAACCGATTTAATAGCTAGTAAATCAAGTATTATTGGAGTTCCCCTTCCAGGTGTAGAATTTTATCTTCTCGACGAACAAATGCAACCTGTTTCTGATGGTGAAATCGGGGAAATCTACATTGGCGGAAATGCAGTAGGAAGGGGTTATCTTAACCAACCAGAATTAACCGCTGAAAAATTTATTAATAATATTTTTGACAAGTCCCAACAATCAAAATTATATAAAACTGGAGATTTAGGTCGTTATTTATCCACAGGTGAAATCGCTTTTTGTGGCAGAATTGATAACCAAATTAAAATTAGAGGTTATCGAATTGAATTAGCAGAAATAGAAGCAAAATTAGCAGAATATCCTTTAGTTAAAGAAGCAGTAATTATTGTTAGTGAAAACGAAGACAATAAACAGTTAATTGCTTATATTATTCCCGAAAAAGACCTAACTCCCCAAGATTTACAAAAGTATCTTAAAGGTAATTTACCTGATTATATGATACCGAATGCTTTTGTATTTTTAGATAAGTTACCTTTATCTCCTAATGGTAAATTAGATCGTGATTCCTTACCCCTTCCCGATGAAAATAGTATAGTCAGAAAAAGTGAATATATTGCACCTCGTAATACTTTAGAAAAAGATTTAGCTAACATTTGGAGTTCAGTTTTAAAAATAGATAAAATTAGTATTCATGATAACTTTTTTGAATTGGGAGGAGATTCCATTAAAGGGATGCAATTTAGCAATAGAATGCAGGAATTATGGCAAGATTATGTATATATAACGGCTATTTTTGAAGCGCCTACTATTGCTGAATTATCGACCTATTTATGTGAACATTATCGTAATACAGTAACAAGAATTTATGGGAAGGAAATACTAGAAAAACACAGCCAAACAACCAAGAAGAACTACGCAATTGAGTCACAATTACCAGAAATTGTTAACCGAGAAGATGCTCAAATAGCTAATATATTAAGTCAATTAGAAGAAATTTCCGACGAAGAAGCTCAACAACTATTAACTCAACAAATAGCTCTGGAATCTACTTCAAATCAAGTAGTTGAGTCTGATGATAAATATTTTATGAGATTAGCCATTGCAGAAGCTAAGAAAGCTCTTGAAGAAAACCAGCCACCTTATGCGGCTTGTATTGTTAAAAATGGAGAGGTTATTAGTTGTGTTCATAATTCCATTTGGAAAAATCAAGATATTACAGCCCATGCGGAAATTCAAGCTATTAGAGAAGCTTGTAGAAAATTACAGACTATGGATTTATCGAAATGTGTTATTTACTCCACTTGTGAACCTTGTTCCATGTGTTTAACTGCTTGTCATTGGGCTAATATTAAGACAATTTTCTATGGTTTGAGAACAGAAGATGAAGCCAGAATGGGATTAGCTAAAACTACCGTTCCTGCCAAATCAATGAACTCTCTTGGCAATTTTAACCTCAATATTACGGGAGATTTTCTCAGAGATGAAATGTTTGAAGTCATGAATATTTGGTTAAAACAAAAATCAGTTACTGTTTATGATCAAATAGCAAAAAATTACCAAAAAACCAAAAAATCCTTAGTCAGAAAATATACGGAAACCTATACTCTTTTCAAGATGATAGAAATGGTAGATTGTCTCAAAGGAAAATCCGTTCTTGATTTAGGTTGTGCTGATGGTTATTATAGTCGAATTTTCAAGAATCATGGAGCTCAAAAAGTAGTTGCTATTGATAATTCAGCAGAAATGATCAAACTTGCTCAAGAAGAAGAATTAAAAGAAAAATTAGGTATTGACTATCAAGTTTTTAATGTTATAGATTTAGGAAAAATTGGTGAATTTGATCTGGTTATTGCTGTTAATGTTATTCATTATGCTAGAAACCAACAAGAATTATTAAAAATGTGTGAAACCATCTATCAAAATTTAAAACCGGGGGGATATTTAGTGGCTATAAATGAAAATACAGAGCAGAATATTGAGGCCTATAGTAAATCTCAAAAATATGGTATTTCTAAATCTATATCTCTACCCATTCAAGAAGGCTCACCAATTACTTATACTATGTTTGATGGCTCAGAATATTTTGAGATCATTAATTATTATTATAGTCAAAAAGTGTGGACTGAAAATTTACAAAGGGTAGGTTTTAAAAGTATTGAATGGCAATCTTTACAGGTTGATCCCGAAGGAATCGAAAAATATGGTGCGGAATATTGGCAAGATTTTCTGGAAAATTCGCCTAATATGGGCTTGATTTGTCGAAAATAAGGTGTTAATTAATAGTAATAATTATTGGTATTAAACATGAACAATATTGATCCCTCTTTAAGTGAAAAAATCGAGCAATTATCTCCTTCTAAAAGAGCGTTATTGGAGATGAAATTAAAGCAGCAACAACCTCAATTCACAGAAATTACTCCCCTTCCCCGAACTAAACCACTGCCCCTATCTTTTGGACAACAAAGATTTTGGTTTATGGAGGAATTGAATGGTGAAAATAGTCACTATAATATTTTTCAAGCTTTTAAATTTACAGGGAATCTTAACCAAACTGCTTTACAAAAAGCTTTTCAAACTTTAGTAAATCGTCATGAAACTTTGCGCACTTCTTTTCAAACCTTAGAGGGTTCTCCCGTACAAGTAATTAGTCCACAACTAGAGATTAATTTACCCGTTATTAATTTACAGGGAATGTCTGAACCTGACCAAGAAGTAAAAGTTCAAGGATTGGCGATCGCCGAAAGTCAAAAACCTTTTAATTTATCTCAACTTCCTTTAATTAGAGTAACTTTAATTCAGTTACAAGATCAAATTCATTTACTCTTTTTGACGGTACATCATATTATTTCTGATGGTTGGTCAGGAGAGCTTTTAATTAAAGAAATCTCTCTTTTATATCAAGCTTATCTTGAAAATAAACCAAATCCTTTACCTGATTTACCGATTCAATATGTAGATTTTGCTTCTTGGCAAAGACAATGGTTAACGGGAGCTAAACTAGAATCACATTTGAGTTATTGGCGATCGCATTTAGAAAATAGTCCCACTTTATTGAATCTTCCCACGGATAGAGAACGACCGATGGAAACAAGTTATCAGGGAAATTCTCAAACTTTTGTCATTAATTCTTTTCTGACTCAAGAGTTAAAAAGATTAAGTAACAAAAGTAAAGTCACACTTTTTGTGACTTTATTGAGTGCTTTTGCTATTTTACTCAATCGTTATAGTTTTGAAGAAGACTTGATTATTGGGACTCCGATCGCAAATCGCACTCGTCCAGAAATTGAATCTTTAATCGGTTTTTTTGTTAATACCTTAGCACTACGAATTAAAATAAATAATCAACCTATTTTCTCAGAGTTACTTCATCAGGTGCGTCAAATTGCTTTTGAAGCCTATCGTCACCAAGATTTACCTTTTGAAAAATTAATTGAAGAATTACAACCAGAGCGCTCCTTAAATTATCATCCTTTATTTCAGGTGATGTTTGTTTTACAAAATCAAGCTGTTTCTGAGTGGAATTTACCAAATTTAACTAGATCACAAGTTAAGTTTCCGAGTCAAACTTCTCAATTTGATTTAACATTATCTCTGAAAGAAAAAAAGGGTCAATTAGAAGGTGTCTGGGTTTACAATACAGATTTATTTGATGCTGATAGAATTGAAAGAATGACCGGTCATTTTAAAACTTTATTAGAGGGAATAGTTAATAATCCTGAAGCAAAAATTACCCATTTACCAATTTTAACCTCAGAGGAAAAACAAAAAATGTTAATCGACTGGAATAACACAAAAGCAGATTATCCTAAAGATAAATGTATTCATCAATTATTTGAAGAACAGGTTATTAAAACACCTCATAATATTGCGCTAGTTTGTGAAGATAAACAATTAAGCTATCAAGAATTAAATGAAAAAGCGAATCAATTGGCCCATTATTTACAAAAATTAGGAGTAAAACCAGAAGTTTTAGTAGGTATTTGTGTGGAGCGTAAATTAGATCTGGTAGTGGGATTATTGGCTATTCTAAAAGCAGGAGGAGCTTATGTACCTATTGATCCAGCTTATCCTACTGAGCGATTTAATTATATCCTCAATGATACTCAGATAGCTATTTTGTTGACACAAGAGCATTTACTAGAAAAAATCTCCCAAGGAATAACTGATATTGTTTGCTTAGATAGAGATCAAGATCTCATTCTTAGAGAAAAGCAAACTAATTCTGTTGTCAAAGTTAGACCGGAGAATTTAGCTTATGTGATTTATACATCAGGGTCAACTGGCCAACCAAAAGGGGTGGCAGTTGAACATAAAAGTGTAGTTAATTTTTTGCATTTTCGCAATTCACAAATGTTTACTAGAGATGAATTGAAAGTCGTAACATTTACAAGTTCTATTTGTTTTGATGCTAGTGTGGCCCAACTTTTTTCACCTCTAATAATAGGAAGCAAAATTATTGTCATTAATCAGATAGACCAATTATTTATCCAGCTCAACAAGGAGCAAATTACTTGTCTAACTACAGCTCCTTCATTGTTAGAGCAATTACTTAAAAATTTTCCTCTACCTCCTTGTGTCAAAATCATTGGACTTGGTGGAGAATCGGTTACTGAAACTTTGCTAAAACAATTGAAAGAATATCCCAATGTGGAAAAAATTCTTAATTTCTATGGTCCGACAGAGGCTACCATCGGTATCTGTAGTGGTGCAATTTATCAGAGATAAAATAATTATAAATTTCCTGGAGGTACTTATGAAAGCATTACTCGCTGAAGCTATGTGGTCACCTAAGAAACAAGACCTTAATCAGAATTTGTCGGTTTCAGGAAGCCTTGCTTGGAAAAATTCGCGGTTTTCTATTATTGATAAAACAATTCCTACACCTAAATCTGATGAACTTCTAATAAGAGTAAAATATTGTGGTATCTGTGGCTCAGATTCCCACGTTTATGAGACAGACTCAGAAGGATATATTCTCTTTTCTGGTCCGACCAAGTTACCTTGTATTTTAGGACATGAGCTTTCGGGGGAAGTGGTGGAAGTCGGTAAAGAAGTCAAAGAATTTTCACCCGGTGATATTATTACCATAGAAAGTGTTTTATGGTGTGGACACTGTCTGTCTTGTCGTCAAGGAATGTTAAATCAATGCGAAAATGAAGAACTGTTTGGATTAACAACAGATGGAGGATTTACTGAATATATTACCATCAAAGCCAAATATTGTTGGAAACTTAATAACCTGCTGGAAAAATACTCAAGTGAAGATGTTTACAAAATGGGAGCTTTAATAGAACCGATTGGGTGTGCTTATAACGGTATATTTATCTCAGGAGGAGGAATAGTTCCGGGTGCATTTACCATCGTTTATGGTGCCGGTCCCATTGGTTTAGGCGCGATCATGCTACTTAAAGCAGCCGGTGCTGGAATAGTAATAGCAGTGGATACCATGGAAGAAAGACTTGAGATTGCGAAATCCCTAGGGGCTGATTATGTTTGCAATATAACTACTACTAAAGATTTTCATCAGATGGTTAAAGAAATCACCCATGGTTGGGGTGCTGATCTACAGGTTGAATGTGCAGGAGTACCGAAAAATACTATCCCGATCATGCAAAAAAATATTGCGAAAAGAGGAACAATTGTTTATCTAGGTAGGGGAGACTCAGAAGTATCTATTGATTTGAATAGCATGGTTACGGGTGCCCAGACAATAGTAGGTTCACGGGGGCATTCAGGTTATGGTATCTTTGATCGGGTTATTACCATGATTTACCATAAAAAACTTCAAGGAATAGAAAATATTGTCACTTCTATTTTTCCCTTTAGAGACATTATGAAAGCCTTAGATTCTTACTGTTTAAGAAAAGACGGAAAAATCCTTATTGATATGCACCTTGTTTAAGGAATGTCTGAAATTTTAGCTCTGTTTTAAACAAATTCAAATAATTAATTTACCAAGATGAATCAGCAAAATAATAATTTAACATCGGCAGAAAATCACTGGCAAAACTATCCTAAATTGTGTGAGCTTTACGGTTCGCCATTACGTCCAGATTCTGAAGATTTAGATTTTCTTAAACTAGAAGTTTTACCTAGACTAAAATCCAGCTCTTCTCAAAGCAAAACAGTTGTTTTATTAGGAGTAACACCAGAAATTGCTACCCTTCCTTGGTCTGAAGATACAGATATTTTAGCTATTGATAACTCTCCTGGTATGGTTAGCGCAGTTTTTCCCTGGGACAAAGCTAGAGGAAAAGCCATTTGTGGCGATTGGGGGAAAATTCCTTTAGCCGATAATTCCTGTGATTTAGTTGTAGGAGACGGTTCTTTTAATTGTCTTGACTATCCCAATGGTTATCAAAGGGTTTGGCAAGAAATTTTCAGAGTTCTCAAACCAACAGGATTATTATCCGTGAGGTTTTTCTTACGTCCATCTCAGTCCGAAGATATAAAAACTGTATTTGCACAACTGCGAGGCAAATCTATTGGCAATTTCCATGTCTTTAAATGGCGTTTAGCAATGGCTTTACAAAAAAGTATTGAAGAAGGAATACCAGTTGCTAAGATTTGGCAAATCGCGAATCAAGAAATTCCTGAACCAGAAAAGCTGCTCCAGAGTTTAGATTGGCCTATTGAGTTACTAAATACAATAAATATCTATAAAGATTCACCGAATATTTACAGCTTTCCCACATTACAAGAAGTCAGAGAGTCATTTTCGTCTCACTTCACAGAAGTGTCTTGTTCTTTTCCTAGTTATGAATTAGGAGAACGTTGTCCTACCTTACTCTTTCAACCTAAAAATAATTAGAAACTAGATAAAATTATGCAAAGAATAACCATCGGGAAACCGATAATCAATACACAAATTTATATTCTTGATCCCTATTTAAACCCTCTTCCTATTGGTGTTCCAGGAGAGTTGTATATTGGAGGTGTTGCTCTGGCTAGGGGTTATTTAAACCGTCCAGAATTAACTGCAGAAAAATTTATTCCTAACCCTTTTGGTGAGGGGAAATTATATAAAACTGGTGATTTAGCTCGTTATTTACCTGATGGTAAGATCGAATTTATTGGTAGGATTGATAACCAAGTAAAAATTCGCGGTTTTAGAATAGAATTAGGGGAAATTGAAACTACTTTAAACCAACATCCTAGCATTAAAGAAACGATAGTTATTGCGAAAGAAAATGCACAAGGAGATAAATATTTAGCTGCTTATTTGATTACAAAAGATAAAATTTTAGTGAAAGAAATCAGACAATTTCTATCAGGAAAACTGCCAGATTATCTGATTCCGGCTACTTTTGTATTTTTGGAGCAGTTTCCATTAACACCTAATGGAAAAATAGATCGAAAATCTTTACCTGAACCAGATTTTCTTGCTAATTTAGACCATGAATATATTGCTCCTAACTCTGAATTAGAAACTAAACTTGTGCAAATCTGGTCACAAATTTTAGGGAGAGAAAACATCGGAATTAGAGATAACTTT
>JAABRE010000073.1 GCA_011391125.1 Synechococcales cyanobacterium S06
ATGAAATTGTAGGGGCAATCCCTTGTGGTTGCCCCCGAAACGCTGATAGGGTAGGGACAAGCCCTACCCCTACATTGAAAATAAATATCAAATCATCTTGCATAGGTGCAACGCCGGAAAAAGGGATTTAAACTCATATTAGGCAAGGATTTCAAAAATCGCAAATTTTACTTTGAAACGGTTTCCCTGCTCATCCCAAAGGAGAGGGAGA
Source organism: Synechococcales cyanobacterium S06 (assembly GCA_011391125.1). GTDB lineage: Bacteria > Cyanobacteriota > Cyanobacteriia > Cyanobacteriales > JAABRE01 > JAABRE01. The sequence continues at coordinate 212 of JAABRE010000073.1, forward strand.
AAAAAGAAGCAAAATATTAACTAAAAATGATATAGCATTTTTAGTTGATATTTTGTCTCTCTTTCCCCCCTCTCCCTTTGGGATGAGGGGGGTTGGGGGGTGAGGGTATATAACATTTAATCGAAAAGTGCTATATAGTAATTCTCCTTAAAAATTGAACAATATAATTTAATGGTTAGTAGGGGGCAACGGCCGTTGACCTCTACAGGAGGCAGCGCTAAAGCGCAACTACAAACCTTTTTTTTCAATTGTTCTAATCTTAATTAGAATCACGATATATCCAGGGCAAAAATCCCGATTAGGTAAATTTTTTTATGAAAATCAATCAATTTCTAGTTCCTCTTTATCTTACTCTCACCGTGGGAAGTTTTTTGGGTTTAGGTGGGATTAATCCCGCCATTGCTCAGGAGCAAATCTTACGCACTCTAACCGTTACTGGCCAAGGAGTTGAGCGCATTCCAACTACTTTGACCCAAGTTAATTTGGGCGTGGAAATTCAGGGCAAAAACGCTAACGAAGTTCAACAGGAAGTGGCCAAACGCAGCACAGCGGTTGTAGATTTTCTCCGCTCTCGTAAGGTGGAACAACTACAAACCACGGGGATTCAGTTGCAACCGAATTACGATTACAGCAATAATCAACGGCGCTTAATCGGCTATATTGGCACAAATACGGTCAGTTTTCGCGTCAAAACCGAGGAAGTCGGCAATTTACTCGATGAAGCTGTGAATGTTGGTGCTACTCGCATTGATTCCATTAGCTTTACCGCCACCGATGAGGCGATCGCCAATGCCCAAAAAGAGGCTCTCCGCAAAGCTACCTTTGATGCTCAAGCTCAAAGTGAGGCTGTTTTCAAAGCCCTTAATTTGACCGCTAAAGAGGTTATTACGGTGCAGGTAAATGGTGCGAATGCTCCTGTACCAAAAATGCTTAATGTAGCTCAAAGTCGAGGAATGGCAGCGGACTCTTCACCTGTTATTGGTGGGGATCAGTCCGTAGAAGCCTCCGTCACGTTGCAAATTCGCTATTAAAAGGATGTAACCCCCAATTTGATATTTATTCTTAATGTAGGGGTAGGGGCCTATCCCTACCCTATCAGGGGGTTCGGGGCAAATTGTCGGGGCAGGGTAGGCACAAGACCTACCCCTACAGCCTACCCAGGGCAATCCACTTGCGGTTGCCCCTACGTGGGTATCCGCGCCCCGACAATTTCCGATCGCGGATTATGCAACGCCTAATTAATCTTGTTTAGGAGTTAGTCGTTCTAAAATTTGGGCTAAACGTTCATCTATTCTTTCAACATGATTGAGATAATCAGCTTGAACTTCATAGAAATCCGCTTGAGCAGCTGCTAATCTACTCATCCATTGATACATTTGGCGACGATCTTGTCTCCAATCTTCACGATCTTTCCTCCATTCCTCGTGATCTTTCCTCCTTTCTTCACGATCTTTTCTATTTTCCTCACGATCTTGTGCTACTGAGTCAGCTAACGCTTGAATTGCTTTGGCGTTCGATTCAATTAACTTTTTTAAATCTTCATCACTCATGGGTTTTTCTCCTAATTCTTGATTTGATCACGCAAAGGCGCAAAGGCGCAAAGAAGGACGCAAAGGGGTTATTCTGTTATATTATATCTTTTCGTTTTTGCAGGAGGTAAGTTACTACTAAATAAATAACACTATGTAATAGTAATATTGCTATATTTAAGAGTAAATTGCTACTATTTGATTCATAAACTGGTGAACCTTCAAAGGGTGGTTTTATTTCTGTTCCATCCATGAATACCATGGGTTCTGGTACTAATTTATTAATGTTAACTAATGTGCCATAAATGCCGATTGACCAACGACTGATCATTAACCATGAGATTATTTTTCCTGCTCCTTCCATGGCAAATAATACCCCTGAAAATATGATTTGTGGTATTAATATTAATGGTAATGCACTGTTAGCTTGACTACTATTTTTTACTGCTGCTGATACCATTAATCCTAAGTTTATGCTGGCAAATAATGTTATAAAATTAGTTAAAAATACGCCCAAAAACCACGGAATTAATTCCGATTCTGGACTTTTAAAAAATAGTAAAATTATTAGGGTAATTAAAAAACTTTGTCCTATTGCTAAACTTCCTAACATTAATATTTTGGAAAATAGGTAGGAAAATAAGTTCAGGTTTACCAATCTTTCCCTTTGATAGATAACATTTTCTTTGACTATTTCTTGCAGTGAACTTGATAATCCTACCCAAATACAGGCCGAAGTAAAGACAAATAAGACTCTTAAGGCCAATGGTGCTAAACTGGGATCATCTTCGGTTCCTAATATGAAGGGTTGTTTGGCGATCGCAAACTTAATTAAACTTATGCCAATTGGCGCAGTTAGCAAGGATAATCCCAGGGAAACTTTATCTCTGAGGATTAATTTACTATACCTTTCTGCGAGAATTTTTAACTGTTTTAAGGGCGATCTTTTTACCTGTTTTGGTGCTTGTTGTTTACTACTTTCACTATTAGTTATTAACCGTTTTTCTATGTTATTTTGATAATCTTTGGATTGTTTAAATCTTTCACTTTCTGCTATTACTTTATCTACATTTTCTAAATGTAGATAAATATCGGCAAAATTCCCTTCTTTAATGTTAAAAAACTTTAAGGTTTCTTGGGGAGTTCCTAAATAACAAAGGTTGCCTCCTTTTCCTAAAAATATTAGGCGATCGCATAATTCAATATTACTTGTTGCATGGGTCACTAATACAATGGTGCGTCCTTCATTGGCTAATTTTCTTAGCAATTGCATCATCTTTTTATCTAATCCCGGATCAAGGCCAGAGGTGGGTTCATCTAAGAAGAATAATTTGGGATCGGCTAATAATTCTACCCCAATACTTACCCGTTTAATTTGACCTCCACTTAACTGACTAACGAGGGTATTTACTGAGGGTAACATCTCAATTTGTTGTAAGGTTTTAGCGATAACTTTTTCAATTTCTGCATCGTCAGATAACCTTAATTTAGCCGCATAATATAACACTTCCCTAACGGTCAAATCCTTATGAATTATATCACTTTGGGGAACATAACCGATTTGATTTCGGTAAATATTAAAGTTGTAGTGTAAATCTTCACCGTTTAAATAAACCTTACCATTATTAACAGATTCTATCCCTAATAATGTCTTCATTAAAGTGGATTTTCCTGCTCCACTTCCTCCCACTAAAGCTACAAATTGCCCCGGTTCAATTGCTAGGGAAATATCATTTAAAATGGCCTTACTTTTCTTATTTTGATCCCTCACAATTTTGACAATTTTTGCGCAGTCTAAACGAATATTATTCCCCTGATCTGCTACTACTAAATTGTCACCTTGTAACACTAAAATATAAGGTCCAATTCTAATGGTTGCACCATTTTCTAAGTAACTAGATTGGTTAACTTTTTGCCCATTAACAAATATTCCATTCGTGCTGTAATCATAAATTACATATTTATTATTCGTATTATCTCGGTCAATAATTGCGTGTTTATAGGACACAATCGGTGCTTCTAAACATAAATTGGCGCTAGGATCACGACCTAATTTAATGGGTAAATTTTTGAGGGAAACCGATTTATTTTGCACTTCAGCAGGACTGTTAATAAAATTATTGGGATCACAAAAAGTTATCGTAATCCAATTATTAGGATTTTGTCCAATCGTAATTTGTGTATTATGTTTTAATGGATAACCATCTTGAGTCGTAATCCTCGTTTTATTAATAAATAATCCATTACTACTGGCATTTTTTCCGTCACCATCATAAATATAATAACTATCATTAATTTTCTTGAAAATAGCTTGACAACGGCTGACAATTCCCCATTCATCGGGTACAATTAAATCGGCTTGAGTTTGATCTCTCCCTAATATATGTCGATTAAGTTTTAAGTCAAATTGGGCAGTTTTTCCCTGATTATTAATCTGAATATAGGGATTATTTGATAATATTTGGGTTTTAATCGGTTGTTGATTCATGTTAAGTAAAAAGTAATTGATCATGGATAATTGCTATTTATTTATTATCCATTATTCATTACTAAAATAATCATATATAACTCTTTCCGATTAAATGTTATATATCCCCTCACCCCTCTACCCCCTCATCCCTAGGGGAGAGGGGGAAAAGAGGCAAAATGTCAACTAAAAAGGCTATATAATAAACCTAAATTGAGGAGGATAATTACTAAAATGACGATTGTCAATAATTTGCTGATAGCGCCATGGATGCAAAAATTACAGTGGATTTTTGATCCCGTCGGCTATATGGAAAAGGCAAGCAAAGTTTACCCAGATCTGTTTACCGCTAAAGTTGCCAGTTTTGGCGATGGTTTCTTGTTTGTACAAGAGCCCCAAGCCATGCAATATATTTTGACTAACGATCGCAAACTTTTTGAGGCGGAAGGCTACATCAATAAATTCCTAGAACCCTTGCTAGGAGAGTATTCTGTCATTATGTTAGACAAAAATCCCCATAAAAAACGCCGTCAATTATTAATGCCACCTTTTCATGGTGAGAGAATGCAAACTTATGGGGAATTAATCGTTAAGTTAACTCATCAAGCTATGTCGAATCTCACCCTTGGTAGAACTTTTACTGCACGAAAAGCGATGCAGGAAATCTCTCTCCAAGTGATTTTAGAGTCAGTTTTTGGTCTATATGAGGGGCAAAGAGCGCAAAAATTAAGGCATTTGATGGCTAAAATGGGTGATATTTTCAGCTCTCCCGTTACCTCCGCTTTTCTTTTGTTGCCTAATTTGCAAAAAGATTTCGGTCCCTTGAGTCCGTGGGGTTATTATTTACGGCAACGAACGCTGGTAGATCAGCTTTTATACGAAGAAATAGGCGATCGCCGCGCCAACCCTGATGTGGAGCGCACCGACATCCTCTCTCTGCTGATGTCAGCAACGGATGAGGAAGGAAACCATTTGACAGACAAAGAATTGCGGGATGAACTATTAACCTTGTTGTTTGCTGGTCACGAAACCACCGCTACAGCGATGTCCTGGGCTTTATATTGGATTCATAAACAACCAGAAGTGCGGTCAAAATTGTTAGCGGAATTGGCAACATTAGGGGAGAAGCCCGATTATTTGGCAGTTGCTAAATTACCCTACTTAACGGCGGTGTGTAATGAAACTTTGCGCATACATCCCGTGGCTATGTTGACTTTTCCACGAATTGTCCAAGCACCAGTGGAATTATTGGGACATAAATTAGCAGCAAAAACGGTGATTACGGGATGTATTTATTTAATGCATCATCGAGAGGATTTATATCCTAATTCTCAGGAATTTCGACCAGAAAGATTTTTAGAAAGACAATATTCACCTTATGAATTTATGCCTTTTGGTGGTGGAGTTAGACGTTGTATTGGCGAAGCTTTAGCAATGTTTGAAATTAAATTAGTTATCGCTACAATTCTGTCAAATTACGAGTTAAATTTAGCTAATAATAAACCTGAAAAACCTGCTCGCAGAGGAATTACCCTGGCTCCCAAAAATGGTGTTAAAATGGTATTAACTAACAAAAATGTCACTTTAAAAACCACTAAAAAACCCATTGCAGTTTAAGATGAAACAATTAATAAAAGGTCCCCAAACTCCTCCTTGGTTACAGAAATTACAGTTTATCATCGATCCCATTAGCTATTTAGAAAAAAGTGCTAAATATGGTGAGATTTTCCATGCTCCTGTGATTGGTAATTATGATTTAATGCTGCTTGTAAGTAATCCCCAAGCATTACAACAACTTCTCACTAATGATAGTAAGCAATTTGTTGCTCCTCCTGATAAAATTTTAAAACTGCTCACCGGAGATTACTCTTTATTTATGTTAGAAGGAAGTCGCCATCGTCGGGAGCGAAAATTATTAATGCCTCCTTTTCATGGTGAGAGAATGCGTAGTTATGGTGATTTAATTTGTAACCTAACAAAACAGGTTATTGATAACTTAAATAAAGGAGAAATTTTTGCAGTTAGGGATTTAATGCAGGAAGTCTCTTTGGAAGTTATTTTAAATGTTGTTTTTGGTATTCACGAAGGTGAAAGATTTATCCAATTAAAACAAAAAATAACTCATTTAATGGACTTGTTTAAAGTACCTTTAAATTCAGCAGCTCTTTATTTACCATGGTTACGGCAGGATTTTGGTTCATTAAGTCCTTGGGGTAAATTTCGCCAAATACAAAGGGAAATAGAGGCTTTAATTAAGGCAGAAATCAAAGATCGTCGTCAAAATTATGATCCATCTTTAACTGATATTTTAACTTTAATGATGTCGGCAAAAGATGAAAATGGCCAGGGAATGACAGATGAAGAATTGCATGATGAATTACTCACGATGGTTTTAGCGGGTCATGAAACCACGGCAACTGCCATCGCTTGGGCATTATATTGGGTTAATTTTAAACCAGAAATACTGAAAAAATTGCGTCAAGAAATTGCAAATTTAGGAGAAAATCCTGATCCCATGGACATTTATAAACTTCCTTATTTGACGGCTGTTTGTAACGAATCTTTGCGCATTTATCCCGTCGCAATAACTACTTTTGCCCGTGAAGTTCGTGAAGAAGTGGAGATGATGGGTTATAATTTACCCATAGGTACAAAGATTTATGGTTGTATTTATTTAACCCATCATCGCGAGGATTTATATCCTAATTCTCAGGAATTTCGACCAGAAAGATTTTTGGAAAGACAATATACACCTTATGAATTTTTCCCTTTTGGTGGTGGAGTTCGACGTTGTTTAGGAGAAGCTTTAGCTATTTTTGAAATGAAGTTAGTTTTAGCGACAATTGTGGCTAATTATGACTTAAATTTAGCGAGTAATCAACCAGAAAAAGCGGTGAGAAGGGGAGTCACTCTTGCTCCTAAAAATGGGGTTAAAATGGTGTTTAATGGTGAATATAAATCACAGAATTAAACACCAGAATTCGTAAATTTTAAGTCTTAAAAAACGTTATTTTTGTGTTGTTGATGCTCTAGTTCTAAAGAGCGCTAAAGCGCAACAACGAACCTGACTAGCGCTAAAGCGCAACAACGAACCTAATTAGAAATTAAGGAGTAATTAATTATGTCGCGTCAAATTCCCCCAAAAAGATCACAAAAAAAAATCAGTACAATGCCGAGGAAAGAAACTCCTTCAAGTATAGCTTTGGACAATTATAAATTGACCATGGAAGAAGCTAGATTACAACAGGAATTAAAAAACATTGAATACAGACGGCAACAAATTTTAAATAGACTGGAAGAATTAACCACAGAAATAGAAAATGTCCAAGAAAAAATTATTAGAAAATCCCTTAATTCTACTACTCAAATGGCTGCTCAAAAAACCATCAAACTTCAAGCCTTAAAACAGGAAATAAAACCAGAAAAATCGCCGACTTTATTCCAATTTAAAACCATGGATATAGATTATTAATCATTGTCAATCATTGATTCTTCTTCCAATGCTTCAATAGCTAATAATAATTCTTCTTCTTGTTCTTCAAATTCATCTTCGGGAATTTCTCCCATATCAAAAGCTAATTGGAGAGATAATAAACGTTTGTGTAAATTATCTTTATCATCTACTTGTTGATCTACCTGTTCTTGGATTTTCTGAGCAATCCACAAGACACCGCCAATGGGACCTGTAATCGGAGCTAATAACAATTGTGTAAGCATAATTTACCTCTGTTTAATCTTAATAAAATTACTCAAAATTTTCTAATTTAGCGAAATAATAGGGAGGGGTAAAATTATTATAGCGAATTGATAATCTACCTTCAAATTTGGCGTCTAAATTATCGACATTTTCGCTAAAATTTGGCTCACTATCCCAAGGGATTAAATAACTACAATTATAAATCATTTTTTCCACTAAATTATCGCTTTCAACTACTTCTAAAGCTAGGGGATTAAGGATGTTTTGAAAAGCCTTAATAATGGCATTTTTTCTGGTTTCTAAATTGGCTTCAATTTCCTGGCCAATACTAATAACTTCATCCATACTTAATACTTTGCCTTGAAGAATATCTCGACGCGCTTTTAACTGTGCATTTTCTTCTAAAAGAGTTTGCAATTCTGACTCATTATCCCAGAAAATTTTAATCCCAACTTCCCGTTTACCTTCTAATTTTTGAAATAATTTATTTAGGCTTTCTCCAGATGGAATAGTTAATTGTTTTTTGACAATTTCCCAATCAGAAACTACTAACCCAAATTGTAAAGGTAAATGGTTACGATAACCAGCACTCATGGCATCTTCTAAGACTTTAGTATGACAAATCATATTACGCCGACTTGCTAAATATTTATCTTTTTTGGCCTCAGAATATAAAAAAACAAAGTCATCAATAACCTTAGTTTTTATTTCTTGTTTATCTAAACCTTCTAAACTTAAATCCCTTGGTTCGGGAAGCGGAAAAATACCGTATAAATAAAGACTCATTTAATTATTTCTTATTAGTTATTTTTGAGGATTGGGAGCGTCTCGCTCCCTAAATTATTAAAGTAATCACAATTAATTATTAATTACTTTTGGCACTTTAACTTTTACATTTTGATGGGGAGATTCTAGCTTAACTTTTTGGGTTTTAACTACTTTTGTTGTATCTTCTCCCCACATTGAAAGATGAAATTCTCTCATAAATTGATCCAAATTTGCTCTCAATTCTTCAGCTTTCAGTCTATTTTCTTCGTGAATTTCTGCTAATAATTCCTGAGTGTCTATTCTTAAATCAAGAACTTCGGCGGCTAACTGTTCATTTTTATCATGAATTTCTGTTAATAAATCAGCCACATCAGCGCTTAAATTTTGTCTAAATTCCTGCAATTTTTTAGCTTGTTCTTGACTCATTAACTTATGTTCAAGACTTACTTCACCTAAAAAATCTTGGGTTTCTTGACGCAAATTTAACACATCTTCCGCTAAAATTTGCTGTTTTTGCCGAAGTTCTTGTAAAAATACTTGAGTATTTTTTCTTTCTTGTAAAACTTCTTGAGCTAATTCCTGATTACTTTTCCTAATTCTTACCATTAATCCTGCCATTATTATTACCCTCCCCAAGAAATTAATTAATAATTAATATTTATGATCAGGAGTTAGAAATTACTTAATATTTCCTAACTCCTAATTCCTGATTCCTTAATTAGAGGGAACAGCAGCTTGGCTGGTTAAGCCAACAGCTTCAGCATAACGCAAATAGGTTTCCACAGATGCAATTACGATTCTAGCTTCAATAGATAATAATTCAATACCAACTAAAGAAACCCTAACCCAAGCATCAATTACAATACCTTTGTCTAAAATACGGTCAATAACTTCAGCCAAACTAGAGGAAGAGTTTACTTTTTCAACAGCCATGATTTTAGCCTACCTTTTTTGTCTTAATGATTACTTATCAAATAATACAACTAAAAGGCCTTTTAAAAAAGTTTTAATTTAGTAAATTTACATTTATTTATATTTCTTATTTATGGTAAATTTTACTTAAAAAATAAGACCGAATAAAGTCAGATAAATTGCCAAAAAACTTTTTTTTTCCTACCTTAGATGGGCTGAGATGTCAAGACTAATTTTAATTTTGCATGAATTAAATCAATATTTGCTAATCCTAATTCTACTTTTCCTTCTAATACAACTCCCGTATTTAAAAGTCGATCTAATAATTCAACAATAGAGGGATTAGTGGATTTTTCCCCTGGATAATAACTCCCATTTTTATGTAAAAGTGTGCCAAATTCACCCAAATCTATGTTTAAATCATGGGGATCAATTTCAAAAATTTCACATAATTTTAAAATTTGTTCTTCTAATTTTTGTAAACTATCAGCAGCTCGCTCTAATTCTTCATCCGAAAGTAATCCTCCATCCATACGACGAATGATCTGAGCTTCCATTAATTGTCTGAGTAATTCACTTACTGTTAATAACAAAGGAGCTAAACTGGCTTCTTTTTTTTCCTTTGTTACTGGATTGAAAATTGATTCTGACACACAAGACTCCCGATTTACTTTTAATCACTAAAGGATGATCTTCTTTTCTCTTGATCCTGCAAAAACTTTTTTTGATATTTGATAAAAGCCCCATGCCATTCTTGAAAACGGCGCTCTCCATCTTTAACTAACATTTGACGATATGCTTCAGAAGAGAGATATTTTTGCTTAATTTTATTCATTATAAAGTCTCCTTTGTCTCATAAAAACTGTTTAAAAAATTACTATTTTACGGGTTAATTTTTCTTGACATCTTCAGAAGCCAATCTATTTCTTAATAATTGTAACTCATTTTCCATAGCATCTAAACGTTGTTGTAACTGAAGATTTGACTCCCGTAAAATAGTAGTTTCATTTTCTAATTTAGCCGCATGACTGCTCAGAAAACTATCATTTTCCCACCAATTTATTCCCATTTCTCGCGCTTTATCCACAGAGGAAATAAGTAGGCGAATACGAATATGTATTAACTCCGTATCCGCAATAGAAATAGATATATCTCCCGCAATTACAATACCTTTATCTAATACCCTTTCTAAAATATCAGCTAAACTACTTCCTTGGGTAGAATGGTTCATTTGACGGGGACTTTTTGTGGTATTTAAACTTTGTTGAAGGCTGTTACTCATCGTCTTGGTTGTCCCATTTTTGCTTGTCCATTTTTAGGTGCTAAATTAGTCGGAGATTTAACCACATTTACTAACATTAATTCATTAAATAAACCCCATAAAATTGCAGTTGATTCATGATAAGAAAGCCCCACTTTTGATAACAAAACATCGCCACAAAGCTGACGAAAATCCTCATTGTCAGGCGCAATTGTCAAATCATGTTCCTTAGAAATTTTAGCAATCATAATACAAGAACGCAAACTAGATGAATTTTCAGCTTCAGTACGTTTACGAAAATTGCGGACAATCTGAACGATTAAACCTGCATTTTCCCGAGTAATTTCTAACTTTTGAACTATGATTTCTTGCATGGTTAATTCATCAGGTTCAGGCATATTAATGGTAATCATTCGATCAGCTAAAGCGTCTTGAGTCGAATGAATTCCCGAATATTCTTCCGGATTAGAAGTAAAAATTGCCCGAAAATTTGGATGAACTTTTACATAGGAAGTATTACCATTACTAATCGGTAAAGCTAATAATTTTTCCTCCAAAGCTGCTAATAAAACGTTATTAGCTTCCGGTCGAGAACGATTAAAATCATCATATACTAAGGTTAAGCCTTCTCGACAAGCTAAAGTTAAACGAGAATCAACCCAATTTTGCTGAACTTGGTCCTCCAATTTCACCACACTATGAATATAATTATCAACAATTTTTTTGCGACTGTAACCAGTATTATTACCAATTAAATCTGAACTGGTGAATTGATCATCACCAAAAATTAACATCAAGGGATTGCTTAATAAATAAGCTAAGTGCATCGCTAAAGTAGTTTTTCCACAACCAGCCGGACCGCGCAAATGGACGGCAAAACCTGATTGCAAATAACGAAATGCCCTCTGGGTAACACTTTCAATCGCAGGGGTGCTAACAAAACCTGTAGAACGAGGATTTAGAACGGTAGTCACAGTTTCAATATCAATTTACATTTATTAGTTTCATTATATTATATAATAAAGGTTAATTAATAATAAGTTTTATCAAGTTTTTTTATGTATAGTTACGCTTTTTTTAAAACCATTAATCAAGAAATAATTTTACCGGTGGGTATTCAAGGGGAATTAAAAATATTAAAAGCGGGAAATCTATCAGCTTTAGTTGAACCGAAATTAGCTTTAAATGATGTAAAAAAAAGTGATGATATTTTACTAAAAGCTGTCTTAAATCATGACCGAATTATTCGGGAATTATTTACAAAAATTAATTTATTACCCTTACGTTTTGGTACTTATTTTAATTCTGAACAAGAATTATTAACATATTTAGATACTAATTGTCAAGAATATTTACAAAAATTAAACTTTTTAGAAAATAAAGCTGAATTTACTTTAAAATTAATTTCCAAGGAATTAAATACGGACAATATAACAACAAAAAATCTGAAAGGTAGGGAATATTTTTTGGCAAAAAAACAGTTTTATCAAATACAATTAGATTATCAAAACAGACAAAATGAAGAATTAGAAATAATTTTAGCAAGTTTTCAAAACAATAACATAAATTATCTTTTTCCGGATGAACAAAGGGAGAAAATATATTTATTATTAACTGATCAAGAATTAATGACCACGGAAAAATTAATCACAGAATTAGGCAAGAAAATTAATACTTGGGATTTAGAATTAGGGGAAAAATTACCTCCTTATCACTTTATTTAACGTGCTAAATTAGCAATGGGATTAAAAAAATCCCTAAAAATGTTAACATAAGTAAATATTATTATCTTAATCAAGAAACTTTTACTAATGATAGAGTCAGATATTCGCTGGAAACAAAGGTTTTCTAATTATAAAAAAGCACTCGCTCAATTAAGCAAATTTATTACTAAAGGAGAATTAAATGAACTTGAAGAACAAGGTTTAATCCAATCATTTGAATATACCCACGAATTGGCTTGGAATTTGTTACGAGATTATTTGTTCTATCAAGGTAATCAAAACATCCATGGTAGCAGAGACGCGACTCGTATCGCTTTCAGTGTGGGGTTAATTGAAGATGCTGACAACTAGATGGCAATGATTAAAGACCGCAACCAAACCAGTCATACTTATAATCAAGCAACGGGCAAGGCGATTGTTGAAAATATCACAACAAAATTTTTCAATTTATTTATCAAATTACAGGAAAAAATGCAGGTTTTACATGATGAAAATTGAGCAAAATTCTCAGCAATTTGGATTAAAAGAAGTCACCATCAATAAACTTATTTCGGTATTTTTACAGTATCCCAACATTGAAAAAGTATTGTTATATGGTTCTCGCGCCAAAGGAAATTATCGCCATGGTTCAGATATTGACCTAACTTTAATTGGCGAAAATATTACTTACTCACAAATGTCAAAAATTGACATAGAAATTGATGATTTGCTGTTACCATACTTGGTCGATTTATCCATTTTTAGTGAGATTGATAACCCCGATTTAATTGATCATATTAATCGTGTTGGTCTGGTTTTTTATGAGCGTAATTTATCTCAATAAATAGTATTAGAAATCTGATTTCTAACAAAATTTAATCGTCAAATAGCAAATTGGCGGCATATTTTACCCGTGTTAAAGGAGGAATACAACGGGGTAAAGTTGGCAAACGGATAATAGTTTGATCGGGGAATAATTCGGGGTTAATTTCTAATTCTGGTTGATAACGATTGTGTACAAGATAACGTTGTAAAATACTTTGATTTTTCACAGATTTTACTAACATTTGCGTTTCTGAAATAATAGTTGATTGAGCTTGAGTTACGGCAATAAATTCGCTATATTCTGGATTTTGTAATTTTTTTTGTGCGTTAACAATTTGCTTTCTAAAATTCCTTAATTTCCCCATTAATTTAACCTGACTTAAGATATTTTGGTACTTAATCCACAGTTTAAAAATCCAATTTAACCATTCAGTTAAAGCAGTTGGCATTTCCAGAAAGTTTAATAAATGTCCGGTGGGTGCAGTATCCACAATAATTAAATCTTGTTCCTTCTTTTCTAACAGTTCAATAACGGCAACTATCGCTAACATTTCATCAATTCCGGGTAAGGCTTGGGAAACAATATTACGCCAAGCTTCGGGAGTATAAGCAATTTGAATGGCGCTATTTTCATTGTTTTTTCCGCTCATCATTTCCGCTAATTCCCAAAGATAATCTTCCCTAAATTTAGTTAATAAAATTTCAGCATCTATTTCTTGTCCACTTAAGTTTTTATCAATTTCCATAGCTTCATGGGCTAAAGTTATACCGAAAGCATCTCCTAAAGAATGGGCAGGATCAATAGAAATAATCCGAATTTTTTTCTCTGGATATTTTTGCGCTAAATGCCAACCTAAACCTGCTGCTACCGTACTTTTGCCGACTCCACCTTTACCACCAAGTAAAATTAATTGCTTATTTTCGGTGATAAAATCAGGGAAAAATGGCGCTATTTTTGCAGGACATTCTAAGGGAATTGCGTTAACTAAATTTACTTGTTTTAAGACTTGATTTTGCTCAAAAAGTGTGTCTAAATTCTCTAATCCAACCGGTTCAATTTCTGTTAGTGGTAAAGCAATTAAAGGCTGATTTTCACTAATATTAATTAACTGATTTAATAAGGTTTGTTGTTCACTATATTGATCTAATTCTATATCTGACAAATTTTCTGGTTTTAATTGCTTATTAATTGCCTCAATATGTATTATTTTATTAACAAATAAACCAGCAAACGGAATGTTTAATTGATGTAGTGAATTAATAAATCTATTACTTTCTAATAAACTCATAGGCTCGGCGATCGCCACCACTAAACATCCCGTAGAAATGGTATTATTTAATAATGCTCTTCCCTTGGCTAAATCTGATTTCATCAACTCAAGAAAATCATCAGCTTCATCAGCATTATATTTGCCAGAAAAAGTTTGAGCAATAACTCGATGTTGTTCTTGAAATAACCCCAAGGAATCAAATAAAGTATCCAAAAAATCTAGCATTCCAAACAAATTTAAACTATGGCCACTGGGTGCTAAATCTACGACAACACGGTCAATTTTTTCCTCATTAAATAACCTTTCAATCTCCAAAATTCCCATCAATTCATCAATTCCAGGCCAGTTTAAATCCCAAACTGGAGTTAAATCTTCATCATCCACAAAACTACCCCTTGAAACGAGTAGCTGTAAAACTTCACCATGTCGCTCTTTAAACTCATTTAATAATAAATTAGCATCAAAAGATCGCACTTGTAAATTAGGTAAATCAGGACATTTTTTCGGTGAATTATTAACATTTATTTGCAAAACATTACTTAATGAAGACACCAAAGAAGTGGAAACCAATAATATTTGTTCCTCGGGAAAATTTTTCGCCCATTGACGAGCAAAACCACAAGAAATCGTAGTTTTACCAACCCCACCCTTACCACTAAACATCGCTAAACGTAAATTGTTAAAATCTTTCATAGTAACTTAATATTTATTGTTTAATTATTTGTAAAGTTTGCTAAATCAAGAATTATCAATAAAGCTTTTTCTAAATTATTAAGATAATTATCATCAAGATGACCTAAATTTTTAATAATTCTTGATTTATCAATTACTCTAATTTGTTCACAAAGAATGACTGAATCTTGATTTAATCCCGCAAATCCCGCTGGTACAAAAACATGAGAAGGCAAAATAACTTGTCTAATTTTTGAGGTTAAAGGGACTATAATTGTATGAGGACTAACCAAATTGGTGCGATTATTTTGTACAATAACAACAGGTCTGATTCCTTTTTGTTCTGTACCTTTAACTGGATTTAAGTCACACAAAACTACATCTCCTCTTGAGAGATTTACCATTTTATTTCACCTTTAGCTAATTTTTCTTCGTAATTTTCTAAATTAATTAAATAATCAGAACAATCAGATTCAGCTATTTCTAAAGACTCATTAAGAGAAATTTGTAATTGTTTATTTTCTGTTTTGTTTTTGATCATTATAAAATCGATAAAATCATTAACTTCTTGAATTAAAGATTCGGGTAATTCATTAATTTTTTGGATAGTTTGTTCATGAATATTCATGGATCATTTTCCTCGTAATTTTTGGATAGTTCATTGAGATTATAACATAATAAAATCTCCCTAAGCCAAAACTTATTTTTTATGTTAATCTATAATTAAAATAAATTAAGTAATATATTCGAATAAAAATTATGGGAAGTGGTGGATTATTTGGTGGTTTAGAAGATTTAATAGAATTAGCAAAAATTCTCGAAGAAAAAGCACAAAATGGGGAAATAAAAACAGATTTTCGTGTTAATACAAGGCCTTTAAGTAGTATTCCTAAACGAGGTAATATTCCTGATAATTTTGGGAATGTTAATATTAATAATAAACCTAGTGAAACTAAGGTTAATACTCCCGATAATCAGGAAAATAAAGAAAATTTATCTTGCCAAGAAATCGGAGGATTAACTGATATTATCAAGGAGTTAAAAGAGTTAATTGCTATACCTTTAAAACGCCCTGATTTGCTCGATAAAATAGGTTTAGAAGCACCAACTGGCGTTTTATTAGTTGGGCCACCAGGTACGGGAAAAACCTTGACTGCTAAGGCTTTAGCCCAAGAATTACAGGTAAATTATATCGCCATTGTTGGTTCAGAAATTATGGGCAAATATTATGGTGAATCTGAAGGGAAGTTAAGAGATTTATTTGAAAAGGCAAAAAAATCAGCCCCCTGTTTAATCTTTATTGATGAGATAGACAGTATTGCTCCCGATCGCTCAAAGGTAGAAGGTGAAGTAGAAAAGCGGGTGGTTGCCCAATTATTAAGTTTAATGGACGGTTTTCAGAAAACCCAAGGGGTAATGGTCTTAGGAGCAACTAATCGACCGAACCACCTTGATCCTGCTTTAAGACGACCCGGGCGATTTGATCGAGAAGTGCAATTTAAAGTCCCAGATCGCCAAGGTAGGTTAGAAATTCTGCAAATTCTCACTCGCAAAATGCCCCTTGATGACACTATAAACTTGGGGGCGATCGCCGATGTTGCGGTAGGGTTCGTCGGTGCTGACTTAAAAGCCGTGGCGCAAAAAGCCGCTTATAACGCTTTAAGACGAAATATTGCGCTGGATACCGCCGATTTTGACAATTTACCTGACCCTGACAACCTCACACTCTCCCAATCTGATTTTAACGCTGCTTTAAACGATGTTAAACCCTCGGTTTTGCGGTCAGTGGAAGTGGAGTCACCCCAAGTCAAGTGGGAAGATATCGGCGGACTTGATGCTGTAAAGCAAACTTTGCAGGAGGCTGTTGAAGGGGCGCTCCTCTACCCTGAACTGTATCAACAAACCTTGGCGAAACCACCCAAGGGAGTCTTGTTGTGGGGACCACCGGGAACGGGCAAAACCTTACTGGCCAAGGCGATCGCCTCCCAAGGACAAGCAAATTTTATCTGTGTTAACGGACCAGAATTATTAACCAAGTGGGTTGGATCATCGGAATTAGCGGTCAGAGAATTATTCGCCAAAGCCAGACAGGCATCTCCCTGCGTGGTTTTCATTGATGAAATCGACAGTCTAGCTCCCGTGAGGGGAAAATACAACGGTGATTCGGGAGTGGGCGATCGGGTTGTGGGTCAACTGCTCACAGAATTAGACGGCCTTGCTTCTTCGGGTCAATTATTGTTGGTGGGTGCGACTAATCGCCCTGAAAGCCTTGATCCTGCGTTATTGCGATCGGGGAGATTGGATTTACAAATAAAAATTGATTTGCCCGACGAACAAAGTCGGCTTGCGATTCTACAAGTTCACAATCAAGAGCGCCCTTTAGACAACGTTGATTTAGTTTACTGGGCGGGACAAACTGAAGGTTGGAACGGCGCAGATTTAGCGTTACTGACGAATCAAGCTGCTTTACAAGCGATTAGAAATTATCGCGCTCAGGGGTTAAATGATCCCAGTTTAATTACTATTAAAAACAGTGATTTTGAGAGTGCATTTTTAATAATTAAAGAGCAAAAATCTTAGTAGGGTGTGTCACACAAATAAATCAGGCTTTTAATAAAAATTGTGAAATGTGACGCACCGAAAAGTTATCTTATAGGTGCGTCACATTTAATAATTAATAATTTGAAAGATAAGTTATCGGTGTGACGCACCCTACAAATAAGGTCATAAATCAAGTAAAACTTAAGCTTAATTGCTGTTGATTTTGCTCAGATTTTATAGTGTAATTTCTAATAAAAATCTCGTGACCTTTAGCAGCAGAATCCCTTTGAAAATTATTCATCCCATATTGTAATTCCCATTCCTCAATATTGGCATTTTTAAAATTATCTTTAATTTCTTGAGAATTATCATAGGTAATTAACCATTGATCAGGACATTGATTAACATTTTCGGCGAATTTTTCATGATTAAATGATGTATGTAAACTCCCTCTTTTGCCATATAATTTAGATTTTGTAGCCGCATAATAAGGAGGATCTAAAAAAATAAAAACCTCCTGTTTTTCTCCTATTAATAATTCCCGATAATCTAAGTTTGTTATGATCACATTTTTAGTTAAAATAAACTCTAATTTTTCTAATCTATTAATACTCGAATTTGTAAAGCGATTTTCAAAGGAATTTTGAGAATAACCTCCTGCTTCTATCGTACCAGAAAAAGTAATTCTATTTAACACAAAAAATCTTACTGCTCTTTCTAATTCCGATAAATTATTAACATCAACTTGACTCATTTCTGTGAATAATAATCTACCATCTTGATAACTATTTTTAATATTTCTTACTTCTGTAACTAAATCTTTTAAATTAGATTGACAGATTTTCCAAAACAAATAAACCTCGGGGTTTAAATCATTAATCCAAACATTTAAACTCGGGTATTTTTGCTTAAGATAAATAAAAACACTACCTCCCCCCACAAAAGGTTCGCGATATTCCCTAAAGTATGGGGGTAATTGTTTCTCAATTTGGGGAATTGCTTTGGATTTACCACCAGGGTATCTTAAGGGACTTTTAAGCATTGTTTTTAAAAATAATTGTTATCATAGATTTATACCAATTTTATCTAATATTGTGATAATTGTAGGGTGGGCAAAAAGAAAAATTTTGTCTCAAATCAAATATATAAACATATTTTGCCCACCATCGCAATTGATTTCAACCATAATATTTTACCATAAAATTGGTATTTGTTTACTAAAAAATAGTCACAATTAATATAGGTAATTATGCCCTACGAAGAGTTAAATTTAAAAACATCAAGTCCAATTTTATCTTGGGCCAATGATAAATTAGGTTACGAAGAAACCCACATGGCGAAAAATGTTGCTTCCCTTCCTTTTGTGTTTAAACACGTCGCTTTAATGCCTGATGTACATTTAGGCAAGGGAGCATTAGTGGGTTCAGTTATTGCTACAAAAGACGCAGTAATTCCGGCTGCTGTGGGGGTGGATATTGGTTGTTTTACTGGTGATACAAAAGTTACTTTAACTGATGGTAATTCCTATTCTCTTAAAGAACTTACTGACAAAAATAAACCAGTTTATGTCTATTCTTGTACAGAAATAGGTCGTATTGTGGCGGCGGAAGCTTATCCCCGTCTTACCCGTAGTCAAGCTAATTTAATTAAGGTTATTTTGGATAATGGGGAAGAAATAAAATGCACTCCTGACCATCAATTTATGTTAAGAAATGGTACTTATTTAGAAGCTTCTCAATTAAAAGCTGGTACTTCTTTAATGCCATTTTATACTAAAAAAAACCTGAGTAATAACTTCATAATTGAGCAAAATTATGCCCATAGTTATAATCACAAAGTCGGTGAAATTATTACTTTATCAGAACGTCAAGATGTTTATTGTTTGACCGTTCCTAAATACAATAATTTTGCTTTGAGTGCAGGAGTTTTTGTGCATAATTGCGGAATGGCTGCCATAAAAATGCCTTTTAAAAGTGAACAAATCGAGGGGAAACTAAAGCAAATTCGCTTGGATATAGAAGCAGCAATTCCTGTCGGTTTTAACGAAAATAAAGACATAGAAAAAATCGTGACAAATTGGCAAGGTTGGCGCGATTTTAAGGACCTTCATCGGGGTGTTCAAGACTTAGAAAAAAAAGCGATTAATCAATTAGGTTCACTTGGTGGAGGCAACCACTTTATTGAAGTTTGTTTAGATACCGAGGATAATATTTGGTTAATGCTTCACTCAGGTTCAAGACATATTGGCAATAAATTAGCTGAATGTCATATCAATAGCGCGAAAAAACTGGCAAGATTAGCGGAATTAAAATTACCAGATCCCGATTTATCCTATTTTGTTGCTGGTACACCGGAATTTGAAGCTTATTGGCAAGATTTACAGTGGGCGCAAAATTACGCACGCTATAATCGGGATGTAATGATGTCACGATTTAAGGCAATTATTGAAAAATATTTAGGAGGAGGTAGGCCAACAAAACCCTTAATTACTGTTAATTGTCACCATAATTATGCGGAAAAAGAAGTGCATTTTGGAGAGGAAGTTTATGTAACTAGAAAAGGAGCAGTTCGAGCAAATACCGAAGATTATGGCATTATTCCGGGATCAATGGGAGCAAAATCCTTTATTGTGAAAGGTAAAGGTTGCGCTGAAAGTTATTGCAGCTGTTCCCACGGAGCTGGGAGATTAATGTCAAGAACTAAGGCTAAAAAACACTTTAGTTTAGACGATTTAATTAAGCAAACTGAGGGGATAGAATGTCGCAAAGATAGCGGTGTTTTAGATGAAATTCCGGGAGCTTATAAACCCATTGACGAAGTAATGAAGCAACAATCAGACCTTGTGGAAATTGTCGCAACTTTAAAACAAATTATCTGTGTTAAAGGTTAAATAAAATATATTAATCTTATAGCAGTTTCAATATTTATGCCAAATGTTTTCCCCCTCTCCCCGTGGGATGAGGGGGGTTGGGGGGTGAGGGTTGTATCTCATTCAATCCGAAAACGCTAGATCTTTTTTTGGCTGTTTTTTAGCTGTAAAATAAAAGATAAGATTTTTTGATTAAATGTTATTTAATCAAAAAATAAAGTTAAAATTTGTTTAATTTATGCACAAATAATTGAAACCATGATACATTATTAAATTAATAGTCCAAAAAGGAGCAAGAAAAAATGTCTCTACCCATAAATTTAGAAAAAAAAGCGCCTAAAATTTTTAATTTAGCTAAAAAAGCACAAATTAATTTAGAAAAAGTTAATTTACAAAAACATCGAGCTAAAGTGGCTTTATGTTTAGATATTTCAGGTTCAATGTCTTCCCTTTATAGTTCTGGTAAAATTCAAGAATTAGCAGAAAAGATTTTAGCTTTAGGTTGTAATTTCGATGATGATGGTTCAATTGATCTCTTTTTATTTGGCGCAAATGCTCATCAAGCTGGAGAAATGAACCTCGATAATTTTGCTAATTTTATTACTCAAATTGAGAAAAAATATCCCCTAGAAGGAGGTACTTATTATGGTAAAGCTATGACTTTAATTCGACAGTTTTATTTTCCTGATAATCAAGGAAAAAAACTTAATCAAATTCGACCTTCTTCTTCACCTGTTTATGTTATGTTTGTCACGGATGGTAATACTTTTGATGAAAAAATAACGGAACAACAATTACAATGGTCTTCTTATGAGCCTATTTTTTGGCAATTTATGGCCATTGGTAAATCACAAAAAGATATTAAACAAGGGGGTTTTGGTGGTTGGCTTTCCCGCGCTTTTGCTAGTGATTTTACCTTTTTAGAAAAATTAGATGATCTTCAAGGAAGATTAATAGATAATGCTAATTTTTTTAGTGTCGAATATCCTCATTTAATTGAGGATGATCTTTTATATAAATTGTTAATGAGTGAATATCCCCAGTGGCTTAAATTGGCTCAAAAACAACAAATTTTAACTTAAAAAATATCGTTAGTTGTCGGAATTTAGTGCTAAAGTCCTGCAACTATAGTAATTCCAAATAAAAATTAAACAAAAGTTTTTAGTTTCTTGTTGGACTTTAGTCCTAAGAAGCCCTAAAGCGCAACTACGAACCTATTTTTAACTGTTCTAATCTTAATTGGAATTACTATATTTTATGCTCAATTTATCAGCAATAATTAACAATGTTATTACCATTAAACAAAGTAGAAATTCCCTCTGGACAAAGAATAATTTTTAAAGATATAAATTGGTCAGAATTTGAGCAAATTTTAACAGAATTAGGCTCACATCGTAATACTAGAATAGCCTATAGCGATCGCCAAATAGAAATTATGACACCACTACCAGAGCATGAATTTAATAAAATTACTGTGAGTGATTTAATCAAAATAATACTTGAAGAAATGGATTTAGAATTTTATCCCCTTGGTTCAACCACTTTTAAAAACGAATTAATGAAACAAGGAATAGAACCTGATGACTGTTTTTATATTAAAAATGAAGGGAAAGTAAGGGGGAAAAAACGTTTAGATTTAAGTATTGATCCACCGCCTGATTTAGCCTTAGAAATTGATCTTTATTCTCGTACTCACGTTAATATCTATGAAGCTTTAGGAGTCCCTGAATTGTGGAGATTTGAACAAGGTAAATTAGAAATTAATCTCCTCGAAAATGGTAAATATGTTCAGTCAGAATTTAGTGCTATTTTTGCAAACCTACCCATAAAAGAAATAATCCCCAAATACTTAAATCAAGTACAAATAACGGGTAGAAATAAAACCATGAAAGAGTTTAGAAATTGGATTAAAGCTAACTTATAAGTCACTAAAAAACCCCCCCAAAAAGGGAGGGTTTTTAGTTAAACTGGATTACTTAACTCCAACAAAATTAGTCAAGTTCAGTCATTGCTAATACTGGTTCATTTTCGCGATCGATACCTTTCTCAAAACCACCAGCTGCAGCACGAGCGCGGCCCGCGTGCCATAAGTGACCAACTAAGAAGAAGAAACCGAGAACGAAGTGAGCAGAAGCTAACCACTGACGTAAGTTAACAAAGTTGAAAGAGTTAGGCTCAGTGATGATTCCACCAACAGAGTTTAAGGAAGCATTGGGAGCATGGGTCATGTACTCAGAAGCACGACGTAACTGCCAAGGCTGAATGTCGTTTCTAATTTTATCGAGGTCAAGACCATTAGGACCACGCATGGGTTCTAACCAAGGACCACGGAAATCCCAGAAACGCATGGTTTCACCACCGAGAATGATTTCACCGGTAGGAGAGCGCATGAGGTATTTACCAAGACCGGTAGGACCTTGAGCAGAACCAACATTCGCACCCATTTTTTGGTCACGAGCTAAGAAAACAAAAGCTTGTGATTGGGAAGCTTCAGCGTTGGTAGGGCCATAAAATTCACTGGGGTAAGCAGTGTTATTGAACCAGACGAAACAAGAAGCGATGAAGCCCATCATGGATAAAGCACCTAAACTGTAAGAAAGGTAAGCTTCACCAGACCAGATTAAAGCGCGACGTGCCCAAGCAAAAGGCTTGGTTAAGATGTGCCAGATACCACCTGCAATACAGATAATACCGACCCAAATGTGACCACCAATAATGTCTTCCATGTTGTTAACACCGAGAATCCAACCGTCGCCACCGAAAGGAGAGCCGATTAAATAGCCGAAGATAACAGCAGGATTAAGAGTAGGATTAGTGATCACACGGACATCACCGCCACCGGGTGCCCAAGTATCATAGACACCGCCGAAGAACATCGCCTTAAATACCAATAACAGCGCACCTAATCCTAAAAGAATCAAGTGATAACCGATGATATTGGTCATTTGGTTTTTGTCTTTCCAGTCATAACCAAAGAAAGAGGAATACTCTTCCAAAGTTTCAGGACCACGGAGAGCGTGATAAATACCACCTAAACCGAGAACGGCGGAGGAGATTAAGTGTAAAACACCAACTACAAAGTAGGGGAAGGTGGAGATGATTTCACCACCGGGACCTACACCCCAACCTAAAGTTGCGAGGTGAGGGAGTAAGATACAACCCTGTTCATACATGGGTTTTTCGGGAATATAGTGAGCTACCTCAAAGATAGTCATCGCACCAGTCCAGAACACAATTAAGCCAGCGTGAGCAACGTGAGCACCCAGCAACTTACCAGAAAGGTTAATTAAACGAGCGTTACCAGACCACCAAGCAAAGCCGGTAGAGTCAATGTCACGACCGCCCATCATAGATGTATTAGAGAGCGTTACCACGGGGCAGTACCTCCTCAGGGAATTCAAATTTTTCGTGAATTTGGTCTTGAGGTGCCATCCAAGCACGGAGACCTTCGTTTAACAGGATGTTCTTAGTATAGAATGTTTCAAACTCAGGATCTTCTGCGGCTCTAATTTCTTGAGAAACGAAATCATAAGCGCGCAGGTTTAAGGCTAAACCAACGATACCAATGGAACTCATCCATAACCCAGTTACGGGTACGAATAACATGAAGAAGTGTAACCAACGTTTGTTAGAGAATGCAATACCGAAAATCTGTGACCAGAAACGGTTGGCAGTCACCATGGAGTAGGTTTCTTCGTCTTGGGTAGGTTCAAACGCGCGGAAGGTGTTAGCTTGATCACTGTCTTCAAACAAGGTATTTTCCACGGTTGCACCGTGAATCGCACATAAGAGCGCTCCACCAAGGATACCCGCAACACCCATCATGTGGAAGGGGTTTAAGGTCCAGTTGTGGAAACCTTGT
>JAABRE010000074.1 GCA_011391125.1 Synechococcales cyanobacterium S06
ATATGTTAATTTAATTACTCGTTTTAACTGTTTTTTTGATGTAATTCACTTATTTTAATAGGAAATAAGGGCCAAAAATAAGTTTTCACTACATAAAATACACTACCGGAAAAAGGTATTTAAACTCATATTAGGCAAGGGTTTCAAAAATAGCAAATTTTACTTGGAAACGGTTTCCCTGCTCATCCCTAGGGGAAAGAGAGCTAAAATGTCAAATTAAATTGCTATATCGTAATTTCAATTAATGTTACCATAGTTGAAAAATTTTGTGGCATTCTTATTGTTATATAGCATTTTCTGATTAAATGTTATCTACCCCTCACCCCCCTACCCCCCTCATCCCAAGGGGAGAGGGGGAAAGAGAGATAAAATGTCAACTAAAAATGCTATATAACCTCGAAAAGACTTTTTTCAACAAAAATGGCTTCTCCAATCCAATAATCGTTAAAGTCGGAAAATGGTTTATTTTCTATCCCATAAAGGGGGTTAGCAATTGTTATTAATTCTTCTTCTTTATTAATTTTTAATAATACTACTGCATGGGCAATTTTACGGTTTTGAATTGGCTCTTTTACATGAAGAATTGCTAATTTATTAATCTCAATTAAGTCATTAATTTTTAAATTGCGCTGGTAATTTGGATTTAATTTTAATTGTTTTAATGTCTGAATTTGAGCTAATGTTGTTGTCCCAAAACGGGTAGTTTTTGTTAATTTTACTACCTCTTTTTCTGATAAATTAGGTGCAATTCCTGAAAGACGGCCTAAATTGGCAATACTGGTGGGACCACAGGTATAATCCGTGGTTTGTAAGACAATCCCATCAAGGGTTTTTTCTTCCCCTACAAGATTAGTTACTGGTAAGGAATAATGCCATAATATACTGATAGGAATTGTTAAGATTATTATTAGTATAAATACTCTATTTACGTTTAATTTTTGCAATTCTAAACCGAGAATTATTCCAAAAATTAGGTGAGATATAATAAACATAAAGGGATAAAAATATGCTTGTAAATATATTAATATTATTGTGGGTATATTAGCAAAAATAACCTTTTGTAAATTGTATTTACCTATTAAAACTGCTCCTAATATTAGTAAAGTAACCATAATTAAAATACTAATAAATAAACCTTCTTCTTTGTCGAAATTATGCTCAATATCAATCCCTTTTTCACTTAACTTTTTTCCCAAAATGAAGCCAATTATTAAACTGAAGATGGTTATTATTATTAAATTAATCATTTTTTCTCTAAAATAATTTGTCAATTGTTAAATCATTATTTGGCATTGTTTTTTTGTACACACTAGAAGGCTTTAACAACTTAGCTAAGAGAGTAGGCAGTTTTTAAACAGTTTAAATATTTATAAATATTAATAGAAAAAGCACATTTTACATTCATTAATTTATTGATATTAACAATATTAACATAATCTTGTTTTTTTTTTGGTCTTTTACTTAACAAAAATTAACCTAATTTTTATTAAGTAATCTTGAAGAAATAATTAAGAATTTAAGGGCGTAAATAAAAAGGAATTATACTTGAAGACATAGAAAATTGGTTTCTAAACTACTCTTAATCAGAAAAAAAACGTTGATTTTCCCTAAAAATAGCTTTTAAAAACCACAAGCTACTAAATAATTTAAACCAACCAGAAATCCGATTTTTTCAGTTAATTAATGATTAAAAACCTTGATTTTTGCTAAAAATCGGATTTCTCAATCAGAAAACAAGGAGTAAAAACCATGTTACACACCACCAAAATTATCGTTTTAGCAGCCGTATTTAGCCTTTTAAACATAAACCTAGTCGCCGCTCAAATTACCCCAGATAACACGTTAGGAAGCGAAAATTCCACGGTTAGAGACGGTAATATTAATGGTCTTCCTAGTGATGTTATCGAAGGTGGAGCAACGAGGGGAACTAATTTATTCCACAGTTTTCAAGAGTTTAATGTTCCAGAAAATCGGGGAGCATATTTTAACCCTGATTCCACCATCAATAATGTTTTAACCCGTGTTACTGGAAGTAATGTTTCTAATATTAATGGTACATTAGGTGTAATCGGCAATGCTAATTTATTCCTACTTAATCCTAACGGTATCCTATTCGGACCGAATGCCAAATTAGACTTAAACGGTTCATTTTTAGGCACAACTGCTGATAGTATTTTATTTAATAACTATCAATTTAGTGCTACGGAAAAAAATCCCGCTCCCGATGCATTATTAACTATTAATATCCCCCTTGGCCTACAACTTAATAACAATCAAAGTAAGATCACAGTTAACTCAAATATAGGGGAATTTAAGGTAAAACCAGAGCAGTTTTTAACCTTAATTGGTGGTGATATTACTTTTGATGGTGGTGTAATCTTATCCCCTAATAGTAATATTAATTTCGGTGGTTTATTGGAAGCTGGTGAAGTAAATTTAACTGGTTTTATTCCCACTTTTCCTAATAATATTACCAGAGGAAATGTCACATTGAGTAATGGAGCGAACGTCAATGTTCGAGATGATGGTAATGGATTGGGTAGTATTACAATTAATAGCAATAATTTAGATGTCACTGGTGGAAGTAGAATTAGAGCAGGTATTGGTGCAAATTTAGGTACTCCTAATACCCAAGCAAAAGATATTAATATTAATGCAACTGGTAATGTTACCATTGATGGAGGGGGAATTTTCAATCAGGTAAGGGAAAATGCTAAGGGAAATGCAGGAAATATTAATATTATTAGCAATAATATTGATCTGAACAATGATAGTTTTTTGAGTGTTAATAATCTTGGTCAAGGTAACGCTGGAAATATTAACCTAGATATTAAAGATACCGCTAAATTTGATTATAGTAGTGTCTATAGTTTTGTAGAAGAGCCAACAGCGATAGGAAATGGTGGTAATATTAATATTAAAACCAGTAATTTAGAGGTAGTTAATGGTACAAATATAGCTGCTGATACCTACGGAATAGGAAACGCCGGAAATATCATAATTAATGCTACAGATAGCGTTAAATTTGATGGTGTTAGTAGTGATGGTTATGACAGTTTAGCAAGTAGTACAGTTAAAACAGATGCGGTGGGAAATGCCGGCAAAATAGACATTAATACTGGTAATTTAACAGTTAGTAATGGGGCTTATTTGAGTACCACAAGTGGAGGTTTAGGAAAAGCGGGAAGTATCATTATTAAAGCTAATAATACCGAACTTAGTAATCAAAGTTATCTTTCGAGTAGTGCAGTTTCACCGGCGACAAGTGGAGGATTAATTGACATAAATACAGGTGATTTAACACTTAATAATGAATCTTATATTAAAACATCAAGTGATAGTATAGCTGATGCTGGTAATGTAAAAATAACTAGCACAGGAAACATTAATTTTTCTAGTGATAGTTATATTGTTACTGCTTCCATAGGTGGTAATGGTGGTGATGTATCCATTGAAACTACGGGAGATATAACCCTTAGTAACAGTAAAATATACAGCAACTCTTCTTTTGCTACAGACACCAATCATCAAAGTGGCGATATTAATATTAATGCCAATTCTCTTACCTTAAAAGATGATTCTACCTTGTTTAGTTTGGGTTCAGGAATTGACAATAATACGGGAAGTAATGCGGGTAATATAACAATTAAAACCTCACCTTTTGGATTTATTAAATTGGATCAGGGTAGTATTATGTATTCCTCGACTATGAATGCAGGTGCAGGAGGAAATGTATTAATTGAAACAGGTAAATTATCTCTCTTCAATGGTTCACAAATATACACAGGTGTAGATGGTAGTAAAGATGCGGGTAGTTTAACAATTAACGCATCAGAAACTGTGGAATTAGTTGGTAGTCAAAAACAGGGTGATTTCTTTATATATTATACTCCCAATATGTTGGCAACAACCACAAATGGAAGTGGAAATGCCGGTAAATTAACAATTGAAACACCAATTTTATTAATACAAGACGGTGGCTATATTGAAACTAGAACATCAGGTGTTGGTAAAGCAGGAGAGTTAATTATTAATGCACCGGTGGCAATTTCATTAATAGGAAATACCCCCGATGGTTTAAATGCAAGTAGTATTAGCAGTCTTACAACATCGACGGGAAATGCGAGTAATATTCAGCTAAATACTGGTAAATTAACAGTCAAAGATGGTGGGTATATTTCCACAGAAAGCCTATTTGCTGAGGGAGCAGGAGGGAATTTAAACATTACCGCTACTGATTCCATTGAAGTTAGCGGTAATCGTAGTTTAGGAGGAAATCCTAGCAGTTTAAGTGCCACAACTTCTGGTAGTGGTGATGCTGGTAATATTCAGCTAAATACTAATAGTTTAATCGTCAAAGATGGAGGAGAAATTTCATCTCAAACTTTATTGGGCAAAGGTTTAGGAGGTAATGTGGATATTACTGCCAATTCTTCTGTGAATATTGAAGGAGCAAATACTCTAACTAAAATACCCAGTAGAATTACCACTAAATCATTTTTAAATAGTGAAGGAAACGCAGGTAATATATCCTTAACAACAGGAGAATTAACTATCAGTAATCGTGGCGAAATTACCGCTTTAACTAATACTAGCGGAAAAGCAGGTTCAATTAATATTAATGCCGATAATACTCTGATAGATACTTCTGGAAAAATTAGTGCTAATACTACTAATTCTGGTGATGCAGGTACAATTTCAATTACTAGCAAAAATCTCAATTTAACTAACCTTGGTTTAATCAATACTCAAACAACAGGTACAGGAAATGCGGGTAATATTGAGTTAAATACTAATAGTTTATCTTTGACTAATACCAGTTATATTTTTGCTATTACTAATGGTCAAGGTGACTCAGGTAATATCAAAATTACTGCTGATAATATTTCCCTTGAAGGTGATAATAATCTGATCACAAATACAGTTTTAGCGAATAGTACCGGTAATGGAGGAATCATAGATATTATCAGTAATTCTCTCTTACTTAATGGTTTTGGTGGAATTACGAGTTTATCACAAGGTCAAGGAAATGCTGGCGATATTAATGTTAATAGTAACTTAGTCAAACTTAGTAATGGAGGTAATATTAATGCTTCCACTCAAGGTACATTAGATAACGCTGGTAATATTATTAAATATTCGGTAGGTAATGCCGGAAATATTAATATTAATAGCCAAGATTTGATTGTCGAAGGTGTAGATAGTCAGGGTAGATTTAGTAATATTTCTGCTGTTATTAATCAAGGTGGTCAAGGTAACTCAGGTAATATTACTATTAATACCAATAATCTGAGAATTAGTGACGGTGGAGAAATCTCGAATCAGATTGTTAAACAAGCAAAAGGTAACGGAGGTAATATTAATATTAATGTTACGGATAGCTTTAAAATCGATGGTTTTACTGATTATAATGGTGCGACTTCACAGGTTAATAGCGCTACTTTAGGTGAAGGAGACGCAGGTAATATTAACATTAATGCCAACTATTTAGAGTTAACTAATGGTGGCTTAATTGGAGCAGCAACTCGTACAAATGCAATGGGAAAAGGCGGAAATATTGACATCACTGCTAATAATTTAACCATTAATAATGCTGTCGGAATTGATAGTTCAACTTTCAGTGATTTTGAAGCCGGTAATATTAATATTAAAGTGGTGGATAACCTCACAATTTCTGGTAAATATTCTGGAATTTCTGACGGAAATAGTGGTATTACTGCTCGAACTTATGAAGGTTCAACTGGTAAAGGTGGTAGTATTTTTATTGACCCTAATACTGTAAATATTACCGATGGTGCGAGAATTGCCGTAGATAGCAAAGGCACAGGAACAGGTGGTAATATTAGCTTATCTGCTAATACTTTAAACCTCGATAATGGCACAATTACAGCGGCTACAAATAGCACAGATGGAGGTAGTATTGACTTAAATATTGCTAATAACTTAAATCTGCGTAATGCCAGTGAAATTACTGCCTCCGCCGGTAAA
The DNA here is from genome assembly GCA_011391125.1 of Synechococcales cyanobacterium S06. Lineage (GTDB taxonomy): Bacteria > Cyanobacteriota > Cyanobacteriia > Cyanobacteriales > JAABRE01 > JAABRE01. The sequence continues at coordinate 5,989 of JAABRE010000074.1, forward strand.
AGTCAAGGTGCTGGAAACGGTGGTAATCTTAACTTAAATGCCGATTTTATTATTAATTATCCTGATAATAATAAGATTACGGCCAATGCTTATGCGGGAAATGGTGGTAATATTATTATTACCACCAACGGAATTTTAGGACCACAATATTTAGATATTACTGCGTCAAGTGAATTAGGATTACAGGGAAATATTGAGATGAATATTCCAAAAACTGACCCAGCTTCTGGTTTAATTCAAACAGAAAAACCCTCCATTGATATAGCAGCTTTATTTGCGAAAGATTTTTGTAAATTAAGTGAAAATAGTTCCTTTGTTTATATCGGGAGAGGAGGAAAAGTTGTCACACCTGACGATAACAACGACGTAGAAACAGGGTTGATGAATTGGGTTGATAATCCCTATTCTAGTGATAATAATACCACCGAAAGATCAGAGGCGATCGCCCCGCCAATTACCGAAAAAACCGAGGAAATTACCGAAATTCGGCAGGCCCAAGGTTGGGTTAAATTACCCGATGGTACGATTGTTTTAACCGCTCATCCCGTAGAAGTTACACCCATGGGAGTGAAATTATTATTGCCTAATTGCAATTGATCCCCCCAACTCCCTTGATAAGCAGGGCAAATAAAGTAGGGTGTGCCTTTTTTCCCAAATTAAAATATTTATTTTTAATCTTCTTTAAAAAAGGCACACCACCACAATGAAAATACAGGAAAGGTGGGGCCTTTTTTAAACAGTTTAAATGCTTATATTTAAGATTAATCAAAAAACTGCCCACCCTACATTTACTAATTGCCCAGAAATCCGATTTTTTAGATTAATTAATGGTTAAATCTTTTAATCCTAGATAAAAATCGGATTTCTAATTGATTTGCCTCCCACAAAAATTATATTTTTTCATAAATCTGATTTTTGAAAACCTATATTTAAAGGCAATCAATCACATTTATTAACAAAACTTAATAGTAATTGTAAAAAAATATTAAGCAATTGTGTAAATTTTGTCAATAGCAATTATACTGAGAATGTAACTAAAATAGGTGAGAAATTATGAACAGTTACGCCCTTAATTTGGATGCGATTTTTACCGTTGATGATGTTAATTTTGAGCTGATTTGTCGAAATAATCCTGAGATCAAATTTGAACGTAATGCAAAAGGAGAATTAATTATTATATTGCCTACTGGAGGTGAAATTGGACGAATAAATTTTGAGTTAATGGGTTATTTTGCTATTTGGAATCATCAGAAACAATTAGGAGTTGGTTTCGATTCTTCTACCTGTTTTAAGTTACCTTCAAAAGCACTAAGGTCCCCAGATTTTTCCTGGATTACAAATGAAAGATGGAATAGTCTAACTCCAGAAGAACAAGCAAAATTCTCGCCTATTGCACCTGATTTTGTCCTCGAATTAATGTCACCTAGTGATAGTTTAAGAGATACTAGAGAAAAAATGTTAGAATATATGGACAATGGAGTTAAATTAGGCTGGTTAATTAACAGAAAAAATAAGCAGGTCGAAATCTATCGACAAGGAAAAAAGGTCGAAATCTTAGATAATCCGAAAACTTTATCGGGAGAAAATATTTTACAGGATTTTAGTTTAAATATTGAATGGATTTGGCAATAATTATTTTAAGGAGCAAAAACAATGAAATTGCATCTTTATTCTTTACTATTTTTATCATTACTTTTTACCCAGAAAGTTTCGGCACAAATACCACGAGTTAAACCCCCAGAAACACCGCCTCCAGAAGCGCAAACTTTGCCCCCTTTAGAATATTTATTACCCTCGGTAGAAACTCCACAAACTCCCCCATCAATAACAGAAATTCCCGGAGAAATTACTGTTAGTAAATTTAATATTGAAGGCAGTACCATTTTTAGCCAAGAAGAATTAAATGCTATTTTAACTGGTTTTATTGATCGCCCTATTTCCTTTGCCGAATTATTAGAAGCACAGGAAACAATTACCCAGTATTATGTTAGTAAAGGTTACATTTCTTCCGGTGCTTTTATTCCTCCTCAACCCCTTAAAGATGGAGTAGTTACTATTAAGATAATTGAAGGGGCGATCGAAGAAATTAATATTACTGGTTTAAACAGATTAAATCAGAATTATCTGCGTAGTCGAATTGCCAAAGGTGCAGCAGCTCCTTTTAATCAAAATACCCTATTAACATCTTTACAACTATTACAATTAAACCCCTTAATTGACAAATTAAATGTGGAATTGGCGACAGGTTCACGTCCAGGTTTAAGTATTATTAATGTAACTGCCAAAGAAGCTGACGCATTTACTACTACTTTTGGATTTAATAACCAAAATTCTCCCAGTGTCGGAACATTGACAGGAGAAATAGAATTAAATCATCTTAATTTAACGGGAAATGGTGACGAATTAATGGTTAATTATAGTCATAGTGAAGGTAGCGATTCCTTAGATAATTTCCGTTATACTATACCCATAAATCCTAGTAATGGTACAATTAGTTTCAATCATTCTCGCACTAATAGTAATATTATCCAAGAACCTTTTGATAAATTAAATATTAGTTCTAAATATTTAGGTTATGAACTAACCTATAGACAACCAATCATCGAGACACCAGAGAAAGAATTTGTCTTAGGAATAAGTGGTACGAGAGAAGAATCAAGGGTGAAATTAAATGGTGAAGGTTATGGGGGATTTTCTAATAGTTCAAATGAAAAAGGTGAGACCGAAATTTCGGCCTTGAGATTATTTTCAGAATATCTTAATCGGGATAAAATACAGGTATTGGCAATTAGATCAGAGTTAAGTTTTGGAGTTGATTGGTTAGATGCAACAACTTATAATGATAAACCCGATAGTCAGTTTATAAATTGGCAAACTCAAGGGCAATATTTAAGACAAATAACTCCTGATACTCTCTTTGTAATCAAAGGAAGTTTACAAATAGCCAATGATGTTTTACCTCCTTTAGAACAGTTTAGCGTAGGAGGTCAATTTAGTGTTAGGGGTTATCCTCAAGACGCATTTTTAAGTGATAATGGCTTTTTTGGTAGTGCAGAAATAAGGGCCTCAATTTTAAAAATTCCTGAGTGGAAAACCCTATTGCAAATAGCGCCATTTTTTGATTTTGCCACGATTTGGAATGATTCAAAAGCAGCATCTAATCCCAGTACAACCACACTTTCTTCTGTCGGTTTAGGCTTAATTTTAAATGTTGGAAAAGACTTTCAAGCAAGATTAGATTATGGAATTCCTTTAGTTGATTATTCACAAACTGGTAATAGTTTACAGGAAAATGGTATATATTTTCAATTAAAATATTCTCCATTTTAGTTGTCAGTTGAAAATCCGATTTGTCTAACCTTAATTCTTGACAAAAATCTGATTTATAATCGTAAGACAAGATAAAAAAAGGTAAATTATGTATGACAATATTTGTAAATATTTAGCCGAACATTTTAGCCAAGATATTGCTTCTTGGTTACTAGGAAAACCGATTAAACTAACTCAATTAAGTCCAAAAGAGTTATCAAATGAACCAATTCGGGCCGATAGTTTAATCCTCTTACAATCAGATGAATTGGTATTACACACTGAATTTCAAACCTCACCTGACGAAGAAATACCATTAAGAATGGCCGATTATCGTTTAAGAGTATATCGTCGTTTTCCTGACAAAGAAATGCGTCAAGTCGTGGTATATTTAAGGAAAAGTAACTCAGAATTAGTGTATCAAAATAGTTTCAAATTAACTAATTTTAGCCATGAATTTGAGGTAATTAGATTATGGGAACAACCGACCGAACTATTCTTAAAAACCCCCGGATTATTACCATTTGCGATATTAACCAAAGAAGAAAAGAAAGAGGAAGTATTACATGAAATCGCCAAACAAATAGACACCCTAGAATCAAGAAAAATTCAAGCAGATGTGACAGCAGCAAGTTATATTTTAGGTGGGTTAGTATTAAAAAGAGAAATAATGAGCAAAATACTGAGGAGGGATATCATGAAAGAATCAGTAACTTATCAAGAAATTTTTCAAGAGGGAGAAATTAAAGGAAAAATGGAAGGAAAAATGGAAGGGATAAAAAAAGTAGCAATTAATTTACTGAAACAAGGTTTAAGCATTGATTTTGTTGCCATGGTAACTGGTTTATCCCAAGAAACTGTACAAGAATTACAGCAAAATTTGCCTTAAACAATACCTCTTATTCCCCCGATTCAAGGGGGTTAGGGGAGATCAAAACCAACCAGAAATCCGATTTTTTGAAATTCACCGTTTTTAATATATTTAATTTTTGACAAAAATCGGATTTCTCAATCACAAAAGTATTAACTTTAAAGAGGTGTAATTATGTCTTACCAAAATTTAGTTATTATCGGTGGTTTAACTGTTTTATCGACTTTAGTTTGTTTACCAACTATGGCTGCAGAATCTGCTTTTAATTCCTTAGAATTAATCTCACAAAATGAGGGTAATAATTTAGAAAGTCAAGCTAAATTATTATACGAAAAAGGTGATTATCAAGGAGCAATTGAATTATTAACGAAAGCAATTACTGGTTATGGGAAAAGTAATAATTTGGCCGCACAAATTGTACCTTGGCGTAATTTAGCTTTATTATATGCTCAAATTGGTGATGTTAAAAATGCTAATAATGCGATTAATTATAGTATTCAAGGGATAAATTATTTAGCGGCTAACTATGAAAATAAAAGTAAACTTTTGGCACAAAGTTTAGATGTTCAAGGTCAAATTTATTTAACTCAAGGTAATCCCGAAAATGCTCTTTCTATTTGGCAAAAATCTGCTGATATTTACCATGAAATTGGTGATTTGTCAAGCTTTTATACCGCAAAAGTTAACCAAGTTCAGGCTTTACAAAATTTAGGATTGTATAATAAAGCTATTTCTACTTTACAGGAATTAAATGATAGTTTAGCATCTGAAAAAGATGGTTTAGTTAAGGCTAAATCTTTGTTAAATTTGGGCAGTATTTATAGCAGAATTGGCAAGTTTCAAGAAGCAGAAGATAATTTAATCAAAAGTTTAGCTATAGCTGAGGAATATCAATCCAATGAAGCCAAAACCGAAGCATTGATTAGTTTAGCAAATAACCGACAATTACAGGGGAAAAATGACGAGGCGATCGCCTTTTATCAACAAGCTTTAGAAAGCGCTCCCAATCAAGAGATCAAATCGCAAATTGAGTTAAATAAATTAACTATTTTGGTTAAAACTTCGCCGAAACAAGCTGAACAGTTAGCAACAGAAATTAAAGAGCAAATTGGCAAAAATCCGCTTAATAAAAACCGAGTAATTAGCAGACTAAAATTAGGTAATAGTTTAATGAAAATGGGAGGAGATAACAATACAATTATTGAGCAATTAACTACAGGAATAAAAGAAGCTCAACAGTTAAAAGATAAACGCTCACAATCCTATGGATTAGGTACTTTAGCTAAGTTATATGAGAAGAATCAACGCTATTCTGAAGCAGAAAAATTAACCAGTCAGGCCTTATTATTGGCTCAAGAAATTAACGCTTCTGAGATTATTTATCAATGGCAATGGCAGTTAGGAAGAAACTTGAAAAATCAAGATAAAAATCGAGAAGCGATTAATGCTTATACCCAATCATTAAAAAATCTACAAGCGATCAGAGCCGACTTAGTTGCTATTAGTTCAGATGTGCAGTTTAGCTTTAAACAAAGTGTCGAACCTGTTTACCGAGAATTGGTTAATTTATTACTGCAACCAGGTGCAAGTCAAACAGATTTAAGACAGGCCAGACAGGTAATTGAGGACCTACAATTAGCGGAATTAGATAACTTTTTTAATGACGCTTGTTTAGATGCAAAACCGGTAAATGTGGATCAATTAGACCCAACAGCAGCGATAGTTTATACTGTAATAATGGCTGATAGATTAGAAGTAATTTTAGCCATTCCGGGGAAACCATTAGTTAATTATCGAACCATTATTACGTCAGAAGATTTAAAGAGAAAAGTAGGAGATACAAGATTTGGTATTACGGGAGATTTAAGCACAAGAGGACGAGGAATTCAGGTCGCTGCGAATACTGAATCAACGGAAAAAAACCTCTTACCAAACTTAGAAGAAGTGTATAATTGGTTAATTACACCGGCCGAAGAAATTTTGAGTAAAAATAAGATTAAAAACCTAGTTTTTATTCAAGATGGTGTGTTAAGAAATATGCCAGTAAGTGCACTTTATGACGGCGAAAAATACTTGATTGAAAAATATCGAGTTAGTCTAGCTCCGGGGTTACAATTAATTGATCCTCAAGCCTTAAATAAGGAGCAAATTAATATGTTTTCTGGTGGAATAAGTGAATCAGTACAAGGTTTTAATGCTTTACCAGGAGTGGAAACTGAATTAAAAAGTATTGAGCAAGAAATTCCCAGCAAACCTCTTTTAAACCAGTTATTTACGGAAGTAAATATTAACCAAGATGTGAAAAAAACGCCCTATAAAATAGTCCATTTAGCCACCCATGGAGTCTTTAGTAGTAATGTGGAAGATACCTTTATTTTGACCTACGATGGTAAGATTAATATTAATGAATTAAATGCCCTTTTAAGGAAAGAAAAAAGGACCGATCAACCCATAGAATTATTAGTATTAAGTGCTTGTCAAACAGCAGTCGGTGACGAAAGAGCCGCATTGGGTTTAGCGGGAGTTGCTGTAAGAGCCGGCACTCGCAGCACTTTAGCTTCTTTATGGTCGGTTAGTGACGATGCTACCATGTTATTAATGAGCACATTTTATCACGAAATAGCTCAGGGTAAGGTTACTAAATCAGAGGCTTTTCAACGGGCACAAATTGCAGTTTTAAAGGATGAAAGATTTGCTGATCCTTACTATTGGTCTGCTTTTGTAATGTTAGGAAATTGGCTATAAAACAATTAATAATTGGGGAATCTTGTTGTACTAATTATAACTAATCCAAAAATCCGATTTTTTGAAAAAATCGGATTTTTAATTAGGGTTTAAACTATTTCAAATTCGATGTTTTCATTAGCTAAAAAATCGTAACAAATATGATCAATAACATTAGTATTACTTAATTCTAAATTGTAAAAATCAATATAGTCATCCTCAAAATAGGGTCCCGCGTGCCATGTACCAATTTCTAATTTTATAAAACAATTTCCGGGGATAGAAAATGCGGTAATTTCTGTTAGTTTAGGTTGGGAATTTAAGGAAGGTGGAGCAACGGCCATGAGCCAATTTTTACCATTTAAAGAACCTAAACATTGGGTACATTTATTATGTTTAGTAATACGATTAAACTTGCGTCCGCGTTTTTCTAAACGCATAATATAAAAGCGGGGAATACCATTATTTAAGTCTAATTGAGCGTCATTATCATCAAAAATTTTCTGATGATAAGTGGGTAAAATTAATTGACCAAAAGGCTTAAAATTGTCTTTAGTAATGGGTTGCGCGACTAATTTATTTAAAGTAATTTGTTGAATCATAATTGTTAAAAATTAATATTTGGCATAAATCCGATTTTTAATCATTTGGTTAAATCTAGGTTAAAATAAAATCATCATATCTTAACCTCACAAATTGTGTTATCAGGTCAAAATTTACTGGCTCCGAATCAAAGTTTATCGTTAATTATCCGTCTTGGTTTCGCCTTGTTTTTTGGGGCATTAATTGGCTGGGAAAGGGAAAACCAAGGGAAACCAGCTGGTTTTAGGACTCATATGTTAGTGAGTTTAGGCTCGGCTTTATTAGTATTAATACCTATTCAGTTGGAGATCGCTCAAGAATATCCCGATACTATTAGTAGAATTATTCAAGGAATCACCACGGGAATCGGCTTTTTAGGTGCTGGGGAAATTTTCAAAGATAATAGTCCCGAATCCCACAAAGTACACATTAAGGGGTTGACTTCTGCCGCTGCTATTTGGGTTTCTTCAGCGTTGGGGATAATTGCCGCTTGCGGTTTATGGGATATAGGCTTGATTAGTGTATCAATGGCTTGGTTAATTTTGCGAGTTTTTAAAAAATTTGAATAAGTCGGGAGAATTGTGCAATTCCCCCACCAAGTTTTAACCTAACTGGTTTCCACGTTTATATTGCAAGTATGCAGCAACGAACAAACCAGACAAAGTAACAAAAATTAAACCGAGAACAATACCTAAAAGTAAAGGTTCAATCACAAGATAACTCCTTAAGGATAACGATTAATCAGAATACAACTTAGTGAAAAATTATACCATTGTCAGATTGTTTAGATATTTTTCGGTAATATTTAGGTAAAGAAATGTTGCAAAATATTAAGCAAAGGACCAATTATATTTACAAACCGTGGATAACCAGTTAATTTACTCTAAAAGTTCAACGCCGCGAGTCGTCATGGTGGTGACGGCCCTCGCTTTAATGATTTCTTTAGCGATATTTGGTATTTATACTTATCAAATGTCCGATCCCTACATTCAAGGAGTGTTATCCCGTTCAGGTAATTCTACTCAAGGTCGAGCAATTTTTCTAATTAATTGTGCTGGATGTCACGGAATTGAAGGTAAGGGCGATATTGGACCGAATTTAACCCATATTTACCAACGCAAATCTCAAATTGGACTAATTGAACAGGTAATTAGCGGAAAAACCCCTCCCATGCCTAAATTTCAACCAAATACTCAAGAAATGGCCGATTTACTCAGTTATTTAGAAACCCTCTAACTTATCCTTGGTACGGGGATCAAATCTTGTTTTCTTGAACTAAGGTTAAACTCGTCCATTCACCTTTGTCTGAATAACTACGAATCAACCTCTGACGCTGATTTGGGTTAAGTAACCAACCTAATTCTAAAACAAACGGTGTCCGAGGTTTAATTATCAGGGGACAATTACATGAAGCTCCATCAGGCAACATCAAAATTTGCACAGGTAAAGGACTATGTTCAAACTTGAAAATTGAACCATCTAATCTGGCAGTTGAAGTGATAAGGCGATCGCCAAAAGTTAATTTTTGGGATAAATAATTGTCACTTTCCTTTTGAATTTGTAAATGACTTTTATAGGTATCTGGACCTCTTAAATCCGGGTAAATAGTTGTTACTTGACCTTCCCATTCACCTACTAATTGATCCACCGTTAAAGTCGGTCTTTCTGGTGTTAAACTATGGGGGGCTTTTTCCCGAATTAAAGTAATAGTTTGTAACTGAGATTGTTTGTTGTACATTTGCACCAATCTTAAACGGCGATCGCCATTAATTAACCCCAATTCTGCGCCAAATTCCGAGACAGGAGACCACTGAATTGAACCCTGAGAAAAAGCGCCATTTTCCAAGAATAAAATACTCTTATTTAAAGAACTAAATTCTAAATTTAACACTTTTTGCGGTTCATTTTCTGGGTAACGAGTCAAAGTTAATTTCACCGTTTCATTCTGATTAAATCCCTCTAATAATAAGTTACTCGGAGTGTCTTGTAATTGCTCTCCGGTGGGAGAAAAATTAGTAAATGATCCTTCCCAAGTTCCCAAATTTTTCAAAAAGCAGTCCCATTGGTTTAGCATATTTTTGTCATTTTGTCAAGTTATTTTTGAATTATTTTGTATTTATTAAAAGTGCATTTCTTACCTGAATATTTAGTAGGTTGGGTTAGGTGTGGAAAAATTCTTTTAGTCAAACCGAGAAAAATTTAATAACACCGTAACCCACCATCTTAAACATAATTGAAAGAGACAAAAATTAAACTAAAATTGCCTTATTTAGTAGGGTGGGTTAGGTGTCGAAAAAACCTTTAATCAAATTAAGAAAATCTTATTAACACCGTAACCCACCATCTTAAACATAATTGAAAGAGACAAAAATTAAACTAAAATTGCCTTATTTAGTAGGGTGGGTTAGGTGTCGAAAAATTCTTTTAGTCAAACCGAGAAAAATTTAATAACACCGTAACCGACCATCTTAAACATAATTGAAAGAGACAAAAATTAAACTAAAATTGCCTTATTTAGTAGGGTGGGTTAGGTGTGGAAAAATTCTTTTAGTCAAACCGAGAAAAATTTAATAACACCGTAACCCACCATCTTAAACATAATTGAAAGAGACAAAAATTAAACTAAAATTGCATTTCTGACCTCAGTTAAAAAAGCTAAGATGTTAAAATCAGCTTTCTGATTTTTATGGTGAAATAAGGATTTTTTACCCACAGAATCGTCTCCGATTATACCTTGATAAGGGTCAAGTTTTAAGGTAATATTTTTCCCTGATTTTTCATACCGATAAAAATGGAAAAGAGTTAAATATTTGAGAATATCTTTTTTCATTTGTGAATCATAAAGTAAATTTTCATTAATATGTTGATCCTCCATTATATCTTGATAAACTCCTACCAACGTTGAATAAGAAAGTACCCCATTATATTTGTCCTCTTTTTTATCTACTGTTACTCCATTAAACAAGTTAAAAAATACCACAGTTTCTTGATTAGGATCATTGGAGATTCTGATTAATTCCTTAGTATTTTGAACGGATAAAGATTGACCTTTAAAGTTATTAACTTTTCTCACATAATATTGATCGAAAAATAGGGGATATAACTTAACATTGGGGTTATTTGTGTATAAATATTTAATCAGTTTTTTAGAAAGGAAAAATAACCCTTCATCATCATCAGATTGTTTAGTTAAATGCAGTGTACTTGTGAAAGGGGTTTGTGCTAGATATAAGATATGTTCATATCCTTGACGATATAAATTAGTAACAGTATCTAAAATTATAGTCGGTTCACTATACATTTTCGAGACGGGATAATTACCACTAATTTTATTTTCCGTTTTAATTTGTATCTTCTTATTGTCAAGTAAATTAACCGTTATTACCTCTCCATAAATGTTAGAAAGTCTTTGACTTCTATCGGGATTCCTTCTTTTTGAATCACATTCCCTACTACTTACCACCATCATTGCTAATTTGTCTAATTTGGGTGTATCTTCTGGGTTTTGATAACTAAAGTTTTTGGGAATTACTGAATATAAAGAAGTTAAACCATTACCTATTTTAAAACTATTTATTTCTTTTTCTTTTAAATCGAAACCTTGGGAATTACATAGGTGTTTATCTCCTAAAAGTTGTACCAAAATCTTAGAAAATTCTCCCATGTCTTTATCTAAATCTTGTTTAACATCCTTCTTATCTCTGTTACTAACATGAAGTCTTAAAATGGGAATAAATAACTTGTCTTCCACCTTATCTGTGATCACTTTTAAGGTTAAATAGATTAACAAAAACAAGGTAAAATAATAGGTGAAATATTTGCTATGATCTAACTTTTCATTTTCAAAATCAAAGGGAAATACAACTAAAGGTGTCTCTTGAAAACTTTTACCATACTCGGACTTGGCTTTATCATCTTTAGGTGTTAATAACACTGGTAAAACTTGCAAATTATCTAAATCATATTCCAAGTTAAATTGTTGAGTATTTTCAGTTTGAAAATAACGAATATCCTCTATTGTAATATTTCCGGGTAATTTAGCGAAGGTTTTTGAATTAGTTTCTGCTTCCCCTACGTTAAGATATTGTAATGCTTCTTTTTTGGCAATTTCTGTTTTAAAAAATGTTCCCCTTTCTGTAATTTTCTCCGTATCTTTCTCCAAAATTGTTCTCAAAATACTAAGATGAATGGGATATTCTTTATGTTCTAATCTTGTTTGATGTCCCAAGAAAGTTCTCAACAAACTAACTAATTTCTCTAGTTTGTTTTCAATGGCTAAATCTTTATTGTTCAATAAGGCATTGGCAAAACTAGCCAATACTTGTCTTTTTTTAGCTTCATCATTACCTTTAAAGACAGGAATGACGTAATTTTCCCAATTTTCTAAAGGATTATAATTTAACTCATTTTCAATCTGATAATTAGGTTGTGTTACCTGACAATTAGAAGTTAAACAGAAATAATATAAGCAAAAATTCCTAATAATTTTCCTGACAAAAGTTTCTTTTTCTCGATCATTTTGAGTGTTAATTTCTTCCTGATGTTCTTTACTATTGGGATTAATTAAATTCAGATGATACTTAAAAGAAGACTCTCCTTTTGAGGTTTGAACCTCCCCATTTAATTTCATTTTTAAACCAAAAACAAACTCCCTAAAATTATCATCCTTCCCCGTAGTTTCCCCTAAAAGTCCCGTAATCATGGGAATAATTGGCAAACTATCAAATGCTTCCGAACGAGCCAACAATTGTTTTAAATTAATCGTTATTTCCCCATAAGATATTTCATAATCTCCATCTGGTTTAGTCGGGTTATTAAGATAATCACAAAGGATTTTTAAACGTTTAATTAATACCTGTAAATAAATTACTGACTTATGAGTATTTTGGTCAATATTACTAGCAATATATTCCAGATATTTGATCATAGCATAACGTTTAAGTTGCCCTAAAGCTTCGGTATCAACTAAACCTTTTACTTTTTCCAAGTCTTCAATATATTTTTTCTCATCTAAAATATCCTTTAATTGATCTTCCTTATCTTGATCAACATCAGGTAAAAGGTCTTGTTCAAGGTAATTTTCGACACCGGTTTTCAAACTTTTTTCAAACTCTTTTAATTGATTTATCCTAATCGTAACCTTATGTAATTTTAAACAGGACTTACTCCCTAATTCTTCGGTATCAATGGTTAATTCCTGTTTTTTGATCTCCGATAAACTAGGAAAATTAAACTTTAAATTCAATTTAGCTTGATTATTTTTGAAACTAGCGAGATTTGAGAGCAAATCCTTGACAAAATCCGACTTTTGTGCCATGAAAATGAGTTTATGATTTAAAATTTCAGAAATTTGGCGAATTTGTTGAGGAAACTTTTTGCTACATTCCTCACTAAAATTAATCGTCGCCATCTTGGCGGCAATTTCATTATCAGTACCAAAAATACTACCATGATAAAAACGGGAGACTTGTTGAGCAATGGGGTCGAGATCAACTATTAATTTTAAGCGATTATGTCCCGATAATTTAGCAAAATCATTACTGGTCTCAAGGGTCTTAATAATTAACTGCAAAAGTTCAGTATAATTAACCAGAACTAAATTATTTTCGCCTTCTTTAAGCAGATTTGCCATAGCTAAAACCCCAGAAAAAATGATTGATCAGACTTTATTATCAAGGATTTTTCTAGGTGCGTCAAGTACGCACCAAAAAATTGTAACAAAACTTAAAACTAGCTTTGAGCGATGGCACGCGAACAAGACCAATGATTAGGAATAGCAGAAGGCCAACCCATCCTTAACGCTTCGGGACAAATAGCCATAATAGTTAACTGACAATCTATCAATTGAAAACCCTCTTTTTCCACCTGTTTAAGACTATGTTTCAAAATAGAATCATTTTTAAACTCAATAGTTTTATTACACTGAATACAAACAAGGTGATGATGATGATTCGGATAGGGCTGATTTAACTCATAATGTTTATGACCTTCAGCTAATTCTAATTCCCGTAAAATGCCCATTCTCGACATTAATTTTACACTACGATAAATAGTAGATAAACTAATATCTTCGCCATGATTAGCTAACAAATTAAATAATTCTTCAGCACTTAAATGATTTCCGGTGGGCAAATCATGAAACACTTGAAGGATTTTCTCACGTTGGGGGGTCATCCTCCATCCTCGGGAATTTAATTCAGCTTTCAGAGAAGTTGCTGTATAGTGAGGCATACTGGTTACTTTCAATAAACTTGATTTATTGACAATGATAACTGTTGAGGGGAACTATTAGCAATAACCGAGTCTGGAAAATTCAGAAATTAACTCGACGGCCATGGTTAAAATTAAGATATAATTATGCCCTGCTATAGTTTCTTTTAAATATGCCATCCCGAAATTTACTCCGTCGAACTAAAATTGTTGCTACTATTGGTCCTGCTACCATGAAACCTGATATTTTACGTCAGATTATTCAAGCAGGTGCAACTACTTTACGCTTAAATTTTTCCCATGGGACCCACGAAGATCATCAACGGAGTATTCGTCTAATCCGTCAAATTTCCTTTGAATTGAATCAACCCGTGGGGATTCTTCAGGATTTACAGGGACCAAAAATTCGTTTGGGAAAATTTGTCAACGGTCCCATCACCCTGAAAAAAGATGATCCTTTTATCCTAACTAGCCGTCCAGTGGAATGTAACCAAGAAATTAGTTACGTTAGTTATGACAAATTGGCCCAAGAAGTGCCCGAAGGTGCCACCATTCTCCTGGATGATGGTAAAGTCGAAATGAAGGTGGACAAGGTTGACAAAATTCATCAAAATCTCCACTGTCGAGTCGTAGTCGGAGGTGTACTTTCTAATAATAAAGGTGTCAACTTCCCCGGTGTTTATCTCTCTGTCAAAGCTTTAACCGACAAAGACAAAATTGACCTAATGTTCGGCTTGGATCAAGGTGTTGATTGGGTAGCCCTAAGTTTTGTCCGTAATCCCCAAGATGTTTTAGAAATTAAGGATTTGATCGCCAATGCTGGCAAATCCGTGCCGGTAATTGCTAAAATCGAAAAACATGAGGCGATCGAACAAATGGAGGCGATTTTGTCCCTCTGTAACGGAGTCATGGTGGCCAGAGGTGATTTGGGTGTAGAATTACCAGCCGAAGATGTCCCCATTTTGCAAAAACGACTGATTGCGGTTTCTAATCAGTTTGGTATTCCCGTCATTACTGCCACACAAATGTTGGACAGCATGGTCAATAATCCCCGACCGACGCGTGCTGAAGTTTCCGACATTGCGAACGCCATCTTGGATGGTACAGACGCAATTATGTTGTCAAATGAAACAGCCGTCGGCGCTTATCCCGTTGAAGCAGTTAGCACCATGGATACCATCGCCCGTCGCATTGAGCAGGAACATCAAAGCGGTAACTGGAAACCGGACTTGAATAATAAACACTCAATTCCCAATGCCATTTCCAGAGCAGTAGGTCAAATTGCCGAGCAGTTAGACGCAGCCGCCATTATGACCTTAACAAAAACGGGAGCAACGGCGCGCAACGTCTCCAAATTTCGCCCCAAAAAGCCGATTTTAGCCGTGACACCCCACGTCAATGTAGCGAGACAATTGCAATTAGTTTGGGGAGCAAAACCCCTCTTAGTCTTAGATTTACCAACCCCCAGTCAAACCGTCAAAGCGGCGATCGTTGTAGCTCAAGAAACCAATCTGTTACTGGACGGTGATTTAGTCGTCATGACCGCCGGCACCTTACAAGGGGTAGCTGGTTCAACCGACTTGATTAAAGTAGAATTAGTAACCGCCATGTTAGGTCAAGGTGTAGGAATTGGTCAAGAAGCGATTACGGGACGGGCGCGCATTGTGCGAAACCCTCAAGATATAAAAGATTTCAACCCCGGCGAAATCTTGATTGCTGCCACAACCGACTCCAGTTATATTGACTTGATACGACAAGCCGGCGGAATTATTACGGAAGCCCCCGGAGTTACCAACCATGCTGCCGCTGTTGGTTTAAGATTAGGCAAACCGGTAATTGTCGGTTTCAAAAATGCAACCCACGTGATTCGGGAAGGCTCAATCCTCACCCTTGATGCCAAAAAAGGCCAAGTTTATTCGGGTTCAAGCTCTGGTAATTTTCTCAACGAAATTGCGCCGAATTTGTCAGTTAATTAATCGTCAAACCTTAATAATTGTTTATTCATTTATGAGCAATTATTAAGATTTTTTATAAAAATTTTGGATTAATAACTAATAGGAAAAATCAAAAAATACAGTTATAAAAATAAATTAAAACAGAGCAAAAAGGAGATTATAATATAGTGAAATTAAAAATTTGTATTACATTAGGAACTCGTCCAGAAGCGATTAAATTAGCACCAGTTATCCAAAAATTTCGTAATGATCCTGACTTTTCTACTTTTGTTGTTTTAACTGGACAACACAAAGAAATGGTCGCTCAAGTAATGGAAATTTTCAATTTGAGTGCAGATCAAAACTTAGAAATAATGCAGCCTCAGCAAACCTTGACTGATATTACATACCTAACTTTGCAGGGTTTAGAGAAGATATATCAGCAAATAAAACCTGATTTAGTAATAGTTCAAGGTGATACAACCACCGCATTTGCTGCTAGTTTAGCGGCCTTTTATCAAAAAATTCCGATTGGTCATGTGGAAGCGGGATTACGCACAGATAATATCTTCAATCCCTATCCCGAAGAAGCAAATCGCCGCTTAATTTCCCAAATCACCCAACTACATTTTGCACCCACAACTTTAGCGGTGGAAAATTTGCAAAAATCGGGAGTAACCGGGGAAATTCACCTAACAGGAAATACCGTAATTGATGCGTTATTAACTGTGGCCAATAATGAGCCAATTTGTGAAATTCCTAACTTAAATTGGGAAGAAAATCGGATGTACCCCCCTACCCTCCCTTGTGAAGGGGGGAAATTTCGAGTATTATTAACAACAATTCATAGACGAGAAAATTGGGGACAACCTTTACAGGATATACTCGCAGGATTAAAGTTGATTTTAGATAAATTTCCTGACGTAGCCCTGCTTTTACCTATGCACAAAAACCCCACCGTTAGAGAACCGATTATCACCCATTTAGGTAATCATAATCGCGTCTTTTTAACCGAACCTTTAGATTATATCCAGTTAGTGGGAGCTATCAAAAAATCCTACCTTTTATTAACGGATTCCGGTGGTTTACAAGAAGAAGCTCCCAGTTTAGGAAAACCGGTTTTAGTATTAAGAGAAAATACGGAAAGACCCGAAGCAATTACCGCCGGAACTGCTAAACTTATTGGTACAAAGGCTTATTCTATTTTAAATTCAGCTAGTGAGTTATTATCTGATTCTCAGGCTTATGAAAAAATGGCCAATGCTATTAATCCCTTTGGAGATGGTACAGCTGCTGTTAAAATTGTTAAGATTGTGAAGGATTATTTGAAGGGATAGTCTCACGCAAAGACGCGAAGGCGCAAAGTGGTTGATCGCTTGGTCTATTAAATTTAAGATGGAGTTTTAGTTTTTTCTATGTTATCAAGTTTTTTGTCTGTTTTGTTGGTTGGTTTTATTTCGTTTTTTAGTGTTTTTTCTCCTCTAAATTTAACTTTTGCTTCGATTTTTCATTTCAGTGGTAATACCCCAATAAATTTGGGAGTTAATGATGGTAATTTTGCCATTTGTCCCCCTACTCCTAACTGTGTTAGCAGTCAGGTTTCTGATGTTGACCATCACATTGATCCTATTAGTTATACGGGAGATCAAAACACGGTAAAACAGGTGTTAGTTAAGGTTTTAAATGTAGTTCCTAATACGGTTATTACCCAGGAAACTGATGATTATATTAGAACCGAATCTGCTTCTAAAATCTTCGGTTTTGTTGATGATGCTGAGTTTTATTTTCCCTCGGATAAACAAGTAATTGAAATTCGCTCCGCTGCCCGTTTAGGAGAGTCGGATTTAGGCGTAAATCGCCGTAGATTGGAGCAAATTCGTCTCGCTTTACAGGATTTAGGTATTAATAATTAAGGGTTATTTGTGATTAATATATACCCCTCACCCCCTACCCCCTCATCCCTTGGGGAGAGGGGAAAATATATACCCCTCACCCCCTATCCCCTCATCCCTTGGGGAGAGGGGAAAATAAGGCAAAAATTGTGATTAATTAATATTTGTTTTTCTCCATTTCTTTAATAATCTTCATAGTTTCTAAACTCACCGTTATTACCCGCATTAATAAATCAATTAAGGTTTCTTTGTAATCAGAAAAACGATAATTATTAAACTGTTGTGCAATGGTTGAATCCTTCGCTTTTTTGTCTTTATATTGGTCTAAAATCCACTCGATCGCACTACGATTTCCTAATTTATATTCCCAAACTTCGGGAGGAATTTCTGTTAAGGTGGTGACATCATCTATTAATATTTGGTTTTTGGTTTTATCTACTTTTAATTTGGGTTTCATAACCCCCCAATCCCCCTTGGTAAGGGGGGCTTTTTGTTCCCCCCCTTTCAAGGTCAAGGGGAGGTTAGGGGGGGTTAGATCAATTATTTTCACAGGATAGGGTTTAATTGTCTCATAATTAAGGTGCAGTTCCCTTAATTTTTGACCCCATTTTTTCCACTGATTAAAGTCATCATAAAAGGGAATTCTTGGGAATTCTCGTTTCAAATTTAACTCATATTTTTCCCG
>JAABRE010000075.1 GCA_011391125.1 Synechococcales cyanobacterium S06
AGACTTTGATCTAAAATAAATCCTAACCAACAAGAGACAAATAAATGAGTATTTAAAACCGGATAATCATTTTTAGGTAAATTATTTAAAATTTCTGCTATAATTTTCGGAAAATTTGTAAACATGGCAAAAGAATATTTACTAAAGTTCTTTTGCTATTTTATCATTAAAATTACCCCAATTTTCACTTCTTTTTTTTACCTTTCACCATTTCTGAAAAATATAGTAAGTTATAATGTGAGGAAAATCGCTCATTTTTCAAATTAAATTAGCAATTTAATTCTTTATTTTGCTTACTCGACCAATGACTAATTTTTTGAGTTATAAATTTAGTTAGTGAGACTACTTTAAAAAATAATTTTGCCAGGATATTATTAGGTCAAAAATAATTAATTTACAGATTGAAAAATTACCAGAAGGTTATTATTTAGCTACTTCTGATAATTTACCCGGTTTAGTTGCACAAGGTAAAACTATATCAGAAACCCTTGAAATAGCTAAGGATGTTGCCATGAATTTATTAGAAGCAATGGCCGAACGAAATCAAATTGATAATTTATTACCTGTTTCTGATCTAGCATTTTTAGTTGATATTTTGCTTCTTTTTCCCCCTCTCCCTTTGGGATGAGGGGGGGTAGGGGGGTGAGGGATATATAACATTTAATCGGAAAGTGCTATATCGATAAGTTGTTAAAATTCTTAAATCTTAATGTTTCTACTTTCTGTGATTAACCCGAATCTTGAAAACCTAAGAAAAATTATTATTTAGCCCAATGTAACCGATTCAAATACTCTTTTAGTTTCGCAAAATCTCTATATTTCTTTAAACATTGAAGCCTTTTATTCCTCTCAAATTAACCGTTATTCCCTTGGTACTTTTGTTAACTGATCCTGACCATCAAAAAGTTAGTCAGAATTTCATAATTGGCACAATTAAAACTACTTTTAGTTCCTAAATTCTTAACTGTATAAAATATCAATTCAAAAAATATTTTCCCCAGATTAGTTTAGCAGTAATCGGGATAACTTTGATTAATTTGAAGATAATTTTTTAGCTTAACTTTTTGATAAAATTAAGAAATTAGCACCTGTCTTATTCCTTTTGTAATTATTCCTGTAAACTGTAACAATGCTGACTAAAATTAAAGAACTAGCTGAAAACCTCGCTCCCCGTCTCATTGAAATACGTCGTCATATCCATGCACATCCTGAATTAAGCGGCCAAGAATACCAAACCAGTGCTTATGTGGCGGGAGTTTTGTCATCTTGTGGGATTCAGGTTCAAGAAGCGGTCGGCAAAACTGGTGTTGTGGGAAATTTACAAGGCAACGGCACGGATCAACGCACCCTTGCTATTCGCACCGACATGGATGCTTTACCCATTCAAGAACGCACTAAGTTGGATTTTGCTTCCCGTCACCCCGGTGTTATGCACGCTTGTGGCCATGATCTACACACCACGGTGGGTTTGGGCACTGCCATGATTTTATCCCAATTAAAGGACGAATTACCCGGCAATATTCGTTTTCTATTTCAACCCGCAGAAGAAATCGCCCAAGGTGCAAGTTGGATGGTCCAAGATGGCGTAATGAAAGGGATTGACGCTATTTTTGGGGTTCATGTTTTTCCTTCTATTCCAGGGGGAGTTGTCGGGATTCGCTATGGTTCGTTGACGGCAGCGGCCGATGATTTAGAAATCTTTATTCAAGGAGAATCTGGCCACGGAGCGCGCCCCCATGAGGCCATCGACGCTATTTGGATCGCTGCTCAAGTTATTACTAATTTGCAACAAGCCATCAGTCGAACCCAAAACCCCCTCCGGCCATTGGTTCTGTCCATTGGGCAAATTAGCGGTGGCCGTGCTCCTAATGTGATTGCCGATCAAGTCAGGTTGGCCGGTACGGTGCGATCGCTTCACCCCGAAACCTACGAAAATCTACCCCAGTGGATTGAAACCATCGTTGCGAATATCTGCAATAGTTACGGTGCAACCTACGAAATCAACTATCGTCGCGGTGTTCCCAGTGTTCAAAATGACCAATTTTTAACGGAAATTCTTGAAAAAGCCAGTCGCGAAGCTTGGGGAAATGAGAAAGTGCAGATTATCAATGAACCATCTTTGGGTGCAGAAGACTTCGCCATGTACTTGCAACACGCTCCCGGTAGTATGTTTAGGTTAGGAGTTGGCAATCCGGATCAAGTTAATCACCCTTTACACCACCCTGAATTTGAAGTTAACGAATGTGCGATCGCCACTGGTGTTGTAACTTTAGCCTATGCCGCTTATAAATATTATCACGGTTAAATTGCATAACATATTAATTAAAATAATTCTGTATCTTTTGATACAGAATTAGGAGATTATCTCACGCAAAGACGCTAAGACGCAAAGGGGGTTATCGGTTGGTTTCTTCATTCTAGGTTTCTTTGGTCGGATTCCTCTCTGGCTAGAAGTTAGATTACGGTTAATTTTTTTAACATATTAATTAAATTAATTCTGTATCTTTTGATACAAAATTTTGAGGATTATCTCACGCAAAGACGCTAAGACGCAAAGGGGGTTATCGGTTGGTTTCTTCATTCTAGGTTTCTTTGGTCGGATTCCTCTCTGGCTAGAAATTAGATTTTTAAGTCTTATTATCCATAACTTTTTAAATATATATAGCAGTCCTAAATAGGTTGTAAAAAATTGTTTTCACCAAACCTTTACTGTAGAGACGTTGCATGCAACGTCTCTACACAAATCATTTAGGAATGCTATGGTTATTGATATTTTTAAACAAAATGTTTTTTGGCAAAGAAATAGGGTTTAAGAGGGGAAATAAAAGGTGAGAAAATCCGTGGGTTTCATTATTAGTATTCCGGAAAATTCATTTAATACTAATAAATCTTGATCTCCACTTATTAAAACTTGAGCATTAGCGCTTAAAGCTGCTGCTAAAATGTGATTATCTTTGACATCTCTTAATTCAGGTACGTTAAGAAATATCGTAGGACATTTCTCTGAAAAACCTTTAGTTATAGCAATTAAGTAATCAAGACTATAATTTCTTTTTTTCAGTTGAGTGTGAAACTTTGCTTTTTTTTAAGTTATTTCTAATTCTTCTAATAAAGGTTCAGAAATAAAAATAGTAAGCTGTTTTTGTCTTGAAAGATGTAAAATTTTAGCTGGTAAACCACCCCATAATAAAGCAGAAATCCAAACATTAACATCAAGAACAATTCTCATTATTTACCCCATAATTCCTGTCTAACTTCTTTAACAATTTCACTAATTTTTTCTAAACTTGGTTGATCGGGTTCTGGTTCTAATTGATCTAATTCTTGTAAAAATTGATCTAAGTCAACTTTGACGTGAGATTTTTTTTCAAAAATAATCGTTTTTTCTGTGACTGATATTTCATATTCCGTTAAAGGTTGAAGTTGCTGTAGGATTTCGGGCGGAATTTCTAATTTTCCTTCTCGGGTTACTTTCGCAATTAGTTTTGTTGACATTTTATTTTTTCCTTTTTCTATCTAATTATTCAAAGATAACAAACCTAAATCATTTGTGTATTTGCAACTCCCTAGGGAAGAGGAAGTTTATCTCAAAATAAGGTCATTTGTCCTTCTTTTTTCAGCTTCCAATTATCTTGACCAATTCTTTCGGCTATGTCTTCTAAAACGGTTAAAATAGTTTGATCTTCGGGAGTTGTCCCATTTTTTAATAGGGGTAACAAATGCAGGATAATCTCATCAAAGGTGGGTGTTTTCTTTTCCCGTTCCATCCTCCGCAAATAACTAATTAAATAATATTTAATTCTCAATTTTACGTCGATATGGGACTTAAATTTAGCGTCTTTTTTCAGGGTAAATAATTCAGTTTGCTCGTTATATTCAAAGTTACCCATTAAAATTGGTGTTAAGTCGGAATATTCCTTTTTTAATAGGTCAAGAAAGCCTAATTCTAAACCTTTAATAATTAATTCATCATTAATTTGCTCTAAAGTTGCGCCGTCATTTTTAGCAATAATTCCCTCAATGGTTTGGATGACAATTTCTGCCATATCCATCCCTAAATTCGCTTTCATAATTGCTTTAGGAGTGCGAACTTTTCTAAAGTTAATTATTAGTTGACCTGACAAAACGGTAAAGGGATTTTGTCTTTTTTTAAAGCTAGTTTGACCGTTTTTTTGCGCTACTGCTCCCACATATTCAAAACCACAACTTTCCGCAGTATCTATGATTAAATGCCAAAATTCGGGGTCTTTATGTGCAAAAACAAAGGATAACCAACGGTCAAATTTAAGCACACGATACATTTCTTTTATGCTTTCAGCTATTAGTTGGTTATATTCTTCTTTGCTTTTTTGATGTTCTCCTCCTTCAATAGCCTCCAGAAGATAATCTTCTTCTGTGACTTCCAAATCTAACCACGCATTCCACATGGTTGATAAATCTAAATAGGGGATTTTCTTACCATAGGGTGGATCAGTGTAGATATAATCGACGCTTTCCTTAGCAATAAAACTTAAATTTGTCGCTGAATCTTTAACAATTTGGGCGTTAGAAATGGTATTTTCATTAATATAATATTCCATTTCTTTTTTCGCAGCAACTACTTTTTTAAATTTAGTTTCGTAAATTTTTATTAAAGGCATTTCGCCAGGTTGTGGTGCAATTCGATAACGATAATATCGAAAAACAGAAGAATCACCTCCTCCATCTGTTCTTGTATAATGAAAAGTTAAATTATGTTTATTTACTGTACTAGAAAAAGCCAGCATTAAAGAGTTTCTGATCTTAAGATTTTTCTCCTTTTTAATTATGGATTTTAATAACCCTAATTGTGCTAATTGTTTCTCACTAAATAACTGTTCCACTGTTTCTACATCTGAACCTTTAGGTAACTTTAAACCTTGAGGATAAGGGTATTTTTGCAAAGCTTTTTTAAGGTCTGCTTCTGAGGTTGGTTCTTTTTTCTGATACTCCCTTTTTACCCTTTCAAATGCTGCTGAAAGTTCGCTTAAATTCACAGGAGCAATTAAGGAATTAACCAAAAAAACAGCCATGGGATTAATATCAATACTAATGGCTTTGCGATCATTCATTAACGCTTCCACTGCTGTAACTCCACTACCGCCGAAAGGATCAAGGATTAAATCTCCGGGTTGACTAAAGTTTTTGATATATTCCGCCACCACATTCCAAACTTGTTTGGTAAAATAACCATGCACTCCAAAATGTCTTTTTGTAGCCTGTTTTTTTGCAATAATTTCCTCTAATAAAGGACGAGTTTGATAATCAAAAGTTCTTCTCCCCTCTCCCGTGGGAGAGGGGTTGGGGGTGAGGGCATAACTAAAATTTTTACCAGATTGAAAACTATGAGGAGACAAATATTGGCTTAAATTTTCCCAATAATGGTCAATTTCTGAGAGGGAAAAATAGAGAATCGGTAGATTAGTATCAGTAGTTTTAAAGAGGGAAAAATCCAACCCATTACACAATGCAAAATAATTACTTCTAATTTCGGGATGGGTTGCATAACTATAAACCTGCTCAATATTATCACCATCTTTGATGTTTTGATTCGGTGATTTTGCATCTAAAACCCAAGCATAATTATTTTCTACCTTTAAAACATAATCTGGAATTAAATTTACTGGACGTTTTTTGCTCCCAATTTTTAAAAATGGATGTTGTAATGTCTTACTTCTAATAATATTAGTTTCGCTATAACCAAGAGCTTTTAAAATCGGTAAAATAATTACTTCCCTAACACTATCTTCCTTAAAATCGGAGTTATTTTGTAATGTTTGAAAATTAACATCTGCCAAAATATTGTTCATATTTAGTCCTATTTTTTATTTGACTCAATATTTTATCATAAAAAGCCGATTTCGTTGCAGGAAATCGGCTTTTTAATTATGGAGCTAAAGTCAAATTAGAAAGTAAAGTAATATCTAAATCTTGATTCGGATCAATCGAAATTACTTCCACTTTTTTGCTACCTAAAATTAAAGTACCTAATGCTCCCGCTCCCGCGCCGATTAATACTTCTTCAGTGGCGATCGCCCGATCTCCTGTAACTCCCGAAATCACCGCTGCTGCTGCTGCACCTATGGCCGCATTTTTCAAATAAGTGCCCACATCTGCACCTTTTTTAATTTCTTCGGTTGTTGTAACAACTTGAGAAACAGCATTTAAAGGATATTTGATGGTGTCATTAATAACTAATTCTTCGGCCACAAATCTAATTCCAGCTTCAAAAGGTTCTAATTTACCGACAATTTTGCTGTTATAAGGAATTAAAATATTGCCATCGCGATTCTTTAAATTAGCCCCTACATTTAAGGTTAAAGCTACAGTTTCATCCTTCATAACAACTATTTTTTCTGCTTCATCATATCGCAGAGGAATTTTAGTATTGAGGGGAATTATACTATTACCATTGGAGTAAGTTCTCGTATTATTAGGAGACGGAAATAATTGCGCAGATACTGGTTTGGGAGACAAGATTTGAGTGAGACTGGTCATCGTTATTAAACCAGTCATTAAAGCTGCTGTAAAATTTATTTTAGACATTTATATTTACCTTCAAATTAAATTAGTTTCACCATTAATGACGACCTTTAATTATCTTTGTTCCTTAGTCACAAAATTGTTTTTTATAGCACTATTAAGATTAGTATTTCAGGAATAAAACTGATCTTAATAGTCGATTCCTAAATGCTATACTCAGATTATGAAGCAATTTTAGGGAGTAAAAATGATGATTCCTAATCCTCAAATTATTAAATCAGTTGAACAACTTGATTATCGTGTTACGGTTGGTGATGTAGCCGCCAAAGCGGGTTTAAATATTAATATCGCACAACAAGGTTTATTAGAATTAGCTTCTAATGCTAATGGCCATTTACAAGTATCAGATACGGGGGAAATTGTCTTTCTTTTTCCGCAAAATTTTCAGTCTATTTTGCGTAATAAATTCCTGCGTTTAAGATTACAGGAATCATGGCAAAAAATTTGGAAAATTTTATTTTATTTAATTCGTATTTCTTTTGGTATTTTATTAATTGCTTCTATTTTTTTGATGGCGGTAGCAATCATTATTATTCTCACAGCAACTAAAGGTGATAATGACAATGACTCCGGAGGAGGAAGTAATGATAACCGAAATTCTGGCGGTGGAATCGTCTTTTTCCCCCGTTTTTTCTACTTTCCAGATATGTTTTGGTTATTCGATTTTAATCAAGATTTTCAAACTCGAACTCGACGTAATGAAGAGAAGAAAATGAATTTTCTGGAGGCAATTTTTTCCTTTATTTTTGGTGATGGAAACCCGAATTTTAACCTAGAAGAAATACGTTGGAATCAGATTGGTAATGTGATTACTAATAACCGTGGTGCAGTGATCGCCGAACAAATTACACCCTATTTAGATGAGGTTAAATCTGATGACAATGAAGATTATATGTTACCTGTTTTAACTAAGTTTAATGGGTTTCCTGAAGTGTCCCCAGAAGGTGAAATTATCTATTATTTTCCTGATTTACAAGTAACAGCAACTCAAAGGAAAACTCAATCTATTTCTTCCTATTTACAAGAGCAATTGTGGCGTTTCAGCCAAGCAGATAGCGGTCAAATTCTGTTAGCAATTGGTTTAGGTGCTCTTAATATTATTTTAGCTTTGGTTTTAGGGTCGTTATTAACGGAAGAACTTGTCACCGAATTAGGCGGTTTAATTGCTTTTGTAGATGCAATTTACTGGTTATTATTAGCTTATGGTACGGCTTTTTTAACTATTCCTTTAGTGCGCTATTTCTGGATTCAATTTCAAAATAAAAAGATTCAAAATCGTAATTTTCAAAGGGAACAAAGAGTTTCGAAATTTAAACAGTTAACTCAAAAATTAACCCAAAAATTGGATTTTGCACGTCAATTTGCCCTCGAAAAAATTATTACTAACCAAGACCTTAGTTATACTACTGAAAGCGATTTAGTCGATCAAGAATTACTCAATTCTGACAAAATAGATCAAGAATGGCAAAGAAAATTAGAATCTAATTAAGAATTGACAATTAATAGTTTTTAACTATCAACTATCAACTATCAACTATTAACTATCAACTGCTGTCTGTAATTCTAAACAATAACCAGCACCATACACCGTTTTAATATAACGAGGATGACGCGGATCAGGTTCTAATTTTGTTCTTAAATGGCGAATATGCACCCTGATGGTTTCTATGTCATCATTTGGCTCATAACCCCAAACTTCCCTTAAAATGTCACTGGGTGCTACGGTTTGACCATGACACTGTAGTAAACAGTGCAGCAACTCAAATTCTAAATGGGTTAGTTTAATCGTCTTTTTATACCAAATACATTCAAAACGCTCCGGAATTAAGGTTAATGGTCCAAAATTGAGGATTTCTGAGTGTTTTGCTGTCTGGGGAATGCGATCTGTCCTTCTTAATAACGCTCTCACCCTCGCCAACATTTCTTCTATTTCAAAGGGCTTGGTAATGTAATCATCAGCACCGGCGTTAAAACCGTCAACTTTATCCTGTGTCTGCCCTAATGCTGTTAACATCAAAACAGGGATGTCGGCTGTTCTTTCATCACGCCGTAACCTTTGACAGACCGTGAATCCATCCACTTTTGGTAACATTAAATCAAGCATGATTAAATCTGGCAATAACTGCATGGCCATTGCTTGCCCTTTAATTCCATCTTCGGCGGTTTCCACGGAATAACCGGCCATTTCTAAGTTTATCGATACTATTTCAGCAATAGTGGGGTCGTCGTCAATTACAAGTATGCGAACCATAAATATAGATGATTATAAAGATTTGTTAACTTTTCTGTGGTAATTTTAGGGAAAAATAAAGACATCTTTACAGATTATCAGTTTCCATCCTGATTTTGGCATTAATTGTTATCATTTTAGCCATAAATTCTCAAGTTTTTTTACATTATGTTAAGGTTTATCAAGAATATTTTACAAAATTAAGTGTTATGGTTAAATTGCTATCCTCTACAACCAAGACCGCTGGCGGTGATAATAACCCCAAGTCCCTGAGTGCGATCGCCATTCGCGGTCATATTGGCACTTTAATGCTGACTTTAGCAGTGATTGTGGTGGGAGTCTTTCTCCTATTTAAACTTCAAGTTGATTTATTACCTTCGATAACTTATCCCCGCATTGGTGTTAGAATTGATGCTCCGGGCATTGCTCCCGAAGTGGCCATAGAAGAAGTGACCAAACCATTAGAAGAAGGTTTAAGTGCGACGGAAGGGGTAACATTAATTTACAGTGAAACGAGGGAAGGAAGAATCAGTGTCAACCTTTATTTTGAGCCAGGAGGCGACATTGATCAAGCTTTAAATGACGCAACTGCTACCTTAAATCGGGTGAGAAATAGATTACCAGATAC
Organism: Synechococcales cyanobacterium S06; assembly: GCA_011391125.1. Lineage (GTDB taxonomy): Bacteria > Cyanobacteriota > Cyanobacteriia > Cyanobacteriales > JAABRE01 > JAABRE01. Next base: position 9,420 of record JAABRE010000075.1, read on the forward strand.
CATTGAAGAACCCCGTTTATTTAAGTTTGATCCTTCCCAATTACCGGTATATGAATTTGCAATTAAATCGGAATCTTTGAGTGAATTTCAGTTAAGAATTTTAGCAGAAGAAGAGTTAAATCGGGAATTATCTGTCGTTAATGGTGTTGCTTCGGTTAATGTTTCAGGAGGGGTACAAGAGGAAGTACAAATTAATATTGATCCCCGACGTTTGGAAGCATTAGGACTTAGTTTAGAAACGATTTTAGATACCTTAAGAAACAGAAATCAAGATATTGCCACAGGAAGATTAAAACAGGAAAATGGCGAACCTTTAACTCGGATTTTAGGTCGGTTTAATAATGTGGAAGAAATTGTTAATTTACCGTTAGAAAATAACCTATATTTAAGGGATGTTGCCCAAATAATTGACGGTAAAGAAGAGCAAAGAGTTTTTGTCAATCTTAATGGACAACCTACGATTAAAGTCAGTATTCAAAAACAACCAGATGCTAATACTATTTTAGTGGTAAATGCCGTTAAACAAAGGTTAGAACAGTTACAGAAAATCGGAATTTTACCCGCAGATTTAACCATTATCGAAACTTTAAATGAATCAATTTTTATTAATAATTCCCTCAGTAATGTCATCACAAATGGTGTTAGTGGAACTATACTAGCAGCGTTAGCCGTGTTTCTTTTTCTCGGTTCATTAAGACAAACTTTTATTATTATAATTGCGATTCCTTTAGCAAGTTTTGCCGCAATTATTTTAATGCAATTATTCGGTTTATCCATTAATGTTTTTAGTTTGGGAGGTTTAGCATTAGGAGTGGGAATAGTCGTTGATAATTCCATTGTGATGTTAGAAAATATTGCCACTGGAGTTAATACAAATGAGACAAATTTAACCCCATTACAACGAGCAGAAAAAAGTAGTCAACAGGTGGAATCAGCTTTAATTGCTTCCACCAGCACAAATTTAGTTGCGGTGTTACCTTTCTTATTTTTAGGAGGTTTAATTTCCCTGTTATTTAATGAGTTAATTTTAACGGTAAGTTTTGCCGTTGCTGCATCTTTATTAGTAGCATTAACCATTGTTCCCATGTTAGCATCCCGTTTATTAACGATTAAATTTTCTAGTGGAGTGAATAAATGGTGGATTATTAGACAATTCGAGTTACGTTTCCAAGGATTAACAATAATTTATAGCAAAATACTCACTCAAATTATTAAATTTAGAATCGTAACAATTCTCTTAGTTATTGTTATTTTAGGAGGTAATAGTTGGCAAATTTTAGGTAAATTACCCCAAGAAATTGTCCCCCAAATTAACACAGGAAAAGCGGTACTTTCAGCACAATTTCCTCCAGGAACAAATTTAGAAACTAACCGCAAAGTAATGCAAGAAATTGATCAAATTGTGATGAAAGAACCAGAAACAGCCTATATTTTTACCACCAGTGGAGGTGCATTGTTTGCTAGTACAACATTAGAAAATCTTTTGCGCGGTTCTAGTGATATTACTTTAAAACCGGGGACAGATGTCAAAGCTTTTATTGAGAAAGTAACCAAAAAAATAAATCAATTAAATTTAGTTAAGATTAGAATTCGTTTATTTCCAGGAAGTGTGAGGGGTATTATCCTAAGTAATTCGCCCATTTTTGGCGCAGATTTAGACATAGCTTTACAGGGAAAAAATGCCGCAGATTTGCAAAAAGCAGGGCAATATTTATTAGATATTTTAGATGAAAAAGTTACTTTAGCTAAATTTAGACCAAATGGAGATTCGGCCCAAAATGAGATACAAATTGAACCAGATTGGGAACGTTTGGGGGAATTAGGTTTAAGTTTAACCGATTTAGGTAACTCAATTCAAACGGCAATTTTAGGGAGTATTCCCACGGAATTACAAAGGGATGATCGTTTAATTGATATTCGAGTTCAGTTGGCAAAAAAGTATCGAGGTAATATTCAAGAATTATCACAAATTCCTTTAGTAATTAATAATAATCAGACGGTAAGATTAGGCGATATAGCCACTTTAAATAAGGGAAAAGCTCCGGGAGAAATTCAAAGAATTAATCAAAGAAATGTCTTTTTAATTGCCGGTAATTTAAACGAAAATGCTAATTTGAGTCAAGCTTTAAATGAGGTAGATCAAGTATTAGCTAAAATTGAGTTACCAGAGGGAGTCGTTATTTTACCAAGTACTACTTCTGAAACTAATAAACAACTGCAAAAATCCTTACAAATTATTGGAGGTTTATCAACGTTTTTAGTATTTGTAGTAATGGCAGTCCAATATAACTCCTTAATTGACCCCTTAGTTATTATTTTAACAGTACCATTAGCCTTAGCTGGCGCTATTTTTGGCTTATATATTACCGAAACTTCTGTGGGAGCGACGGTGTTAATTGGCGCAGTTTTATTAGTGGGAATTGTGGTTAACAATGCGATTATTATGGTGGAATTTGCTAATGAATTAAGAGCAGAATATGACTTTAATTTTGAGGTAGCAATTGTGAAAGCAGCCTCCCAACGTTTAAGGCCAATTTTGATGACAACTATTACCACAGTTTTAGGTTTATTTCCCTTAGCTTTAGGAATTGGTGAAGGTTCAGAATTTTTGCAACCATTAGGAGTTGTGGTGTTTTCAGGTTTATCTTTAGCCACCTTATTAACCCTATTTATTATTCCCTGTTTTTACGTTTTATTACATAGTTTTAGTAAAAAGTTATCTACCCCCAACCCCCACCAACCAAAGGGAGAGGGGGGAAAAAAGAAGCAAAATAGCAACTAAAAATGCTATATTATGTCAGAAGAATTAATAATTAATAATTAATATGACACATTTTGGTTTAATCTGTCCATCAGCAACCGGCCATCTTAACCCGACGCTTTGTTTAGGTGAAGAGCTAAAAAAACGGGGTCATTGTGTTACCTTAATCGGATTTCTTGATTCTCAAGCGAAAACTTTGGCCGCAGGTTTAAGATTTCAAGTAATTGGTGAAACTGAATTTCCTCTAGGAAAAAATCAAGAAATTTTTACTAAATTAGGCGAATTAGAAGGTTTAGAAGCTGTAAAATTTACTTTAGAAATGCTCTCTCAAGGTGCTTCAATTTATTTAAAATATGCCACTGAAATAATCAAAAAAATCGGTATTGAAGTCCTTTTAGTCGATCAAGTCTCTTATTCTGGAGCAACAATTGCTGAATATTTGCAGATTCCTTTTGTGACTATTTGTAATGCTTTAATGTTAAATAGAGAGGATACAATTCCTCCTTTTAATACGAGTTGGAATTATGATCCTTCCCCATTAGGAATTGAACGAAATTTAGGAGGTTATAAAATAATAGATCAAGTGGGAAAACCTTTACTACAATTAATTAATTCCTCTCGTCAAGAATGGGGTTTATCTCCCTTAAAAAGTTTAAAAGATAGTTATTCTCAATTTGCGCAAATTAGTCAGCAACCAGCGGAATTTGATTTTCCAAGGAAAAATTTATCTCAATGTTTTCACTTTACTGGTCCTTTTCATTATCTCAATTCGGTTAATCGAGAAACTGTTAGTTTTCCTTGGGAAAAATTAACCGGAAAACCCTTAATTTATGCTTCGTTAGGTACATTACAAAATCGTCTTTTATGGGTCTTTGAAATGATAGCTGAAAGTTGTACTGAGTTTGACGTTCAATTAGTAATTACTTTAGGTTGGGGTAATGATAAAAAAGAGTTGCCTGAATTTTCTGGTAATCCCATTGTGGTGGGGTTTGCTCCCCAATTAGAATTACTAAAAAAAGCCACTTTAACTATTACCCATGCTGGTATGAATACTACTTTACATTGTCTCAGTAATGCTGTACCAATGGTGGCAATTCCGATTACGAATGAACAACCTGGAGTAGCTGCGAGAATTGCTTATACAGGAACAGGGGAGGTGATACCCCTGACTAAACTTAGCGTTAAAGGGCTTCAAAATGCGCTACATAAGGTTTTAAATGACCCTTCCTTTAAAAATAACGCTTTGCGACTTCAGGGGGCAATAGAACGCGCTGGAGGTGTTAATCGTGCTGCTGATATTATTGAGCAGGTTGCTAACACCAAAAAACCGGTTTATCGAGATTAATATATTATGATGGTAGTGGTAATTCATGAATTATCATTACTAAATAGGAGTTAGATAAAAGATGTCTTATAGTGATTTTAATTTAGAGAAAGTACAGAAAAAATTTAACTTAAATATTCTGGAAAATCGGGACTTATTTACTAATATTTTCGAGCTTGAACCTTCCGCTAGGTTAAAGGAATTTCTCTCAGAAAATGCTTCTTTAGCCTTACAAATTAACACGGAAAAAGCCAGATCAGAAATGATTATTGCCCCGGTTTTATTGGAATTAAGAAAAATATTAAATCATAAAATCAGTTTATTTTCTGGGGTGGATTTTAATATAGATAATGAACAGGGATTAAATGGAATTTGTGACTTTTTAATTAGTAATTCTACTGAACAATTATTTATTAAATCTCCCGTTGTTACCTTAGTGGAAGCGAAAAAAGAGAATATTATGGCTGGTTTAGGTCAATGTTTAGCGGAGATGATAGCCGCCCAAATATTTAATCAACAAGAAAATAATCCAATTCCTGTTATTTTAGGAGTGGTAACTTCGGGTAATATTTGGAAATTTATGGAGTTAGAAAATCAGGAAGTGAGAATTGATATCAACGAATATTATCTACGAGATATTCCCAAAATTTTAGGCATTTTAACCAGTATTTTTAATCGAGAAAAATCTTAATTGTTAATTGTTATTTTACCATTGAGGAACACTAGCAATTAAAGTTTCAGCATCTGAATGGGTTAAAGGTTTAGCAAAAAAGTAACCTTGGCCATGTTCACAATTTAGCAATTTTAATTGGGCTAATTGGTCAGTGGTTTCAATGCCTTCGGCGACTACATCCATATTTAAAATATGTGCTAAAGTGACAATAGCGCGAACAATTTCTGAGTGTTCATTATCTGATTGTAATCGATTAATAAAAGATTTATCAATTTTCAAAGTATTAACAGGAAAACGATGTAAATAACTTAAAGAAGAATATCCTGTCCCAAAATCATCCATACTTAATTGAATATGACGTTCTCTTAATTCCAATAACATTTTCGTAGCATCTTCAATATTATCAATTAAAATACTTTCAGTAATTTCTAATTTTAATTGACTACCATCTAAACCAGTTTCGGTCAAAATATTATCAATAATATCAATCATATTCCCTTCTCTAATTTGTTTACCAGAAAGATTAACACTCATTTTTAAAGAAGGATGAGTCGGATATTTATCTTGCCAATTTTTCAATTGTTGACAAGCTTGTCGTAATACCCAATTGCCAATAGGTACAATTAAACCGGTTTCTTCAGCAATAGGAATAAACTCAATCGGTGAAATTAAACCGCGTTGTGGATGTTGCCATCTCACTAAAGCTTCAAAACCAGTTAATTTACCCGCTGTAAGAGAAGTTATGGGCTGATAATAGACCTCAAATTCTTCATTTTCGATCGCCTTTCTCAGGTCATTTTCTAAATGTAAACGATGTAAAGCTAAAGTGTGCATAGACTGATCAAAAATAGCATATCTAGCCTTACCTTGTTCCTTAGCATAATACATACTTAAATCAGCATCTCGCAAAATATCGTCGGGTTTAGTATAATTATTATTATTAAAAGCAATACCAATACTAGCAGAGGTAAAAACTTCATAACCATCAAGAACAAAAGGAGTTTTTAACTGTTCAGAAATCCGATCAGCAATAGTAATAGCCTCATTTTCAGAAACTAAATTTTCTAATAAAATGGTAAATTCATCTCCTCCTAAACGTGCCACCGTATCAGCAGGACGAAGACATCGACTAAGACGAGAAGAGATGGCAATTAATAACTGATCACCTAACAAATGACCCATACTATCATTAACAACTTTAAAACGATCTAAATCCAAAAAAAGCACCGCAAAAAGATGGGGTTTATCCTTACGATTACGTTTTAAAGCTTGTCCCAATCTATCCATAAATAAAGCACGATTAGGAAGACCAGTTAAAGGATCATGAAAAGCATCATAAATTAATTGTTTTTCCATGCGTTTGCGATCGCTAATATCAACAATTTGATTAGTAAAATGGAGAGGTTTGCCGTCGTCATCACGAACAATCATCACCTTTAAAATAGTATCAACCAAGTTACCTTCCTTGGTAAAATAGCGATTTTCCATTTGAAAATCCGTATCCTCACCCAGCCAAAGTTTATGTTTTTCTGCTTGATAAATTAACAAATCATCGGGATGAAAAATCTTAGTAAAACTTAAATTTAATAACTCACTTTCCGTATAATTTAATAACTCACAAAAAGCTTGATTAACTTGTTTAAAACTATCATTAAAAGTAGTTAAAGCCATTCCAATGGGTGCTTTTTCAAAAGTAAGGCGGAATTGTTCCTCACTTCGTCGCATGGCTTCTTGCGCTTGGTAACGTTCGGTGATATCATGGGCAATACCCACAAAACGATAAACCTGGCCTTGATCATTTCTAACGGCAAAATTTCTAACCCAAACCCAGCGAATTGAACCATCAGGCCGAATAATCCGATATTCCTCCTGAAATTCATCCCCAGTTCTAAACTGAGTTTCCAAAGAACACATGGCATAATAGGAATCTTCGGGGTGAATTGCTAATAACCAAGAGTTCGGCTCTGTGTACAAACTCTCACAACTTCTCCCCCAGAGTTTCTCATAGGTGGGACTCACATAGAGGACTTGGTCACTATTGGCTTCCAACAAAAAGAAAACTTCGGTCACATTTTCCGCAATTTGGCGGAACTTTTCCTCTTGATCAGTTAAGTTTTTGAGGTCAAGTTCTTGGTTTGCGATTTTAGCCTCAAGTTGTCGAATTTTCCGCTGTAAAAAAAGATCATTTTCAAGAGCAGAAACTCCCATTTCTCCCCCTTGATCTTGAACATTATGGTCAGGTTGTTTTGGACTTAGAGAAGACATATCATCTACCTACATTTTTCTTACACATATTAGACACCAAAATAGCTATTATTAATATTTTGTTACAAAATAGGAAAAGTAGAACCCTAAATTTACCTAGATTAGCTCAAGGACAGCAGAAATACATGAATCAGATTGCCTCCACCCTGAAACAAACAGACTATTACCAAGCAGAATCCTTCATTGATCGACACATTGGACCATCAGGACCTTCCCTCGATAAAATGCTGAAACTGTTAGGTTTTTCCAGCCTAGAATCCTTAATGGAGGCCACCATTCCCGAGAATATTCGCTTAACTAATCCCTTAAATTTAGCAAAAGAAAACAGTGAATTTCAAGTATTGCAACAATTAAAAGCGATCGCCTCCCAAAATCAAGTTTACCGTAATTATATCGGCCTCGGTTATGTTGATTGTATAACCCCAGCCATAATTCAGCGTAATATTTTAGAAAACCCCGGTTGGTACACCAGTTACACCCCTTATCAAGCAGAAATTGCCCAAGGGCGACTCGAAGCATTGCTCAATTTTCAAACCATGATCATGGAATTAACCGGGTTAGAAATCGCCAATGCTTCCTTGCTAGATGAAGCAACAGCCGCCGCCGAAGCCATGGCCATGAGTTATGGTATTAGTAAGCTCAAAAGTAACGCCTTTTTTGTTGCTGAAACAACTCATCCTCAAACCATTGAAGTAATTAAAACCCGATCGCAACCTTTAGACATAGAAATCATCATTGGCGATCATCGCAGATTCGACTTTAGCACCCCTATTTTTGGCGCATTATTGCAATATCCTGCCAGCGATGGCACAATTTATGATTATCGAGAATTCATCGCCAAAGTTCACCAAAACCAAGGATTAGTAACAGTTGCAGCGGATCTTTTAAGTTTAGCATTACTGACACCTCCGGGGGAATTAGGCGCAGATATCGCCGTAGGAAGCTCACAGCGCTTCGGAGTTCCCTTGGGGTTCGGAGGACCACACGCCGCCTATTTAGCCACCAAAGACGCGTATAAACGGCTGATTCCGGGGCGAATTGTCGGGGTATCTAAAGATGCGCAAGGTCAACGAGCTTTACGCTTGGCTTTACAAACCAGAGAGCAACACATTAGGCGGGATAAAGCAACCAGTAACATTTGTACAGCACAGGTTTTGTTGGCGGTAATTGCTTCAATGTACGCAGTTTATCACGGTCCCGAAGGTATTAGACGCATTGCCCAAAATGTTAACAATTGTGCGCAAATATTGGCAGCAGGTTTAGAAAAGTTAGGTTATAAAATTAGTTCGAAAACATTTTTTGATACGGTAACTGTGGAGGTAGAAAATGCTTTTTCGATTATCGAAACCGCTCAAAATAAACAAATTAATCTGCGTTTATTATCACCAAATCAGGTGAGTATTACCGTAGCTGAAACTACCACCTTAGAAGATATTGCTACTTTGTGGACAATTTTTCAACCTAATCTCTCTACCCCCCTCTCCCTAGGGGAGTTTGATCTCCCCCAACCCCCAACCCCCCTCTCCCTAGGGGAGTTTGATCTCCCTCACCCCCCTACCCCCCTCTCCCTAGGGGAGAGGGGGAAAACTATACCCGAAAATTTAGTTAGGAAAACACCCTATTTAACTGACCAGGTTTTTAATCAACATCATTCAGAAACCGAATTATTACGGTATTTAAAACAGTTGGAAAATAAGGATTTATCCTTGACAACTTCCATGATTCCTTTAGGTTCATGTACCATGAAGTTGAATGCAACATCGGAAATGTTACCCATAACTTGGCCCGAATTTAATCAAATTCACCCCTTTGCTCCTTCATCTCAAACTAAGGGATATCAGGTGTTATTTTCCCAATTAGAATCATGGTTAGGGGAAATTACCGGTTTTGCTGGAGTTTCCTTGCAACCAAACGCTGGCTCTCAGGGTGAATACGCCGGATTACAGGTGATAATGAAATATCATCGCGAAAATGGACAAAAAAACCGTCATATTTGCTTGATTCCTGAATCTGCCCATGGCACAAATCCCGCCAGTGCTGTAATGTGTGGTTTAAAGGTAATTGGGGTGAAATGTGACTCTCAGGGCAATATCGACTTTCAGGATTTGGAAAAAAAGGCCGCTAAATATGCTGACAATTTAGCCGCTTTAATGATTACTTACCCTTCAACGCACGGAGTTTTCGAGGACAATGTCAGGGAAATTTGTCAAATTATCCACCAAAATGGTGGTCAAGTGTACCTCGATGGGGCTAATATGAACGCTCAAGTAGGTTTATGTCGGCCGGGTGATTACGGTGCTGATGTTTGTCACCTGAATTTACATAAAACTTTCTGTATTCCCCATGGTGGAGGTGGTCCCGGAGTTGGACCGATTGGTGTAGCATCCCATTTAGTGCCTTTTTTACCTTCGGTTTCCCTTGATCATCAGGGACCTTCGCTGGGGATGATTTGTGCAGCACCGTGGGGAAGTGCCAGTATTTTGCCCATTTCTTGGATGTATATTGCCATGATGGGCGCTGAAGGATTGACCAAAGCAAGTCAAGTGGCGATTTTGAACGCGAATTATATTGCTCACCGTCTCGAATCCCATTATCCTATTTTGTTTAAGGGGAAATCCGGTTTGGTGGCCCATGAATGTATCATTGATTTGCGACAGTTAAAGAAAATCGCGGATATTTCCGTGGATGATGTTGCTAAACGTCTTATGGATTATGGTTTTCACGCTCCTACCGTTTCTTGGCCCGTTGCTGGTACAATGATGATTGAACCTACCGAAAGTGAATCTTTAGAGGAACTCGATCGCTTTTGTGACGCTATGATTAGGATTAGAAAAGAAGTAGAGGCGATCGCCATTGGTGAATTTGACATCCACGATAATCCCTTGAAAAATGCGCCACATACCGCCTCATCTTTGATTTGTGGGGAATGGAATCATCACTATTCTAGGGAAATTGCGGCCTATCCCGCACCTTGGACTAAAGAAGCTAAGTTTTGGCCTGCCGTTGCCAGAATTGACAACGCATTTGGCGATCGCAACTTGATTTGTTCATGCAGTATTGAGATTAATACCGAAGAATAATGGATAGTTGATCACCATTAAAACAAGTTTTCTGTTAAAATATTCCCTAAATAAGGAATATTTTTTTTTAAATAAAATGAAAACAATATTTACACCTAACGAAGCAGCAGCTTTAGTGGAATTACCGGCTAAAAGGGTATATAAAGAAATAGAATATCAAATAATTAGATATTTGTCAGATACTCCTCGTCTTCCTTTTTCAGCATTAATATATCTTCGTGCTTTAAAAGAGATTAACTTTGAATTTTCAATTCAAGCTAGAATTTTATTATATCAACGTTTAGTTAAAGCTTGGGAAGCCAAGGCCAATAATTTAGAAATTGCGCGATTTTTTATCTTACAAATAGATAATATAAGCCAAGAATTATTAACCTTAACTGAGGAATTTTATCAGTGGAAAAACCAGTTAATTAATGAGACAAATATAAAGGGAGGAGAAACGGTTTTTCCTAAATCTCGATTATCAGTACGTTATATTGGCAATCTATTAAAACGAGGAGAAACTGTAGAAAATATTAGGGAAGATTATCCTTTTTTGTCAGAAGAAGATTTAAAATTTGCTTTAGTTTTTATCAATGCTTATCCATCTCAAGGAAGACCAAAAAAGGATGAAATTTTTAATTGATGAGGATATTTCTCCCAGTGTAGCACGTTATTTTTGTGAAGAACTTTTGCTTGATGCTGTAGCGGTAAGAGATAGAGGTTTATTAGGAAAAAATGACCGTTATATTTTACAATATGCTTTCAATGAAGATCGTATTTTAGTAACAGCAAATATCAAAGATTTTGAAAAATTTGCGTTACTTTTAGATGTTCATAGTGGTATTGTTTTTTTATTAGAAGGTGAGTTATTACACCATGATTAAAAGTGTTAAAAGATGCTATAATCGCAATACAACCGAATTTAGCAATGGTAAAGATATGATTAATCTAATTCTTTATATTTCCTTTAATGGAGAAAAAACTTTTAAAAATTTACCCTAGTTAACCGATAATTGAAATGTTTTATTCATTAAAAAGTAGATTTAAAGGGTGTTTAATTGGTGCTTATTTGGGGTTAAAATTAGCTGAAGATGAGCAAACAGAGGGGATTTTTTCCCTTATATTTGAAATTGGTAACAGTTTAATTAATAATTCTAATTCCTGGTGGGAATTTAGCCCTAACTCCTTAGATGTAGCGCTAAAGCGCAACAACGAGCGCAATAAGGAAAGTAGTAAATTGGCGTTAATATTATTGCCAATAATTTTATCTTATCATGATAATTTATGGGAATTAAACGAGCAATTAGAGACAATTTTAAGTAAGTTAGAAAGTAGTGAAGAAACCAAGGAAAATCTAACAATTTGGGCAAAATTTATCTCCTTAATTTGTACCGAAATTAAACCAGAAAACTTAATTACTGAAATATTAACTAACCATAAATTAGCAGAAAACTTATTAATAAAACAGTTAAAAATAGTAGATAAATATAGAAAAGAAGGAAGAAGTTTACGGGAATTAGTCAAGGAATTAACTAAGCAAAAATACTCAGAAGAACTCGATTTAGCCTTAGCAATTTACTGTTTTATTTGTACCCCAGAAGAATTTAATTTAACCATAAAACGGGCTAAAATTGTAACCAATTATCAAGATAAAATCATCCTCGGTTTAACGGGAGCATTATCGGGGGTGTATAATAGTTATGATGGTGAGAAAATTGAGCTCCCAGAAATTTACCTATTAGCAGAAAAATTATTTATGAGATGGTGTGGAGTCTATGACATGAAACAAAATCAAATATTTAACCCCGTTAATGTCGCAAATATTAACCTAATTCAACATCGTAACTGATCAAAAAAATATGAAAAATTTTAACGTATTTACCGAAAAAATCGAACATTGGTTAGAAACAATACCCTTAACTAACCAAGTAAATTTATTAACTAAAACTAACTCAATCAAAAGAAAAAATAACATTCCAGTTAAAGGAGTAACTAAAATAAAATCACCTGTAGTATTAACATTAGCAATAGTTAGTTTAACAAGTATTAGTGGTTATAAATATATTAATCAACCTAAATTAGATGTGGATAAAATTGCACCTTATAATATATATGCTCCCACTAATGGTAGTTTTGAAGATAGCAAAACTACCGAAGAAAAACGTCACTTAATTAGAACAGCAATTATTCCCACCCTACAAAGAGACGAGGAAATAACCCAAAGAATTTATCAAGAATTACAGGATTTTATTTATCTACAGGAAACCCTAAGACAATTTAGTGGGAATTTTCCTTTTATTAATTCGAAGATAATCACTTTATCCACCCAAACTCAAATCCGTAAACTAAATCATATTCAATGGCAAAAAATCATTCAGGAATTAAATATTTCCGTCACCAATTATGACAAATTAAAAACTCAATATTCGCCAGAAATTATTAAGATAATTAAAGAAATAAAAACTTATCGTCAACAAGTTTCAGCTTTAGAATACCAGCAATTATTGAATAAAATTATCATGGCTCAAACTGGTTATCATCAAGTAGAAGAAATCTTATCAAAGGAAGTAGATCAAAAGAAAAAACAAGATTTAATCACTTTTTTAGAACTTAATGATTATCATTGGGAAATCATCAGAAAAGTTATTTTACAAGTAAGTAGAGAAATCTTAACTCAAGGTATTTCTCCCGGAATGCCTCCTAATTTAATCGAAGAAACCATTGCCATACATATTAAAAATGAATTACCAAAAGAAATTCAACCAATAGTAATAAATTTTTTAAAAAATATACTTATTAATAAACCGAATTTAACTGAAGATAAAGAAGAAACTAAACGTAAAGCAGAGGAAGCAGTTGAAGCAAGTCCTCCTGTAATTATTTATATAAATAAAGGAGACTTAATTGTTAATGAAGGAGACAGAATTACCCAAAGAGAATTTGTCTTATTAGATGGTTTTAACTTAAGTAAAAGAAGTATTAATTACCAAGGTTTAATCTTATCTGGATTAGTCGTAATAACTTTAGTAGGAATTTTTACTATTGTATTAATTAAAATGCATCGCCCCTTGCGTTGTCGAGATCATTTGTTACTATATTTATTAAGTTTAACTGGACCACTTTTGATAGTTTTTGATATCACCTATAGTAGTTTACCCGCCATTGCTTTATTGGTCAGTAGCTTTTATAGCCCTAAATTAGCCATAACTCAGACAATTTTGTTAACCGGATTAATGGGTTTTATTGGTGGAGAAAACCAGTTACCGAATTTGATTGGAGGTGCAGCTGGAGGACTTGTTGCTGGATTAGTCGCAGGTCGTTTACATTCTCGCGAAGAATTGGCCATGTTAGGAGGTGCGATCGCCCTCAGTCAAGGTGGCGTATTTCTTCTTGTTGATTTAATACCTAGTGCAGCAGCGGGTACAATTTGGAATGTAATTTTACCAGAAGCTGCTCTATATGGAGCTTCTGGATTAGCTTGGGTTGTTGTCGCTTTAGGACTATCCCCCTATTTAGAAAAAATGTTTGATGTAGCCACTCCTATTCGGTTAGCGGAATTATCCAATCCCAACCGACCTTTACTAAAACGTCTAGCCTTGGAAGCTCCCGGAACTTTTCAACATACCTTATTTGTTGCATCTTTAGCCGAAGCAGCGGCTAGGGAATTAAATTGCAATGTGGAGTTAGTCCGAGCTGGGACATTATACCATGATATCGGCAAAATGCACGATCCTTTGGGCTTCATCGAGAATCAAATGGGAAAACCGAATAAACATGATCAAATCAATGATCCCTGGAAAAGTGCACAAATCATCAAAAAACACGTCAGTGAAGGTTTAATCATGGCGCGAAAATATAACTTACCCAAGGTAATTCGGGATTTTATTCCTGAACATCAGGGCAAATTATTGATTGCTTATTTCTATTTTCAAGCGAGACAAATATTGAACGAAAAAGGCCAAGAGGTTAACGAAGCTGATTTTCGTTATGATGGTCCGATTCCCCAATCGCGAGAAACGGCACTTGTCATGTTAGCCGACGCTTGTGAAGCGGCTTTGAGAAGTTTAAATCAAACAACCTTAGAAAAAGCGTTGTTAATGGTGCAGAAAATTATCAAATCTCGTTGGGATGAAAATCAATTAAGCGATAGTGGCATCAGAAAAGAGGAATTACCAATTATTGCCGACATATTTGTGCGAGTTTGGCAACAACATAACCACCAGAGAATTGCTTATCCCAAAGCAGTTGTTGACAATTGTTAAGACAGAATTTTCAATCAACCCTGAAACTGCGATCACATTTTGTTCGAGTCAGAAGTGAAACACTGTAACATTGTAGGGTGGGTTAGGTGGCGATAACTTCTAAGTTTTAACCAACAACCTGAAATCCACCGTAACCCACCAGCAGTGTTGAAAAGTATAGTAATTCCAAATAAAAATTAAACAAAAGTTTTTAGTTTGTTGTTGGACTTTAGTCCTAAGAAGCGCTAAAGCGCAACTACGAACCTATTTTTTAACTGTTCTAATCTT
>JAABRE010000076.1 GCA_011391125.1 Synechococcales cyanobacterium S06
TTCAAGAAAAAGGCAGAAAAAAATTGAAAAAAAGAGTAAATCTTATTGTAATAAAGGCAATAGGAGTGTTTTTGCTGTCAAAAATTAGTAAATAATAGCAGATGACAAATAATTAATAATGTTGATCGTTTAAAAATCGAAAAAAGAGCTAATAAAGATAAAAGTTTTGCTCTTTCTTTCGTTTAAATTTTGAGAATGAAAACACCCTGCGGCCAAAAGGCAAATATTTATTTTTAAAATCACCAAATCAAGTTGACAGTTGATAGTTTATAGTTTATAATTAATAGTTGATAGTTGTTACCTAAAAAACCTATTACCTATTACCTAAAAAGTAGGCCATCTCTGAAAAAAAGTTAAGAGATGGCCTACTTTTCCAAGTTAACCAATTAAGCCATAACCGATGATTCTAATTTCGCAAAAATCATTCTTCCTGCTGATGTTTGTAAGGCAGAAGTAACAACTACTCGCAATTGATTGCCCACATAATTTTGCCCTTCTTCTACTACTACCATAGTACCATCATCAAGATAACCGACACCTTGATCAACTTCTTTACCTTGTTTTAACACCTTAACTTCGAGTAAATCACCGGGTAAATAAATAGGGCGTATTGCTTGTGCTAAATCGTTTACATTTAAGATCTGGACTTTTTGTAAATTAGCCACCTTACTTAAATTATAATCATTGGTTAAGACAGTGCCATTAATTTCCTGCGCCAAATGTATCAATTTTGCGTCAACTGTGGCGATATCCTCATAATCCGCCGGATTAATTACGATTCTACCAGGAAAACCCTCCTGCATACGATTGAGAATATCTAAACCCCTTCTTCCTCTGACTCGTTTTTGGTCATTGGCGGTATCAGCTAATTGTTGTAATTCCTGTAAAATAAAGTTGGGAACCAGTATTTGGCCTTCAATAAACCCAGTTTTCATTAATTCTTCAATGCGTCCATCAATGATACAACTGGTATCGGCAATTTTAGTTACGGCTGGTTTTAAAGTACCTTCAGCAACTAACATGGTTTCAATGCTGTTAGGATTAATTAAACGTAAAAAAGTACGACCATGGGTATCAGCTAAACTAATTCCTAAAAAGGCAAACATGAGGCTACCCAAAATAGCAATCATCGGTTTAATATAATTAAATTCGTTGGGAATCGGTAAGAGAAAAATGGGCGCTAACATTAAATTGGCCAATAATAAACCGATAATTAAACCCACCGCACGGGTTAAAATAACTTCAATGGGTGTACTACGAATTTGTTTTTCGACACGACGATAGGCAGTTTGAGCGACTAAACCGATGGCCAAACCTAATATGGCGGCAAAACCCGCCGAAACAAAGCGTAAAGCTTGTAAATTAGAAACGGTTTCTAAAATATCTTGAGGAAGAAATTGTACACTGTCAAAACCAATTCCTGCCCATGCTAGAGTGAATAAAACAATAATAAGTGCATCAACCATAATTTTTAGTCCAAATAAAATTTTGCTAAACGATACAGAAACATTAATAACCTGTCAATTTATTATATCTTTAGGGTTATTTTTGCCATTTAATTTTTTTTAGGGGAATCACAACTTGTCAAATTATAATAATTAATGGTAATTATTTTTGATTTAAAAGCTTTGAATTGGCATCCTTATTCTGCTTATCTTCACTTTCCTTTTTGTCGCAGTCGTTGTTTTTATTGTGATTTTCCCATTTCCGTACTGGGTAATAAAACTAATCCTAACACTTCAGTTGCGATTTCTGAATATGTTTCTTTTTTGTGTCGGGAAATTACTCTCACTCCTAGTTTAGGAAAACCTCTCCAAACGGTTTTTTTTGGTGGTGGTACTCCTTCTCTTTTACCAGTTAAGCATTTAGAGACAATTTTGACCACTTTAAAAGAACAATTTGGTTTTTGTGAGCAAGTTGAAATTTCCCTGGAAATGGATCCTGGGACCTTCACTCAAGATCAACTTTTGGGTTATTTGCAATTGGGGGTCAATCGTATTAGTCTTGGAGTTCAAGCTTTTCAAGATCAATTATTACAAGTTTGTGGGCGATCGCATTCTGTAGATGATATATACAATAGTATTCGGATCATTGATCAAGTAGGCGTAAAAAATTTCAGTTTAGATTTAATTTCTGGACTTCCGAAACAAACTATAACCATGTGGGAAAATAGTTTAGATACAGCAATCAAAATTAACCCGAATCACATTTCTTGTTATGATTTAGTCTTAGAATCAGTCACAGCTTTTGGTAAACAATATCAACCCGGAATCAAACCTTTACCCAGCGATGAAGAAACTGCAAAAATGTATAAATTAGCCTCAGAAAAATTACAAAATGCGGGCTATATTCACTATGAAATATCTAATTATGCTAAACCCAATTATCAATGTCAACATAATCGAGTATATTGGGAAAATCGCTCCTATTATGCTTTTGGTATGGGAGCAGCCAGTTATTTAAACGGGGTTAGATTTAATCGTCCTCGTACCCGTAGAGAATATTATCATTGGTTAGAAAATGGCGGGATTATTAATGAAAAAAGTCTCTCAAAAAACGACATTTTATTAGAGCAATTAATGTTAGGATTACGTTTAGCTGAAGGGGTAAATATTGAGAATATTTTAAGCATACAACCGGAAAAAAAGCAAGCAATCTTAACAAAAATTTACCAAAGTTTAAAGCCTTATTTGGCAGAAAATTGGGTTGAAATTACCGATAAAAATGGCAATTTACTTAAGACAAATAACTTAAATAGTTTAGCAACGGAGGGAAACATAAGATTAAAAGATTCCGAAGGTTTCTTATTTTCTAATACCATTTTAGCCAGTTTATTTGAAAGTTTAGAAGAAGAATGAAAAATAGTTCGTTATTGCTCTTTAGCCCTAAAGAGCAACAAAAAACCTTAGTTGTTGTTTTTTTGGACATTAAGCAAGAATCAAAATGTCATAGTCCGCCAAACGTAAGTGTAGCAAAGTATCTAGGGGATTTGCGCCTACTTGTGAATGACAGATTTTCGTAGTTTTGCAAGATGTCTATTAAATAAATTAGATATATTGAGAAACAAAGAATAAAATCAATTTTCCTACAGAAAGCGTCATTTCAGTTATCAGTTATCAGTTAACAAATTTTAAGCAGGTGAGTTAATAGTTATTCTTAATTACCTAAAAACCCATTACATCTTCCCTATTACCTATTACCTATTACCTCCTATCTATTACCTATTACCTGACTTGGTGCAAGAAGTCTATTATGAACACCTACTTAACGACCTATTTTCAAGCTAAATTTTTGACAATTAAGGGAGTTGTAATAATATAGTGATTCCAATTAAGATTAAAACAGTTGAAAAATAGGTTCGTAGTTGCGCTTTAGCGCTTCTTAGGACTAAAGTCCAACAACAAACTAAAAACTTTTGTTTAATTTTTATTTGGAATTACTATAAGTCAGTATCCTCAGCTTTACATTACTTAAAAATATTTAACATTTTGCCATAGTTTTTGCTAACCAGAATTGCTAAAATCGAAACAGAAAATAAATAATTTGTGGGTATATTTATGAGTGTTATTTCTAATCGTTTAAACAAACAAATTGATTGGTCAACTTTAGCTCTTTTTGCTTTAGGATTTTGGCTTAGTGGTAGTTTAATTTTAGATTTGGTAATTATTCCTGGTTTATTTGCCTCGGGAATGATGAATGAAACGGCTTTTGCCAGCACTGGTTATTTGATTTTTGGTGTTTTTAACCGAGTTGAATTAATATGTGGGGCTTTAGTTTTAAGCAGTTTTCTGATTTTTCACCGCCATCATAATCTTACTACTAAACAAGAACCTTGGGCTATTATTCTGTCCGTGCTAATGTTCCTGATTGCAACGGTTTACACCTATATTTTAACACCTCAAATGAGCGGTTTAGGTCTGCAATTAAATCTATTTGCTACCTCAAATGAAATGCCACCAGCGATGATTTCTCTCCATGGATTATACTGGTTTTTAGAAGCGCTTAAATTGCTTTCTGGTGCTGTTTTATTACGTTGGTGTTATCGCAATTCTTGCAGTATTAACAATTAAAAAATTGCTCGTAAAAGTGGATATTTATTAATACTTAATCCTGAATTAAACTATTACTTAACTTAGTTTGATTCAGGATTTTTAATGTTAGTTAATATTTTTTATTTAATGTTCTTGACTTAATAATTCTCTTGCTTTTTCTTCGGTAATATTCTCGCTATGATGTTCCAATTCTTCCACACCACGAGTGAGCATATTTTCGTCTAAGTTTTCATGGTGTAAACGGTGGTGAGTTAACAATTCTCGCGCTTTTTCGTCGGTAACACCTTCGCTATGATGTTCAACCTCTTCCACACCACGAGTGAGCATATTTTCATCTAAATTTTCATGATTTCGTCTTTCTTGAGTTAGTAATTCCCGGGCTTTTTCTTCAATATTCATGATTTATCTACTTCTCCAACTGCTTCTTATTTTTAGAATCTCATAATTCGGGCTAAAATGTAGTAAATGTTACAAAACTTAAAAATAATGATTTTTATTGCTTTATTAATAAGTAAATAAGGTTGCAATATTTGGTATTATTTAAAAGTTCAAAAAGTCTGGGCAAATTAACCATGAATAACCTCTTACCACCGTCTTCTAATGGTGAATATATTTGTACTTGTAATTTAGATTTAGCTGATTCTTTTTTGTGTCAAGAGTTAGCTACTCAAGCAAAAAAAGGCCGACATTTAACTATTTTAGCTCAAGAATCTACCGCAATACAAGTTTGTTTATCTGAGGATAAATATGTCGCTTGGTTACCCCTTGAAAATATTAAATATTTAAAACCAGCTTCCGAAATTTATCATTCTGTCTCGGTTTCTCGCACTGAAATTGAGTTAAAAATTCCGGAAATAATTGCTTTTACTCAAGAGGCTAAATTGCAAGAAAATTATTATCTTTGGGGGGGAAATATTGGACTGAATTATGATTGTTCTGGTTTAATTCAAGCAGCTTTTTCTACTTTTAATATTTGGTTGCCCCGAGATTCTTACCAACAAGCTGAGTTTACTCAAACTATTGATAAATCTGAGTTGTTACCCGGAGATTTAATCTTTTTTGCCACCAAAAAAGCGAGGATAAATCACGTTGCTTTATACCTCGGTAATAATGAATATATCCATAGTTCGGGTAAAGAAAATGGTCGTAATGGTATTGGTATTGATAAAATTATTGAGGATTCTGATCCGGTCACTCATTTTTATTATCAGTATATTTGTCAATTTGGCCGAGTTATGAATAGTTTATAATCTCGTAAAAAAATGAACCAGCAAACTTTAACAAATGTCCATATTTCCCTAGTAGTTCCTATTTATAATGAGGTGGAAAGTTTGCCCCATTTGATTGAGGCGATCGCCCAAATTATGCTACCACAAAATCTCAATTATGAGATTATTTGTATCGATGATGGTTCTACCGATGGTTCGACAGAATTATTAAAAAAGATTGCCCAAAGTCGTCACGATTTAAAAGCAATTATTTTGCGTCGAAATTATGGGCAAACTGCGGCCATGGCTGCCGGTTTTCAACATTCCCAAGGCCAAATTATCATTTCCCTTGATGCTGACCTGCAAAATGATCCCGCCGATATTCCCCTTTTGTTGGCGAAAATCGACGAAGGTTACGATTTAGTCAGTGGTTGGCGCAAAAACCGTCAAGACAACACTTTAACCCGTCTGATTCCCTCAAAAATTGCTAACTGGTTAATTGGCCAAGTAACGGAAGTCAAATTACACGATTATGGATGTTCCTTAAAAGCTTATCGTAGCGAGGTTTTAGCCGATTTAAACCTTTATGGTGAATTACACCGTTTTATTCCCGCATTGGCTTTTATCGAGGGGGCAAAAATTGCGGAAATCCCCATTAATCACCATGCTCGCCGTTTTGGTCAAAGTAAATACGGTTTAGGCCGCACTTTTCGGGTCTTGATGGATTTATTAACCATCTGGTTTATGAAAAAGTTTCTGACCAGACCAATGCACGTGTTTGGCAGTGCTGGTTTATTTTTAATTGTTGGCGGTTTTGTTTTAGGTACTTATTTGAGTTTCCTAAAGTTATTTTTAGGGCAAAGTATTGGCGATCGCCCTTTATTATTATTGGTTGTAATCCTTATCCTGACAGGGGTTCAGCTATTTTCCTTTGGTTTATTGGGAGAATTGTTGATGAGAACCTATCACGAGTCGCAGGGAAGACCAATTTATCGAGTGAGGGAATTTGTAACAGGAAATGTAAAGAATGATTAAGATAGATTAAGATGAGATAACCGCTTTGTGCTTTTAAGCTTCGGTTTTCAATTTTTTAATTAATAATTATTGATAACTAATTGTTAATTGCTGATAGCTAATTAATCCCGAGTAATAATAAGATGAAAACCCTGCTCAGTCTCGAACCGAATAAACGCAACAATTTACTAAAATTATTTGCCACTGGTTTATTATTTTGGATTAGTATGACCAGTTTATTACCTGTGTTGCCAGCTTATATTGAAGATATAGGCGGAACAACCCAACAAGTAGGTTTAGTAATGGGATGTTTTGCGATCGGTTTGTTATCTTCAAGGGCTTTTTTAGGTAAGTTAGCGGACTCCCATACTCGCAAATTGGTCATCATAATTGGGACAATTGTAGTAACTCTTGCTCCTCTGAGTTACTTATTAGCAAAATCCATTCCTCTGCTCATGTTTTTCCGGGCATTTCATGGCATCAGTATAGCAGCTTTTACCACCGGATATAGTACCCTTGTAATTGATTTGTCGCCGCCAAAAAATAAGGGTGAAATTATTGGTTATATGAGTTTAGCTGTTCCCCTTGGCTTGGCGATCGGTCCAGCTTTTGGCGGTTTTTTACAAAGTTCAGCCAGCTATGCTGCTTTATTTATTTTCTCGGCTTGCTGTGGTTTGATTTCTTGGATTTTAGCGATCCAAATTAAGGAAAATAGACAAGAAACGATTATTACCGAAAATATAAATAATAAGAATAGCAAGAGTTTTTGGAAATTAATCACAGAACCTTCTTTATTAACTCCTTCTTTAATAATGTTATTAATTGGTCTAGTATTTGGAACTTTAGCCACATTTTTACCACTATATATTCGCTCAGAAAATATAGCCTTAAATGCCGGTTTATTTTACACCACAGCAGCCATATCCAGTTTTTCAGTGAGAGTCTTCACTGGTAAAGCTTCTGATACCATTGGTAGGGGCCTATTTATCACGATTAGCCTTGTTTTTTATGTGATCGCAATGATACTTCTGGCCTTAGCAAAAAATCCCCTTTCTTTTCTGATTGCAGCCATCGCAGAAGGAGCAGGAGGAGGTATCTTAATTCCCATGATTTTAGCCTTAATTGCTGATAGGTCATACGCAAATGAAAGGGGTAGAGTGACATCAGTTTGTGTCGGAGGATTTGACTTAGGAATTGCGATCGCCGGACCAATTTTCGGTTCATTAGCTATGATATTAAATTATTCACAAATGTTTTCTTTAGCCGCTATTTTTGCCCTCATTGCTTTAGTAATATTCCTGACCCAATCTAGCAAAAATCTTAAATCATCCTTGCGTTTTGCCATGGGAAAAGAAGATGATATTTATGCGTTATAAGATAAAATATTAAGGAGAAAAAACGATGACATCTTTACTTTTACCAACCAGAAAAATTACCCTCGAAACTTACCATAAAATGGCTGAAATAGGTGTTTTTAACGAAGATGAAAGAATAGAATTAATCAGAGGAGAAATTATTGAAATGTCACCAGTAGGACTCAAACACGCAACTTGCGTTAAAAAATTAAATCAATTATTTGCTCAAAAACTGGGTATTAAAATAATTTTAGGAGTGCAAGATCCCATTAAATTAAATGATAATTCTGAACCGCAACCAGATTTAGTATTATTAAAACCCAAGTCTGATTTTTATGGTACAGAACATCCAAAACCAGAAGATATATTATTATTAATTGAGGTGGCCGATAGTAGTATTGAATACGATCGCCAAATCAAAATACCGTTATATGCTGAAAATAAGATTACCGAAGTGTGGTTAATTGATATTAATGAAACATTAATTCAAGTCTATCAAAAACCCCAAGGAAAACTCTATAAAAATATTACTAATTATCAGATCAATGACACCATTAACTTAACTTGTTTCCCTGATTGCCAAATTAAAGTTAATAAAGTTTTGTAAACTAAGGAGAAACCTTTGTACATAATCAAGTAAAATAAGCCTTTATATCCTATTTCTATTTTAATCCATGTCTTTTATTGAAAAATCAGTACCATTAAATGAATATTGGCAATATTTACAATCAGCTTCATTTTCATTACCAGAAAAATCTTTAAAAAATCTATGGGAAATTGCTGAAAAAACTAATTGGGATGAACCTCAATCAGCTTTAGATTTAAACAATTTTGCGGTAATACTCTTAATTGAAGCTGAAAAAATAGCAGATCTATCTAATCGTAATCTTAACCTAGAAATAGCAGAGGAAGCCTTAACCACAGGAGCGAAAGAGCATCCCCTTTGCGCTGCTCATTTAGCTTTAGTTAATGCTATGATTGGTAACAGTCAAACAGCAATTGAAACCGCTTTTTCTAATCTAATTAATAACTTAAGTTTAGCTGGTAATAACTCGAATAAAAGTGATTTAGGGTTAATTTATTTACCAGGAACAGGAGGTATTTTTTCTAAGTCACGTCAGGAACAATTAGAAAACATTTTAACGGCAGAAAATGGCAATCAACAAGCATTAATTTTATGTGCAGAAGTCTTAAGAGAAGCTAATTTAGTTTTTTATAATTCCACTGGATTAAGATTTTTGCATTTAGTACAGGAATTAACACCTAAATCTAGTGCAGTAAATTTAGAATTAGGTTTATCTAGTTGTTCTAATAATTTATGGGAAGGTTTAATTTATTTACATAAGGCCAATAAATTAAACCCGAATTCCGGGGCAATTATTCAAGCATTATATCTAGTTTATCGTCACCTAAATCAAACAAACTTAACTAAATTTTGGTATGATCAAGGCTTAAATTATTATCAAGAAAACCCTCAATCTTTAGAGTGGAAATGGTGTTCTTTACCGATAGATAATCAGTTTACCTATCTTCCTTTTGATGACCAAATTATTTTAGCAGTAGAAGGGAATTTAAAAAGCATAGTTACCAGTGTTTTATTAGCTCAAGGAGACTGGTTTGAGAAAGAAATGGCATTTTGGCGAAATCAATTACAACCCGGAATGACAGTAATTGATGTGGGAGCAAATGTTGGCGTTTATACTTTTAGTGCCGCTTTAAAAGTAGGAAAAACGGGTAAAGTATTAGCAGTTGAACCTTTTAACACCTGTGTACAATGTTTACAAGAAACCTGTAAAATTAATGATCTTTTTTGGGTAAAAGTTTGTGAGGGAGCAGCTAGTGATAAAAATGGCCTTGGTAAATTATCTTTACACAATGCTAACGAATTAAACGAAGTAATTACTGATGAATCAATAGGCTCAGATAATGTAGTTTCGATTAATTTATTTACCCTCGATAGTTTAATAGAAAGCGAAAATTTAACCCAAGTTGATTGGCTTAAAATTGATGCGGAAGGCCACGAAATGCAAGTATTAAAAGGAGCAGATATTTTATTAGAACAATTTAAACCCAAAATAATGTATGAAAATATAGCGGGTGCTAAAGGGAGTAATATTCCTGTCGCTGAATATTTAATAGCAAAAGGTTATCAATTATATTATTATCAACCCTACTTACATAATTTAATTCCCCTTAATTCTTTAGAAGAATTAGGCGCAAATCTTAACATTATTGCCCTAGCAAATTAGTTCACAATTAAAATCACAAAATCACAAAAATTATGTCAATTTTCTTACCTACTTTAAAAGCCAGTGGTCATTTAGATAATCTTAACATGACCCTAGTTAATGTCGGCTCTCGCAAAATTTCTCAACATGACGATTATGCCACCCAAGGTTGGGGAATTTTCGCTCCCAATTTATCCATTTACGGATTTGACGCGGATGAAGATGCTTGCGAAATCGCCAATGCAGATTTGGCTGAAAGAAACATTAATTGGACAGAAAAACACATTCCTTTAGGTTTAGCTGACACCGTAGGCGAAAAAACCCTTTATGTCACCAAAGCTCCCATGTGTAGCTCATTATACGAGCCTAACGAACCCTTTTTAAACCGATTTCAAGCACTTGCTGAATTAGCCGGTCTTGATTTTTCTGTAGAGATAGAAACTACCACCTTAGATGATTTTTGCCAAGAAGAAGGAATCGCCGAAATTGACTTCTTACAAATAGATGTTCAAGGAGCAGATTTAGATGTTTTAAAAGGAGGAAATAATATTGTTAATAAAAGTGTTTTAGGGCTACAAATTGAAGTAGAATTTTCTCCTTTATATTATCAACAACCGCTTTTTGCCGACATAGATATTCATTTAAGAAATTTAGGTTTTACCCTATTTGATTTAACAAAATCCTATCGTTATCGCAATATCTCACCCATTTATTCGACCTTAAGACAGGGACAAATTTTATGGGGAGATGCTTTTTATTTACAGGATTTAATTGCGCCCACGGGAAAAATAAGCCTGAAAACACCAGAAAAAATCCTAAAATTAGCTTGTATTAGTGATGTTTTAAATTTTTCTGATTATACCCTAGAATTACTCGCCTATTTAACCTGTGAATATGGCCAAGATGAGCGTTATAATTTTGCTAATCACATTATGGAAATTTTGAGTCAATTTCCCCAACTGGTGGAAAAAGGACTTGATTCTCTCCCCGTAGTCGCCCAAATTAAACCCTATCTTTAATCATCACTGAAATATATAGTAATTCCCATTAAGATTAGAACAATTGAAAAATAGGTTCGTAGTTGCGCTTTAGCGCTTCTTAGGACTAAAGTCCAACAACAAACTAAAAACTTTTGTTTGATTTTTATTGGGAATTACTATAGCAATCAGATATCGTTGTGTAGAGACGTTGCATGCAACGTCTCTACAGTAAGGGTTTCGTGAAAACAATTTTTTACAACTAATTTAGGATCGCTATATTAGACCTCTTGCGAAACTACGAAAAACTGTCATTCTGAGTCCTGAGCAACGCGAAGGAGTGCTACGCACCACCGAAGGTGTTCACGAAGAATCTCCGAGATACTTCGCTACACTACGTTTCGCTCAGTATGACAAAAGTATCTAATTTACTTTCGCAAGAGGTCTATTCTCACCAAAAAGCAGCTGGTTTGGTGGTTTCTTCCTGTATTACCAGCTACTGACTTCAATTCGTGTAGGGGTGAACGGCCGTTAACCCCTACTGATAACGGAAATGACACCAAACCAAGTTTTATAAGGTCTTACCCCTTGTGAGTTATCAACTTTTCGTTTCGGTCAATGTTTTTGAGACATGGCGATCGCCTTTTTGGTTAAGTTTTGTAACAAGAAAGGGGCGATCGCCCTAATAAATAATTGTAGTACGATTACCACTATAAGCCTTCAGTAAACTTGACAATAAGGGGAAAATTGTTCTTTATTTTGACTTTCCATTAATTACCTTAAGTATTATCTATTTCGATCGCCTCAATCACTTGTTTAATGATTTTAGGATGTAATATTTTACTACCATGAAAGGGAATGATTACCCTAATATTATCTAATTGATAAATACGATGACTTCCCTGAGTTCTAAGGAGAATAAATCCTGATTGAAGTAAAAGTGTTTCTGCTTCCTTAGCATTTAATCTGGGTAACTTAGGCAACTTTTACCTCCAAATTGAGCAGAGAAATTTCTGTTCTTAACAAGGATTCTTTTTCCTTTGAGGATAAGGTGGAAATATATAATTCAATAGCTTCTTGAATATTTGCTTTTATTTCTTCTAAAGAATCACCTTGAGTTTGACATCCGGGTAATTGAGGACAATAAGCATAATAACCATGTTCATCTTTTTCAATTATTACGGTAATTTGAGAATAAGTTGTATTCATGAGTTTAAAACCTCTCTATACCAATTAATTGTTTTTTCTAATCCTTCATCTAAGCTAAATACTGGAGACCAATTTAATATTTTTCCTGCTTTTTTACTGGCTAAATATTGTTCTGATTTAATATCTCTGGTTTTAAGTCGGATGTCATCCGGGTTAATATTTTTTCTACGAACTTTAATGCGGTTAATCTGATTTCTAAGGAAAAATTAAATGATCACCTTCAGATTACCCCATTTAATACTCAAGGCGATCGCCCTTTTAATTAAGTTTTGTAACAACGGAAGTTGAGAGGGGAGGATGGGTAGCAGGGTATTTTCAAAGTTGGGATAAAATTGTATTTTTTTAGTCGCTGGATCCTTCGCGCTGCTCATGAGAATTGGGCTATTGGTTTCCTCGAAATTTATTTCTCGCTGTGGTTAATGGTACGAAACCATTACCCGCTCCTACCTAGATTCCAAGCTCACAGCTAAAGTCAAGTGTAGGAGTGAACGGCCGTTCACCCCTACTAATAATTACTATTAATTGGCATTTTGATTAAATATTTTGGCGTTGCATGACTCTGAGATGAAATTGTAGGGGCAGGGTAGGCACAAGACCTACCCCTACGTGGTTGCCCCCGAAACGCTGATAGGGTAGGGACAAGCCCTACCCCTACATTGAAAATAAATATCAAATCATCTTGCATAGGTGCAACGCCAATATTTTTCGATTTATAATGATGTACCCCCCTACCCACGAATCGCGAGGGGGGAAGTTTTAAGTCGAAAAATAACCCAGAAGTCTTACGACCAAATGTGGCTTTTAAGAAATCAAAAATTTGAGAATGAAAACACCCTGGAATGGGTAGGGGCGATCGCCATCACCTCGAAGGCACAATCAACCCGCCCAATGTCCTCAAACCCGCCCCGTTTCCCCGCCAAAAAAATATTTTTGATCAGGTGATATGTTTTCAAAAAAGATGGGCAATCTATAGATATGAGGAATAAAAACCTATCAAATTAATATAAAGAGGAAAAGACTATGAAACCCGAATTACAAGCAAAATACTTACAATTCTTAAGCTCCAAAAAAAATAAAGAAGAAGGTTTTACATTAATTGAACTTCTTGTAGTAGTAATTATTATCGGTGTACTCGCAGCAGTGGCTCTCCCCAACTTATTAGGTCAAGTAGCAAAAGGCAGACAAGCAGAAGCTAAAAACAACCTAGGTGCGATCAACCGTGCTAACCAAGCAACCCGTTTAGAAAAAGCGACCTTTGCAACAATATCTGATTTAGAAACCAAGGTATCTTGGCAATACTACAGTGCTCAAGATGGTGTTGCGTCAGCAAACACAGCTAGTTATGGTGCTGCTCCTCTGTCAGAATATTCCAGTGATGTTAAAGCCTATGCAGCCAGTGTTGAAACCGATGGTACGGAATTCTCCTCTGCTATCTGTGAATCTAGCGTTCCTCCTGGTGCTGTGGATTTAGGTGATGCAGTCGCAGCCAACGGTGCTTGTACCGATGCTACTCAACAGATTAAATAATTCATTATCAAATTCAAGCCCATTGGGGGTATGTGTAGTAGGGTGGGCATTGCCTACCCTATTTTAGTTTTAAGTAACTTTTTAAGAACATAATTTATGACCATGAATAACCAACAGCGTTCTCCTAGTCTTAATTACTGGTTTAAGCTTCTCAACATAACCAATGAACAGGGCTTTACTTTGATTGAATTGCTAGTTGTAGTTATGATCATAGGAATGTTGAGTGTCATAGCCATACCGATGTACTTTAAGCAGGTGGAAAAAGCAAGAGCCACCGAGGCCACCTATACCTTGAGTTCCCTCAATAAAGCACAACAGGCCTATCGCTGGGAAAATGGTACTTTTGCCCCTGATTTTCTGGAACTGGGATTAAATATGAGTTCTCCTAAATACTATGATTTTAGCTGGACAGGAGCCCTAGATGCTTCGCAAGTGCATCATTTAGCCACACCCCAATTACTTTATCAAAGCGATTTGAAAACCTATACATCCGCGGTGTATAGGGATAATAGTGTTTTTTATTCTGTTCTCTGTGAGGGAACCGATGTGGGGGTTGCTCCCGAATTAGTAGATCAAGCAACCTGTAATAATGGCAGTATCCTAGGAAAATAGTTATAGTGATTCCAATTAAGATTAAAACAGTTGAAAAATAGGTTCGTAGTTGCGCTTTAGCGCTTCTTAGGACTAAAGTCCAACAACAAACAAAAAACTTTTGTTTAATTTTTATTTGGAATTACTATAATAATAAATAATTAACAAGATTAAATTATTAACCGTTCACAGTGCAGATTACTATTTAATTCGTGTAAAATCTTTTATGATTAATTTTAATAATTTACTTAAATCGGATTTACTATTAAAAATAGTGGTGATTTTCCTTTGTCTTACTGGTGTTTGGCGTTTACAAATGCCTCAGATGGCGAAAATTCAGGCCAATCAAAGCAGTAAAGAAGAATTTATCCGCTTAGAAGAACAGGACAAATTATCCCTCCATGTTTGGCAAAAAAGTCCAGCCTTTGGTTTTAATAATATTTTAGCTGATTGGCTCTATTTACAGTTTATTCAGTATTTTGGTGATAGTACAGCCCGAAGTGTGACGGGTTATCAACTTAATCCTGACTACTTAGAGGTTATTGTTCAACATGATCCCTTTTTTGTCGATGCCTATTTATTCGGTTCAACTGCGGTTTCTTTGTTTGCCGGAAGACCCGATCGCACAGTAGAAATTTTTAATCAAGGATTGCCACATCTTTCACCAAAACTGTATCACGCAGAATATATTTGGCTATATAAAGGTGTTGACGAATTACTGTTTGTTGGGGATTCGGAACAAGCAAGACAATCCTATCTGAAAGCTTCGGAATGGGGAAAAATTGCTGGTAATCAACGTCTGGCCATGAGGGCTCAGGAAACGGCGGATTTTTTGGCGAAAAATTCTGATAGTCGCTCGGCTCAAGCCAGTGCTTGGGCTTTGTTATATAGTAATGCTAAGGATGATTCGGTGCGCAAGCTGGCGATCGATAATATTATTCGACTAGGTGGTAAAATTAATTCGGCGCAAAATGGAGCGATTAGTATTCAACTCCCCAAGGTTGATTAATGAAGTGGGCGCATTGCCTCTATGGTTGTTTTTCTAACCAGTGATTAAAGTTATCAAGAGATTGTTTAATTTGATTAAATATTGGTTCTATTTTTTTTGCTATTTCTATCACTCTATTTGCGGTTAATTCGACGTTGTAACGATGTCTGTTTAAGTGTCTAAATCTCCGCAATTCATCTAGTTCTAATAATAGTGAACTTTCCCATAAAGGTGGGCGATTTTCCCCGCCAGTTTCTGACATTTGTTTTAATAAGATTTCGTGCCAATTTTCACTTTTTGGTAAGCCTCCATCTATTACTACAGCTATTCTTTCGGCTATTCTTTCGCAACCAGTATAAAAGTCGGTTATATAACTAGCTAAGGTTGGTGTTACAAAAATTTCAGGAACATTTCTTGATTGTTCTAAGGCAGTTTTTAAGGCTTCAAAATTACGATCTAAAGCTATCATTTCATCATTTAAACGCATTTTTAATGCCAAATATTTGTGAGTGGGCATTTTTTCCTCCTGATAAATTCTGGTTTTAAAATGTTCAGAAACTTCTTTGATATTTACTAGATCAAATTTTAACCAACTAGGTATTATTTGCTCTAATTTACTATATGCTGTATCAAGTTCCTGGTCGGATAATCCCTTGACTGCTAAGTCCAAATCCGATCGCCCATGCCATGGTGAATCACCCCTCAATGAACCAAATAAAATCGCTTCCTTGGCGTTAAATTCTTCTTTTAAGATGTGTAAACATTGATTAGCAATTCGTAAGGCAATTTGGCGACGTTGTTCTAAGGTTTCTTTGTTCATGTTGGTTTAAAATTAGGCGGTAAAGTTCCCGTAATGTGTTTACTACCAGATTCCCTAAGTAGGGTTTTAAGACGGCGACAATTTCTCCCCATTGTCTCAATTTTAGTTTGTTTATGGAGGATGACAGGGGATCTCCGTAATAGTGGCACCACCAATTTAATAATTGTTCTTTTTTACAAGAATTATTTTTATTGAAAGATTTTGGCTAAAGTTTAGTTGAATAAACTAAACTTTAGTCCTTTTTTACTTATAGCATTTTCAGATTAAATGAGAGCTACCCCTCACCCCCCTACCCCCCTCATCCCAAAGGGAGAGGGGGGAAAAGAGTCCTCATAAATTTGGGAAGTGCTATATATAACATTGTTACTATTTTGATTGATCTTCTTAATATTTCTTAATAGGGCGCTAATACCTAGCCCCTAGGTGGTTTTGGGGATATCTAGGGCGGATAAACTGCACCCTTACGGGTTATTTTTTAAGTAAAGTTCCCACATTTGACGATAGGCTTGTTCCATTTCTCTGGTAAATTTTTTCCCATTCCAAAGGGGGGAAGTTTGACGAGATTGTTTCAGTTTCCAACTAATTTCTTTACGCAAATTAGCATCTTGACCTAAACGGACTCCCCAATCAAAATATTCTTGATCATTATAGGCAATTCCCTCGGTAATACCTGCATTGATCATGAAACCATAACTATTGCGGGCCGAAAATTGCTCCCCTACTTTTGTTACCATGGGTGTACCTACCCACAATGTTTCTAGGGTTGTGGTGGCTCCATTGTAGGGGTAAGTGTCAAAAACCACATCAGCAACCTGTAAATTTGCTCGGTGGGTTGGTTCATCTTTCGCTCGATCTATGATTAAGATCCGATCATGAGCTAAACCGACTTGATCTGCTATTTCAAAGGTAAATTTTTCGATGATTTGGCGATCGCCGGCGGCTTTGCGCATAAAATAACTATGGGGTACAGCTTTGACTATTTCCAGTTGTAATTTAAGATTGTCAGGATGGACTTTTAAGCCGTTTTGCAAATTAAAGTAAATAATCGCATCATCAGGAATACCTAAAGATGATTTGGAAATGCTAGGAATACCAATTTCAAAACCATCTATGGCTAAATAAGTATTAGGTAAACGCCAAATTTTTTCAGAGTAATATTCCTGGGCATTTTCGGGCAAAACGTAGTTATCTGCGATATAGTAATCTATGGTTGGCAAACTAGACGCATCTGAACCTAACCAGGTTACTTGAATTGGTGCTGGTTTATGAGCCATGACTACGCCAGTTAAATTATAGGTAAAACTGTCTAATTCTACTAATATATCAATCTCATCTTTTTCTATTTGTTCTAAAATTGTTTTTAACGTATTTCCTAAATAATAAAATTGATCACATTGAGCACGAAACCATTGATTCGTCATGGGATTTTCCTTGACTCTTGGACAATAACCGATAATTTCAAATTGCTCTCGGTCATGGTGTTGAAATATCCAACGAGCTAACCAACCGACGGAATGACTTTTAAAAGTTGAAGCGATATAACCGATTTTTAATTTTCGATTTGGGTTATTATTTCTAGGGAGTAATTTTTGATAATTAGTATTATGATAGTCCTGAAAAATTTTGGCTATTTCCTGTTGTAAATAATGGTTTTCTTGGGGGTTATCTTGGAAATAATGAAAAGTATTCGCCATGGTAATTAAAGCATCACCGACATATTTTTGTGTAACTTTAGCGTTATTTTTAATAATTTCCTCTAATAAATTTCGATGATTTTGTATAGTTTTTTCTAGTTCAAACCAATTTCCGATCATTTGATAGGCAAATAAAAGATGACCATTCCAAAGAAATTTACTTACTAAATCTTGGGCATTTGCCTTATAGGTGGTCGCAATTTCTAAGGATTTATCAAAAAGAGAAATATAATAATATTCCCAAAATGTACCATAAGCTAAATGTTCATTTTCTGGCTCATAACTTAAATACATTTTAGCTAAATCAGCTACATAATTCGGATGTAATCTATTTTTAATATTATTTAATTTGTTAATAAAAAATACTTTAATTTGTTCAGATCGACTTACTAAATTTAAACAAACTTGGGCAAATTCTATACTTCTCTGATTCTCAAATTCTAAAATTTTATCTAATAATTCTAAGATATATTCTTCTGTGAAACTATTTTTTAGTTGTTGTCCTAATATTTCTGTAATTTGCCATTCATCTAATTTTATGGGATGATAATAGCCTAATTCTATTTCTAATAAAATTAATTTTAATAAATTATTAATATTTTCTGGTTTAATTTCTCGCCCATGATTCCTGATTAACCAAGCCGTCGTTTTATGATCGGCTTCTTCTTCTCTAATCGCTTCTTCTTCTAAAATACTGAGCAATTTTTGTTGTAAATTTTCGCTTTCTGATTCTTCACTTTCAGCAATTACTAAAAACCAGGTTGTTTGTGCTTCTTCTTCTTTTCCGGCTAATAAATAAGCTAATCCTAAGTAAAAATAGTCATTAATATTTTCTGGATTTTCTTCTAATAACTGTTCATAAAAGTTAATGACAGCTTGATAATTGTTTTCGTTTATCTGTTTTAATACTTCAGGATGCCAAGTCATAATTTTGTTATGGTTTAGATTTAGGGTTAATTTTTACGAAAAATATCGATCCGTTTTAGTTATTTTTTGGTAGAATAAATTAATTATACTTTATGAAACTAATACAATCAATAATCAGATTAAAGAAACTAATTATCTGAGTTATGATCGCATTCTCCAATTTTAACTTGGTTGTTTAATACTTGGGCTAACGAAACTGTAGAAATACTGAACACGGACTTAATTGTTGAACCAATTAGTAAAGATGGGGTATTTTTCTGATCAGGGGGAAGAAAAATGGTTCATCGGGAATTTGAATTGAGTTAATTAATATAAGGAATGATAAATATTATGAATTGGTATCCAGAAGCCGAAGAATTATTGTTACAAAGTAATTATCCACAATTGACCGCTTTTTATGAAAATCTAATCGAAAATGATCCCGATAATATTGATAATTATTGGTATTTGGGGTTAGCTTATTTATTTTTAGGAAAAGAGGAGGAAGCGCAAACTACTTGGTTTTTTCCCATGGGTTTTGGTAGTGAGGAAAATCTTGAAATTTGGACAGAAAATTTAGTTAATATTTTAGACCGTGAAGCTATTAGACAGGAAAAAATTAGTAATAATAATTTAAGTTGGTTGATTCGCTGTCATTTAAGAGAAATTTCTCCCCAAAATTTCTCTAATTTATTAAAGTTAATTAAATTAGAATGTGAATTAGATTATTTTAAGCGTGAACATTTGGAGGATTATGGAATTTTTGCTATTTTACCTGAATTATCACCGGAACAAATTAATTCCCAAGAATTATTAGAAACGGTAGTTAAAACTTTAACATTACCCTGTGAAGAAACTATTAGGTTTGCTGAGTTATCTTTACCAAAAAGTAATCCCCCTGAACAATTTGTCGAATATATTGCTCCTATTTCCCATGATTTCTGGTGTAATCAGAGATACATATATTCGGCCATTGAATTAACAAAATTATGCCTCAAAGTGCAGCCAACAAATTTATTGCTACTAAATAATTTATATTGGCAATATAATGATACTTTTAATTTTAAAAGCGGTTTAGAAATAACTAATACTTTAGAAAAATACACAAATAATTATTCAATTTATTGGAAAGTTTATGTTACTTATCTTCAAGTACTAGGATCATTAAAAAATTCAGATCGCTCCGATTACTTTCAAGAAAACTTTAAACAATTTAAAACTTTATTACAGGAATTATTATCAAATGATTTAACTTGGAAAAAGGCTAATCAAACTCCTGTTTTTTCTTTAATTCAACGATATTTTATTAGTATGCCCACGGTTTTTTTATATTTACAAGATAATCCGAAAGAAACCAGATATTTTATTAATAAATGCTTACATTTCTATGAAAAAACTTTAATAAAAAACAGGGTTAAATTACCAGATTTAACTCGTGATTTAACTTTAGATCGCCCTTTAAAAATCGGTTATCTTAGTAATAGTTTGCGCCGACATTCTGTAGGTTGGTTAGCTCGTTGGCTAATTAATTATCATAATCAAGAACAATATCCTGTCTATATTTATCACCTTCATGGGGAAAACAATGAAGATGATCTGACAAATTTTTGGTATAAAAATAAGGCTCAATCTTTTTATCAATTATCATCAGATATTAAACCGGTTGTCGAACAAATTGAAGCTGATAAAATTGATATTTTAATAGATTTAGAAAGTCTTACTTCTACTATTATTTGTGAAATATTGGCCTATAAACCTGCACCCATACAAGTATCATGGATGGGTTATGATGCTTCTGGTTTAAGCACCATGGATTATTTTCTTGCTGATGATTACGTCTTGCCTGAAAATGCCCAAGAATATTATCAGGAAAAAATTTGGCGTTTACCTCAGACTTATTTGGCGGTGGATGGTTTTGAGGTTTTTGCTCCTACTTTAAAACGAAAAGATTTAGATATTCCAGAAGATTCTTTAGTTTATTTTAGTAGTCAAAATGGTTGGAAACGTAACCCCCATAATATCAGTTTACAACTAGAAATTCTTAAATCTGTTCCCCATAGTTATCTTCTCTTAAAAGGATTAGGAGATCAGGATAATATGAAACAATTATTTTATGATCTTGCTTCGGAAATCGGGGTAGAAAAGGAAAGATTAAGATTTTTACCAGAGTTTTCTTGTGAGGAAATTTATCGCGCTAACCTGCAACAATTAGCTGATATTGTGTTAGATACTTACCCCTATTCTGGAGCTACTACTACTTTGGAAACTCTCTGGTTAGGTATTCCCTTGGTAACAAGAGTTGGTGAACAATGGGCTGCTAGAAATAGCTATGCTTTTATGATGAATGCTGGTATTACGGAAGGTATTGCATGGAGTGATCAAGAATATATTGACTGGGGAATTCGCTTAGGTCAAGATGAAGATTTAAGGGCTAAAGTAAGCTGGAAATTACATAAATCTCGTCAGACTTCTCCCCTGTGGAATGCTAAACAATTTACCAAAGAAATGGAAAATGCCTATCGTCAAATGTGGGAGATTTATCTAAAATCTAAATAAATGATCAAAGAAATTAGCTAACTAATGAATAAAATTTAGGTTATTGATGATTATTTTTGAGCATTTTTATTTTTACCAAAGAAATTGGGTAATAATAATTTAGGAATTGTTACTGCGGAAAAAAAGTAGGTTTAATTCCTTAATTATTCCTATTTTTTTTCAATTAAAATATATAAAAATAGCTCTAATTTAGTCAAAAGTTCAGTAACTTCTGTAAAGGCAAGATCCGGAATTTTTGGCTCTAAACTATCAAGTTGTAAGGGCTGGATTTTTAACCATTGTGTTATTAATGTGTCTAAAGGTTGGGATGTTTCCCACAGAGGTAATAAACAGGCTGCTAAACTAATTTCAATTAAAAAAGGTGTAGTAGTTGGTAATTTTATATAACGACTAATTTCAAAAGGTTTATATTCTTTAATACTGGCCAGTAAATCCTGTTTAACTTGTGAACTTTTTAATAAGGGATGTAAACTAATTAAAGAATTTAACCAGTCTTCTTTTGACCAATTACTAACAGAAATAGGTTGTTCTGTTGCATTCGGTTTAACACACCAAAAGTCGATTAAACGATGAATAGGATGTAATAATTCATAAAAAGTTAAGCGATCTTCTAGGGAAGATTCTGCTAAACCCAGCTC
Organism: Synechococcales cyanobacterium S06; assembly: GCA_011391125.1. Lineage (GTDB taxonomy): Bacteria > Cyanobacteriota > Cyanobacteriia > Cyanobacteriales > JAABRE01 > JAABRE01. Next base: position 21,764 of record JAABRE010000076.1, read on the forward strand.
CCAAAAAACTGGTAAATTATCACTATCTTTAAATAAGTCTAAGATTTCCCAATGTCGCCAATTTGTCATACTTAAAAAGTCTAAATTAGCAGCTCGTAAAAATTCAAATAAATCCGTAACAGTATAACCTTTATCTCCTTGGAAAAGATAATTCATTAAAGTATGTTCTTTGGCGTTATCTCCTTCAAATTTTTGATTCCAAGTCGTTTGTTTTAAATTAACTCCATTTTTCAGTGATTTCATTGTTTCTAAGGCAATTTCTATTTCCATATCTTCAGGATTATTATCTAGTAATCCCATTAGTTTAAATAATTTTTGTGCGCGAAATAAAGCAAATCTTTGATAATAACTATGTAAATTACTTCGAATAATTCCTCTGGGTTTTAAAACGGAGTTAAATTTTTGTAAAATCACCTCTGGTTGGTCAAATAAATATAAAACTTCGTCGCAATTAATATAATCAAATTCAATTCCTAAACTCTCAATTTCATCTAGGGATAAAACATGAAATTCGGCATCTTTAATACCATGAAATTCTAATCGCTGACGTGCTAAGGCGACGGATTTTTCTGATAGATCAACGCCAATAATTTTCGCTTCCGGATTAGCTAAAGCCAAAATTAGAGATTTCCAACCACTACCACAACCTGCATCTAAAATTACTGTATTTTTCGTTTCAATTTTCTGTTGATACCGTAAATAATATGGTGTAATAATACTATGAATAAATAATAATTCAAGATTGTCTTGGGGAGATTGTTTAAAATCTGATTCTGGATAAGGTAAATAATTAAACTGCTCGTATATTTTTTGGGTTAAATCGGATGAAGTCATCGTTTCAATTACCTTTCTATTTTCGTTCTCATTCTGTTAAGTTTAGCATATTTTTAACTATAGCAGTCCTAAATGATTTGTGGGCTCTCGCGTTGCATGCAACGTCTCTACAGTAAGGGTTTGGTGAAAACAATTTTTTACAACCTATTTAGGATTGCTATAGCATTTTCTGATTAAATGTTATCTACCCCTCACCCCCCTACCCCCCTCATCCCAAAGGGAGAGGGGGAAAGAGAGGTAAAATGTCAACTAAAAA
>JAABRE010000077.1 GCA_011391125.1 Synechococcales cyanobacterium S06
AGACTTTGATCTAAAATAAATCCTAACCAACAAGAGACAAATAAATGAGTATTTAAAACCGGATAATCATTTTTAGGTAAATTATTTAAAATTTCTGCTATAATTTTCGGAAAATTTGTAAACATGGCAAAAGAATATTTACTAAAGTTCTTTTGCTATTTTATCATTAAAATTACCCCAATTTTCACTTCTTTTTTTTACCTTTCACCATTTCTGATCAGGATGGTTTGACAAAAATCGTATTATTCAAGATAAGAATGGTCATACTCGACCGATACCAAACTTTTTTACCAAACCAAGTCAAACTCAATTTAAATCACTTTTATATTTAATTTCTAGTCTCCGTCAAAAATATAATATTCCTCTCGAAAATATACGAGGTCATCGAGAATTAACCGGATGTAATACCCTTTGTCCAGGAAGTAATTTTGACTTAGATAAACTTAGAGAAAACCTCAAAAATAAGTGAACTATGACTAATTTTTTCAGCAGAAAATCTTTATTATATTGGTTAGATTTTAACCTAAAAAATGTCACAAGATTATTGATAATATCCCTTATATTTATCCAAATATGGCTCAGTTTTGTTCCTCTCACTATCTTTATAATTGGATTAAGAATAGTCTTATTTTGTATAAGCTTAAAGATTTTAGCTTTACTAAGTTTATACTGGCTTAATCCTCCCACTTCGGCTTTTATGTTACAAACAGCTAATCCTCAGATTGAATATAATTGGGTGAATTATGAGCAAATAAATCCCTGGATGTTTTTAGCGGTTATTGTAGCAGAAGACCCTAACTTTTCTACACATTCGGGATTTTATTGGCGAGGAATTTTTAACGCTTGGAAAGCAAATAGTGCTAATTCTTCTTCATCCTTAAGGGGAGGAAGTTCCATTTCTCAACAAACGATTAAAAATCTTTTTCTTTGGCCAAAACAAACCTATTTTCGTAAACTATTAGAAGCTTATTTAACAATAATTATGGAAGCTATCTTAAGTAAAAAACGTATTTTAGAAATTTATTTAAACATTATACAATTTGCTCCCCATATTTTTGGAGTGGAAGCAGCTTCCCGATATTTTTTTCAAAAAAATGCTCAACAATTAACAGTAGAAGAAGCTAGTCTTTTAGCTGCTGTGTTACCAAATCCTTATATCTATCATATTAACAATCCTTCAGAATACGTCAAAGAAAAACAAAAAACTATTCTTAATAATATGAAAAAATCTAGTTCACCACAATTAATTCCTAACTTTTTAAAACCTAAATTTAAAGACTTTTCATGAAAATATAGCAGTCCTAAATGATTTGTGTAGAGACGTTGCATGCAACGTCTCTACAGTAATGGTTTGGTGAAAACAATTTTTGACAACCTATTTAGGATTGCTATATCTAAACAATAAATTATCATGAAAGTTATAGCTTGGTCTGCATTAGCAATATCTTTTATAGTAATTCCAATTAAGATTAGAACAGTTGAAAAAAAAGGTTTGTAGTTGCGCTTTAGCGCAGCCTAAGCTTATAGCTCCTAACCATTAAATTATATTATTCAATTTTTAAGGGGAATTACTATCTGTCTGAACTTCAGATTCAAGTAGGAGAAACATGGGTTAAATTATACACAGGAGAACTAAATCCTCAAATCTTAAATCATCATTTAGAAACCCTAATCATTAAAGATGATTCAGAAACTTCTAATCTCCAACAATTAAATTGGGAAGGATTAGCAAAGAAAACTATAATTGCTTATAGCAGCCTTAGATATTCTTTTTGATAACCAATAATAATGACAGAATCAATCCTAGAAAACCTAATTTCACAAGCTAAAAGTAAAGGTATTCAAGCTGAAGTTTATTACCAATCTAGCCAAGATACCCCCATCGAATTTGAAAATAATCGTTTAAAATCCTTGCAAACTAAAGCGACTCAAGGTGTTGCTTTGAGAGTTATCGTTGAAGGCAGGATCGGTTTTGCCAGTTCCACTGACTTGACCCGTTTAGATGATTTGATGGCCGCAGCGATCCAAACGGCGGAAATTGGCGATCCAGTCGAGTTTAGTTTTCCCGAAAATGTCCAAATAACTATTCCTGAAAGCGATTACATTCCCCCAAAAACGGCAAAATTGGTGGAAATTGGCGAAAATCTGATTAGCCAAGTGCATCAATATAATCCCGATATTTTGGTTGATGTCGGTTTCCATGTGCGATCGGGTCAAGTTAAATTGGCAAATACTAGCAACGTTTACACTGAACAAAGTGCCAAAATTGTCACCGCAAGTTTAGGAGGAAATTTGGTCCGCGGAGAAGACTTTTTGCAAGCTTACAGTTATGATGTGGCTAGGGACAGCGAACCTGACTATAACCGCATGATAGAACAACTTTTGCAAAAATATCGCCGCGCTGAAAAAAACGCCACCATTACCAGTGGTCAGTTTCCCGTTTTATTTACCCCCAGAGCAGTTGCTAGTACCATTGGCGGTCTGTTCGATACCATCCTTTCCGGTCAAGTCGTGGTACAAAAAGCTTCTCCCTTGGCCGATAAAATTGGTGAGCAACTTTTTGACCCCCGTTTAACCATTTTTGAAGACCCCAGCATCGGAGTTTCCGCTTCTCCCTTTGATGATGAAGGCATCCCCACCACGAAAAAAACCTTGATCGATCAAGGAACAGTTAAACAATTTTACTGGGATTTACGTTGGGCAGCTAGAGCAAATACCCAATCCACCGGTAACGGTTTCCGAGGAGGAATTTCTCGGCCAGGACCTGACTTAGTTAACCTCTGTATCTCTCCGGGTAAAAGTTCTTTTGAGCAATTAATTGCCGGAATAAAAGAGGGCATCATTGTTGATCAGGTACTCGGTGCTGGACAATCTAATCAATTAGCGGGCGAATTTTCCGTGAATTTGGACTTAGGTTATAAAGTCGAAAACGGTCAAATCGTTGGTAGAGTAAAGAATACCATGGTGGCCGGCAGTATTTTTGAAGCGGCGATCGAAGAATTAGGCGATTCTCCCGAATGGGTAGGAGGAGGAGCATATATTCCTTATATTCTGTTCTCAAACTTAGGAGTGTCTGCCAAATCTTAACAGTTAACAGTTATCAGTTATCAGTTGACAAGTTGTGGCTGATTGCTGATGGCTAAAAAGCGATCAATTATCAACTATTAATTATGAAAAAATTTCTCCCTTTCTTATTAGGAATAATCGTTTTCTTAAGCGGTTGTGTACGTTATGATGTCGGATTGAACTTTAGCGATCAACACCATGGGGCGATCGTACAACATATAACTTTAGCAGAACAATTAACCAGTCTAAGCCAAACTGAAGCAGAAAAATGGTTAACCAGCCTTCAAAAAAGGGCTAAACAATTAGAAGGAAACACGAAAAAAATTTCAGATCAAGAAATAATCGTGACAATTCCCTTTAGTAATGGTCAAGATTTAGTCGATAAATTTAACACATTTTTTAATGCAGATAGCAACAAAAAATATCAAGCAATTAAACTGGCAAACAATCAAGAATTGTTACAACTTCAAGGGAAAATGTCCATTTTTCAAAGCAATGCTTTATTAATGGAACGTAACAAAATTAACCTGAATATTGACCTACGCGCTTTAGGTGTGTTATCAAATCAGGGTAATGTTTTGATTAGTCCGGGAGATTTAGTTAACTTAGAATTCAGCTTAAATACTCCTTGGAATAGTAAAATTATTAGCCAAAATTTAGACGAGAATCAAACAGTAATTGCCACAGAAAATAACTTAGTTTGGAAATTAAAACCGGGTCAACTTAACGAAATAGAATTAGTTTTTTGGGTCCCTAGTTGGTTAGGAATTGGTACAGTTGGCATTATCTTATTAATGATAGCTGGATTTTACTTTAAATATAAACAATTCCCCGGAATACCTAGCCAAATATAACTTAATTAACTGTAGCACAGGCTTATAGCCTGTGTAATCAATTAGATCATCTTCATGGAAGTGGATTTGATCTTATAGCACTTACAAAATTTATGACGAATCTTTTTCCCCCTCTCCCTTTGGGATGAGGGGGTCGGGGGTGAGGGGTATATCTCATTTAATCTGAAAATGCTAGATGAATTACTCAAAATAGCTTAAAAGATGGGAATTTATTTTAATTTATAATTGAAAAATTACCTTTAAAAATAGGGAATTTTATCCATCTACGGAGACCTAAAAAGACGATCAATAATTGTATTAGAATTACTTTCATTAACGATATTTTCGATTACCGTACTAACCCCTAAATTCCCCCAACTGCAACCATTTTCTAAGTATTCTTGAGTCACTTTTCCCACAATATAAGCCCCATAACCCGCAATTCCAGCCTGTATTGCAGCCATACTTCCATAATTAAAAATTAGGCTAGGATTTTCCGTAATTCCTGTTATTGCTGATGCACTTTTTCCGAATCCTAAAAATACACTACTTACAATTTCAGCTAATAATAAACCCCCGGAACTAAGCATAATTTTACGCCAGACTTTACCCGCTTCATAGCTAGTCATTGGTAATCCATATAACTTCGATAAAGCTCGAATTAATGCTAAATCTGTAATAATTCCGGCTAGTAAATCAATAATCGCCAGGGGGTTGATTGCTACAGCGATCGCCTTATATTTAGCATATTTCCAGATAATTTGTTCCGCTTCTTTTTGTCTTAATTCAATGGTTTTTCTCGCTATATTTTTCTCCGCTTCTTCAGCTTGTAATAGAGAATTTAAGGCTAAAAGTGATCGCCCTTCCCGATTTAAAATAGTTAAAATAACAGCTTTCAACTCATCAATAATTGGCGGAATTTCTTCCCATTCTTCTATTATTTTACCATCTGGATATTCCACCCGCACGGGTAAAGGTTGAGGTTCAGCAGCAATCATAACAATTTCCTCCGGAGAAACTAACTGTTTATCTCCCAAAGATTGCAACTGTAAAAAAATAGCTTGACGATCAATTTCTGGATACAAATCTATTTTATTAAACACCAAAATAAGCGGTTTACGAAGTCGTTTTAAATCACACAAACCCTGATATTCAGTATTAGTAATATCCCCAGAAATAACAAACAAAATTAAATCGGCTTGTGAGGCAACTTCCCGCGCCATTTCCTCCCTAGCTTGGCCTTCAATTTCATCCAATCCCGGCGTATCAATCAACTCCACCTTAACCTTACCACTAGCGGGATTCCACGCCACTGACCTCGGCCATTTTGTCACCCCATGCAGCGGTCCCGTTACCAAGACTTTTTCCCCAAGCAAAGCATTGATCACAGCCGACTTACCCCGACTTACCAGCCCAAATAAAGCGATTCTAATCACTTTTTGGTCTATTTTGTCCAAAGCAGCCTTTAAAGCCTGTAAATCGCTGCGTACTGCCCCTTGTAGCTCGAAATTGGGAGGGGTTGCACCATGTCTATTAAAGCCCGAATACCACGACAAAGCTTGTTGTAAACTTGCTCTCGCTAAATTTAAGTGATTTTCCTGCGCTGAAAATTTCATGTTAACCATTAAGGGTAAGGTGGGCAAAATTATTATAAATTACGCCAAGGTAACTTACTGACTAATTTTGCCCACCCTACTTATTACTTCCTAAAAATGGAGCCGAGCAGAGTCGAACTGCTGTCCAAACTGGGTATTAACTTTCCGATCATTCACAGGTTTAGTCTTTCTGACCCTAAGACGGGAATCATCAATTATCCCAGATGAGGTGGATGTACTAGTAAAGTCTTAACCAGTCAGCTTACTAGAAGAAGCTGAAAGGAGCATCCGTTGGGGGTTTGCCTCTAACTCTTAACGGAGTCAAACTAGAAGCGCTCGGGCCGTGTTATTGGCAGATTAAGCAGCTACAGTAGCAGCTTTACGAGCAAAAGGAACGATGTTGTTCGCAGTTACATTTTGTTTGAGCCTTTGATTTGAGAGAGGAGACTCACTCTCTACCTGCATCACAGAGCAGCTTTCGCCAGCCTGTCGAAACCGTGGCGGCCCCTTGATACTCTCATTGTAAACTATTTTTTTCCATTCGGCAAGATTTTGCTTACAAAGTTCCAAAAGTCCGATCGCCTGCGTCTCCTAAACCCGGTACAATATAACCATTATCGTCTAAACTTTCGTCAATAATGGCGGTGTAAATATTTAAGCCCGGATATTCGAGACTTAATTTTTGCAAGGCCGGAGGTGCGGCAACTACTGAAATAATCCGCATTAAACTAGGATCTGCTCCCCGATTGGTTAACTCCTTCATGGCGGCCATCATTGATCCTCCCGTCGCTAACATGGGATCAACGATTAAAACTCTGGTTTCGGGCGCAAATTTTTCCGGTAATTTGTTTAAATAGCAACTTGGTTCTAAGGTTTCTTCATTTCTCACCAAACCTAAATGATACACCGAAGCCAACGGTAACAAGGTTTGCGCTCCTTCCAATAATCCTAAACCAGCGCGTAAAATGGGGATTACGGCGATGGGAACTTCAGGGTTGATTACCGTAGCGGGACAAACTGCAGCGGGAGTCTGCACGTTAAGTTCAAGTGTTGGCAACCAATACCTTGTGGCCTCATAAGTTAACCAGCGCCCTAATTCGGTCATGGCGCTTTTAAACAATACCGTGGGCGTATTGACATCTCTCGCAACAGCCAACCAATGTTTGATTAAAGGGTGATCAGGAACATAAATACGTAATTGTGAGGGCATTATCAACTATTAATCATCAATTATCAAAGATTAATTATCTGTGATTTAGGTAATGTGAGCAAAAGAAAATAGACAATGATTAAATGATTTTTGTGATTTAGGATGATTAAGTTACCTGTTTTTATCTTAATTAATTGTCTTGAATGTGGACAATTAAATTACCCAATACTAAAATTGTCAGACAAAAGATACTACCACATTTTTTATCTTTTGTCAAGGTGTAACATCACTTCCTTAATAAATTGTAATATTTTGTTAGAGTAATTTGCATAGGCTCAAACACAACTAATTCTCATTCAAAAAGATTAATTTGGTTGAAGCTTCGACGATAAACCTAACCCCAAAAAAATATGCCATTTACCATTGATACAGCAAGAAACATATTCCCCAGCACTTTAGCAGCTGATGCTGTACCCGCTACCATCGCTAGATTCCAGCAGTTAAGCGCAGAAGATCAACTCGCTTTAATTTGGTTTGCTTACTTAGAAATGGGCAAAACAATTACCATTGCGGCTCCTGGAGCTGCTAGTATGCAGTTTGCGGAAAGAACGCTCCAAGAAATGATCGCCATGACCCCTTTACAACAAAGTCAAGTTATGTGTGATTTAGCCAATCGTACAGATACTCCCATTAGTCGCACTTATGCGAGTTGGAGTGCCAATGTTAAGCTGGGTTTTTGGTATGAATTAGGTAAATTAATGGAGCAAGGCAGAATTGCTCCGATTCCTGAATCTTACAAGGTTTCGGCTAATGCGAATGCGGTTCTCAATACCATTATTGGTTTAGAAGGCGGTCAACAAATCACTGTTCTTCGCAATGCAGTGGTAGATATGGGTTTTGACACCAGCCAAATTGGTAATTTTGAAAGAATTAGCGAACCTGTTACTCCTCCTAAAGACATCGGACAACGGACTCAAGTTAAAATCGAAGGTATTGACAATACAACCATTAATAACTACATGAATAACTTGAATGCCAATGATTTTGACGCATTAATCGAGTTATTTACTCCCGATGGAGCGCTACAACCTCCTTTCCGTAAACCCATTATTGGTAAAGAAGCAGTTTTACGGTTTTTCAGAGAAGAATGCCAAAATCTGAAACTAATTCCCGAACGCGGAGTTTCTGAATCTGCCGAGGAAGGATTTACCCAAATTAAAGTGACTGGAAAATGTCAAACACCTTGGTTTGGTGGTAATGTCGGTATGAATATTGCTTGGCGATTCTTACTCAATCCTGAGAATAAGATTTTCTTCGTTGCTATTGATTTATTAGCCTCTCCCAAAGAATTGTTAAACCTAGTTCGTTAGTTTGAGCAGGTCGCCAAATCAAGCTCTGAATCAGAAAATGGCGATCGACTAATTAAACGATTAATACAAACGCTCTATTTTCAAGAGCGTTTTTTAGTTAATAACTCAACTTAAATATGCAATCAAAAATGTTTGAATGGTCAATTGAGGAACAAGAAATAGCTCGTCAAGCTTTGGTTCAAGCTTATACCAGAGAAACTGAAGCTTTAATGGCGGAAATTCGCGAAAAAGCGACTCAAATTACTGAAATCAGTGATATTTGGGACTTACACGACTATTTAAGTACCAAAAGATACGATATTGATGGTAAGTATGATGAAAGAGATTTAACTCCCGTGTTCGCACTGGCTAAGTTAATCAAAGAAGGCTGGTTGGTTCTCAATGACTTAACTGGTTTAACTGCTGAGAAAAAAGCTAAAATTTCTGCACTGGCAAAAATGGGATGATTTTCTCTTTCTATATTACTCCTTCAAAGAGTTTAATTTTAGCAACTACAATTTTAGGGTTGTGGTTTGTTACCTTAACTTTCTTACTAAATTTTGAAATTAGGGTGACACAATTTCCCGTGATTTTGTTAGGAATTGCTTTACAAACTTTCCTTAATACGGGGTTGTTTATTACAGGTCATGAAGCCATGCACGGCTTAGTTTGCCCTAAAAATCCCAAACTCAATCGTAGTTTCGGTATTTTAGTCATTTCTTTATATGCACTTTTTTCCTACGATGAGCTTTTGCACAAACATTGGCAACACCATCAAAATCCTGCCAGTTTGGATGATCCTGACTTTCATGATGGTCAGAATTCGGGCTTTTTTGCTTGGTATCTGCATTTTCTCAAAGGATATGGCACTTGGAAACAGTTTGGCTATTTTTTAAGTCTGGTTATTTTATTCCATTATATTTTCCATGTAGTTCTCCTTAATATTGGCTTATTTTGGGGACTACCATTAATATTAAGTTCCTTGCAGTTATTTTATTTTGGCACATTTCTCCCTCACCGTCAACCAGAGGAAGGATATGACAACTTGCATCGAGCAAACAGCATAAACTTACCAATTTTTTTATCATTTTTTAGCTGCTATCATTTCGGATATCATCGAGAACACCACGAACAACCAGAGATTCCCTGGTGGAAATTACCAGAACTGCATTTCAAGTGAAATATTTAGTGATAGTAATTACAAATAAAAATTATAGCATTTTCTGATTAAGTGTTATATACTCCCTCACCCCCCTACCCCCCTCATCCCAAAGGGAGAGGGGGGAAAAAGAGGCAAAATATCAACTAAAAATGTTATAAACCAGATAATTTGATAATTGAAAGCGATTTGAATTGTAATTTTATACAACAACAAACCTATTCAAGATTTTATAATTATGATTTGGTTAAAAATCTAATTTATTAAACAGGTAATTATTAACATAATCTTGGTTAATTTGTTCCTGTTCTAAACGTTTTTTATGGGAAAATAAATAGGCTAAAATTGTGTTTTCTTCAGTGGTTAAATTAGTTAAATTTTCAGCTTTTGAACCAGATGTATCTTCACCAATAAAATCATTAAAAAGGGTTAAAGTTTCTTGATCCATCATTAAGGAAATCACATTAGGAAAATAACTCTTTAATTGAGCTAAGATTTTAAAACCATCTATGTCTAAATCACCCCAATAAAACAGGGTAGATTGAGATAACCATTGAAGTTTTTTTAATATTTGAACTTTATAGCCAGCACCCCAAATTGCTAAAGTATTTTCTAATTGTGGTAAGGTTAAAAAAGACATTTTATTTTCAGTAATAATAATCTGGTGATTTCTCCAATTTAGTTGTTTTAGTTCAGAAATTGGAATGGAAAAATCTGTAAAGGGAAAATGATATTTAGTTGTTAATTTGGGGTCTAATATTCTAATTCTTAATAATGCTTCTTCGTATTTTAGGTTAAATTGTTTCTCAAATTTTTTCTCTGTTTCTAACTCATTTAAGTTAATTAATTCGGGTGGTAACAAGAATTTTAATAGACTGGTAATAATTTCTTTATGGTTTTCAATAAATTTGGTATGAATTTGTATCGGTAATTCCCGAATATAAAGGTTAGGTTGAGGATTCTTGAGAAAATAATGACACACTTTTAATAAATTTTGCCAATCTTTTTCATATTTTATTATCTGTAAAGGATTATTAATTATCCAGTCATGTAATTGGGGAATTTCTGTTAAGATTAAGTCGATATTTTGCCTAAAATTTTTTACTTCTCTCTCTTTTTTTAGCAATTTTAAGTAATCTATTTCTGTCTCAATTAATATCTGTTTAGGTAAGGATTGTTCTCCAAGATTACGGGTTTTTACGGTTTTCAATCTTACTGTATAACCATAAAGTAAGTTATTATGAGAATTTTGTAAAAGTTCCCTTAAATTTTGGTGAATTTCCACAGAATTTGAAGGTAATTTTCCCACGGGAAAATTAAGGGGAAAAAACTCCTCTTTGGTAATAAGAGAAATGAGGAATTTTAGATATTGTTTCTCGGCCTTTTTCTTAATTTCAGAAGGTGTAATCATGGTTTTATATTTGTAGTTATTATTTACAGACAAAATTTGAAAAACCAAGTTTTTTAAGAATTTATAATTTCACGTTGTCGTCTGTATTCTTCGATGGAAATTGATCTGATACTAGAGTAATTTTCCTCCTTATTATTGAACACTAAATGAAGACTATTAATGTAGGTGTCAATGACATTAATTTTATCTTTGGGTGTCACTACTAATAGTTGTAAATTAAGGTTTTTAAACAATTCCATTGCATAACGTGCGTTATTATCGTCAAGCTTGCTAAACGCTTCATCAATGATCACAAAACGGAAGGATTTTTGGTCGGAATTTTCCTGATTTAATCCGTAACGAAGGGCGATCGCTGCTGCTAAAATAGTATAGGCTAATTTTGCTTTTTGGCCTCCTGATTTTCCCGAAGATTCTGTATAATGTTCTTTTTCTTCACCATTTTCTTGATAACGTTCACTAACAGAAAAATTCAACCAATTTCTGACATCTGTTACTTTTTCTCGCCAACGTTCTTGTTCATTTAATTTTTTAATTAATTCACTAATATATTGAAACCTCTCTTCATTATCTTCTTGTGTTTCTTTCCCTAGATTTCTTAAACAGTTATTTAGGTCATTATTTCTGAATTGATTAATCTCTATATCTTTATTTTTTTCACAGATTAATTCAATATAAGTTGTGTTACTGTAATTAAGGTTTTTTAAAGATTTATTTAAGTCATAAATGTCATCTTTTATTTTTTGTTCTTGATCATCTAATGACTGTTTAAAAGAAGAAACAGAAGTAATAATATTGTCACTCATCATGTTTTTAAATCTTTGTTCATGACGAGGTAAATCATCATCCTTAATTTTCTTAAATAGGTTTAAATATTCGTCTAAACTTTCCATTGTGTTATCCATTTCCGTAGTATCTTCTGGAAATGTATTCCTAAATTTTGATATTTGAGAAATAATATCCTTTTCATAATTACGTTTTCTCGTTTCCCATTTATTTAGTTCATTGTTAAGGGAGTTTATTTTTTCCTGTTGAATTTCATTAATATTGTCTAAGTCTGGTTTAAATAAAGTATTAAATTGAGTTATTTCAAATTCTTGCAATTCTAATTCAGAAAATTGATCGACAATTTTTTGCTCTTTTATATTTTTTTCTAGTATCTCTTTTTCCCTTGTGAAACTACCAATTTTTCCCATAATAATATCTCTTTTTTGAGTTAATTTGGTTTGTGTTTCTCTCACTTCTTTTAATTGTGTTTCTAATTGTTTTAATTGTTCAGAATTAGCCATTAATTCCGCTAATTCCTGTTCTGTTTTTGCTAATTTTACTTCAGTATTTTGCCAATCTATTTCGGTAAAATCAGTGAAATTATTTAATATTTCTAACCATGAATTTTGACTTTCCCTTTGTTTTTTCTGAGTTTCTAAGGTGGAAATTTGCTCATAAATTTCCCTAAGTTTAGCTTCTTTTTGAGATAATTCTTCCTCAAAATAACGTATTTTTTCGAGGTTATTCCAGCCTAAAATATAATTACGGCGATCGTTGATGTTAATTCTATCATTTTTCTGATAAAAGTCATTTGACTGTTTGATTAAACCTTTACTGGTAATTGCTTTATTATGGTGTTTAAATTCCTCAATCTGATCACAACAAACATAATTATAAGACTGTTGTAAACGGTCCCTTAACCAATAATAAAATTCTTGATTATCTTGTTTAATTTCGAGTTTTGAAGGTACAGTATTAGGAGCAAAATTACGTTGATTTGCCATATTTATCACGTCATGAACATGAAAATAACTAAAATTTTCTTTTAAGTTATTGTTATTAATATATTCACTAATTTGTCGATAATATTTATCGGGGACAAGTATTGATAAACCAAAACCATGTAAGATTTTTTCGATCGCACCTTCCCAATGTTGCTCTTCTGGTTTAACCTGCAACAATTCTCCCACAAAAGGTAAGTCAGTTTCTTGTAAGTTAAAAACTTTAATCAAAGTGTTACGAATATTTAATATTTTTTCGGGAATTTGGTTTTTTCTTTGACGTAAAGAAGTTAACTCATTTTGTAATTCTTGAACCTCTTTTTTCAGTTCATTTCTATCAGCAATTTTCTCATCTCTTTGGGAGGTTAATTTTGCCAAAATTTGCTCAATTTCTATTCTTTTCTGAGGAATTAGAACTTGTTTAGTATCATCAAAAGTCTGGTAATTTCTATATTCAGAAAACCCTAATAACAAAGCATATTTATTATAGGAATTAGCTTTTTCTTTTTGTTTATTTAGCTGTGTTTTAAAGGTGGAAATATCCGATTTTAATTCCTTTAAACGTACAGAAATACTATTTTGATTAATGGCAAAATTTAGGTCATTTTCTTGTTTTTTAAGGTGAGATAATTCACTTTCACAGTTTACTTTTGCTAAATTTTGCTCCTCTAATTTCTGGACAATTTGATTGATTTGATTTTGCCATAATTTAACCCGAAAACTGGCAAAAAAAGCAGGAGCAATTTTAATTAAATCTTCTGATTTCTTAATTTGTGGTTCTAATTCTTTAATTCGAGTTGCTGTCTTTTCTAAGGGGTCAAGTATTTCTAATTGCTTTTTTGCTTTTTCAATAATCTTATGGGTAGTAGTTAAATCATTATATCCTTTTTCTAAGACGTCAATTTTAGATTGTACGTCTTCTTTTTGTAACATTTGATTCCTGACAAATTCATTAAAACTCCTCACTTCTTTTAAACTAATGGTCTGATTGAATAAATCTAAAGCTTTGTCAGATTGTAATCCAAATTCCCTTAAAAAATGGTGTTTATATTTGTTAAATTCGGGGAAAATTTCTGCTCCTTTTCTTTTTAATTCCTGTTTGATTTCACGCAAATTTTCAGTCGGAAAATCACCTTGAATACTTAAGTTTTGATTCGCAATTACAAAAAACTTTTCTACCTGACTTTCTTTTATGTTTAAAACTTGGGCCAAAGTGACTTCTTTTTTGCTAATTTCATTATAAAAATAGCCTAATAAAATGGAAATTGTCCCTTTTTGTCTTAAAAATTTGGTTTTAGAACCATACTCATCTTCCCGACGTTGACCACCATACGCTCCTTGAATATAGCTTTTTTCGTCCCGTTCCCGTTTTCCACTACCTGTGGAAGCTTGATTATAATTTCGTTTTCGATTTGGTACAAGTAAGGTCAATAAACCATCGACTAAGGTTGACTTTCCTGACCCGTTGACTCCCGTTAAAAGGGAAGTTTTCCCTTGTAAATCAAGAGTCCAAATTTTTTCGTGAAAAGTACCCCAGTTTAATACTTCAAATCTATGAAGACGGAAACCTGCGATGGGGGAATTGTCAAATTCAGGAAATAGGTGTGGTATGAGCATATTGTTCTAATTTTGGTTTTAAAATTTCAAGGGTTTCAACATCGATTTTAGCTTTAATAATTCGGCAAACTTCGTAGAGGCCTTCCTGACCAGTGATTTTTTTGAGGAAGCCTAATTTATTTATAGCATGATTAACCAAATTGTCAACCTCTTTTCTAAATTTTTCTTCATCATTTTCATATTTTGGTAAATAAGGTGTTAATAATTCCCGAATTTTTTCGATATTAATAACTAATTTTCCGGTATCTTCTCCCGATTCAAATGTTAATAATTCTTGTCTTAATAAAACGCCAAAAATTGTTTGTTCTTGAGTTAATTGACGACTAACTGTTAACCGTGGTAAAATTACTTTTTTATTGTCAATTTCGATTTCTCTTGGCTGTTTTATATAAGCAAAACCATCGCTTTCAAAATTATGTAATTCGATACCAATTTTCGCCAAATATTCCTGAATTGGTGTTAAATTAGTTTGTAAACAATCCCAATGAGGATCATCCGAATAAATCACTCCTTTGAGTAATTTAATAATAGCTGGAGCATAAGGTTGAGGTAATTGATTTAACATAATTAACGTCGAAAAATAATTTGAGGTAAGGTTAAGTTTAAGTCTATTTCTGGGGTAAGACTAGAAATAGTGATTTTTTCCATTATATCACTAATTAAGTGTTGTTCATCCTGATGGGCGATCGATAAATAGGCGACCACTTCAGCTACTCCTTTGGTAATAGGATAAATCTCTAATAAGTCAGTTAAATTTATTTTTGATCTAGTTTTTAAACTGCTTTTAATTCTCTTTAAAAGTTCTTCTTCATTTATATAAGACTGATTATAAAGCTCCTCTAATTCCGTTTCATTTACTTCTGATAAATCCGCATTTTCCCAAGTTAAAATTGCTGGTTCGTCTTCTTCTAAAGGGTGTAATTCCCTTTCCATCATTAAGTTAATTTCACATTCTCCCTCTATTTCTAACCATTTTTCATCTAAAATAGCTGAATTTTCTTGAATTTTCACTAAATATAATTGAGTAATTTCCTTTGCTAATTCTCCTATTCGATGATTTTCCTGTCTTAATTTTTCATCTAATACTTGACGTAATTTTTCGGCTAAGTTATTGTTGGATTTAATAACAGATTGGGAACGATTAATTAACTCACTTTGTAATCGTCGAACTTGACTATATTTTTCTGGTAAAGATTCTAAATCTTTTAAATTATAAACATTATCAATTAATTCTTTTAATTCTCTTTGAGAATATTCCATTAAATAGCTCCAAAAAGTATCAAAACTACGGCCTTGATCTGAGTTTTTTAATGCTTCATATCCGTCTAATACTTGACCAATAATTGTTCCTTTACTTACTTTTTTTTCTAAATTCATTTCTTGAACTTGTTTGGCCAAATTTCTAAAATTTTGTTCCACTTCGCTAAAATCTGCAATTAATTCCCTCGTCAGATCATTAAGTAAGAAAAATCTTTCTTTTAATTTAGTCGGATTATAGGCTTCAATTTCACCTGTATCTTGAATGCGTTTTATTTCATTTTGAAGGCGATCGCATTCAGATTGCAATTGTTCCATCCTTTCTTGGGGATCAATAGTCGTTTTGTCTCTCATTTCTTTTAACAGGGAAACTATCTGTAAAAAACGAGATTCTGTACCGATAAATTCCTTTTTTTCTACTAAGTTTGTCAACCATTTAATAACATTTTCAGTTTCGGTGGTTAAAGTTAAAATCGGATCATCTCCTTCTGAAAAAGAACGTCGTAAATAATTAGAGTCAATCCAATTTTGTAAATAGTCTTTGGACTGTCTTGGATATTCATTGTCAGTTATTTCTTTTAAATCATCTAAATAATATTCTAATTCAGTTTCTAATTCAGATTGTAAAACAGAATCTTTTTGTTTGATCTTAAACTCTTTTACTAAAAAACTAACGATTAAAACCACGTTATCACTACGAATTAACTTTAAACCAGATGAATTATTTAACTTATTTTCTAATATTTGATAATCCATAATTTCTAAAATTTATTTTCCACCGCCTAGTTGGGGTTCTATTATACTTTGGCCTAATTAACAATTATAGTAGTTCTAAATCACCATGAAACAAAAAATATCTAATTTTTTCAATTAGAATATCTGACCAACCCTAACACACACTTGAAATAATAACCTGCAAAATTTAATGAGTTTTTTTATCAGGTATCTTGACAAAGATTATCATTAAGAGTAAGATTATTTTCAGTGTTCTTCTCTCAAGGAATGGTAGGGGTTGTCACCAAGTTATACTAAGGTGCATCCCTTCTTTTTTATCAGGATGATCAGGATTAACGGGATGTTAATTAGTGATTTTAGTTTGACACTAGCATGGTTAAGCTTTTTAGCTATAAACTGAGATATAAAATTAAAGATTATTGCTAGTAAAGACTTTATAATGACTAATTCCAAATTTGATGTTATTGTCATAGGTTCGGGTATCGGTGGTTTGGTTACAGCAACTCAATTGGCGAAAAAAGGAGCTAAAGTGCTGGTGTTGGAAAAGTACCTGATTCCAGGAGGGAGTGCGGGTTATTTTGAACGGGAAGGTTACCGTTTTGATGTCGGAGCGTCGATGATGTTTGGTTTTGGTAGTCAAGGTACGACTAATTTATTGACGCGAGCTTTAGGATCGGTAGATCAACACATTGAGACTATTCCCGATTCCGTTCAAATTCATTATCATTTACCCGATAATTTAGAGGTTAAAACCCATAAAAATTATGACCAATTTTTACAGGAATTAAATGCTATTTTCCCCCACGAAAAGACAGGAATTAAGAAATTTTATGATGAATGTTGGGACGTTTTTAAATGTCTTAATGTGATGGATTTGCTATCTTTAGAAGAACCAAAATATTTGGCTAGGGTATTTTTTCAGCACCCGTTAGCTTGTCTAGGTTTAGTGAAGTATTTACCGCAAAATGTGGGGGATATAGCACGTCGTTATATTAGTGATCCTAAACTGCTTAAATTTATTGATATGGAGTGTTATTGTTGGTCCGTTGTACCCGCAGAAAAAACCCCGATGATTAATGCGGGAATGGTGTTTTCTGACCGTCATTATGGTGGTATTAATTACCCGAAAGGGGGAGTCGGCCAAATTGCCTTAAAATTGGTGGAAGGTTTGGAAAAATACGGTGGTCAAATCCAATATGGTGCTAGGGTGACGCAAATTATTACGGAAGATAATCAAGCGGTAGGAGTAAAGTTAGCAAATGGTCAAGAATATAGAGCAAAAAGGATTGTTTCTAATGCGACTCGTTGGGATACTTTTGAAAAGTTATTACCTCCAGAAAAAATGCCAAAAAAGGAGCAAAAATGGCAGGGCCGTTATCAAAAATCTCCTAGTTTTTTAAGCTTACATTTAGGGGTGGAAGGAAATGTTTTAAAAGAAGGTACAGAATGCCATCATATTCTGTTAGAAAATTGGGAGAAAATGGAAGCTGAAGAAGGTACTATTTTTGTTTCTATTCCTACTCTATTAGACCCAACTTTAGCACCGGAAAATTATCATATTATTCACGCTTTTACTCCTAGTTGGATTAATACTTATAATGAGCTTTCTCCCAAGGAATATGAGGAGAAAAAAGAGGAAGCAGCGGGTAGGGTAATTGAACGTTTAGAGGCAATTTTTCCGGGGTTAGATGCTGGTTTAGACTACATGGAGGTGGGTACTCCTAGAACTCACCGTCGCTTTTTAGGTCGAGATGATGGCACTTACGGACCAATTCCCCGTCGCAAATTACCCGGTTTGTTGACTATGCCGTTTAATCGTACTCCCCTCAAGGGTTTATATTGCGTTGGCGATAGTACCTTCCCTGGCCAAGGTGTCAATGCTGTTGCTTTTTCTGGCTTTGCCTGTGGTCATCGGGTGGCTGTTGATCTTGGCTTTTAACAATTGTTTAAGTTGGTTCGTTGTTGCGCTTTAGCGCACTGTTAGCTCTAAAGGATATTATAGGGTGCGTCAGATTGTCAGATAATGCTTATTATATAAAAATTTCGGTCTGACACACCCTACTTTTTTTAGCTCACAATTGTTAATTGTTATTTGTTAATTGTTTAATTTGGTCTTTATATTCTGGAGGAGCGACTTGTAACGCAGCTTTAAATAGAGGTTTTGCGGTTTCTTTTGCTCCCGTTTTTTCTAATAATAATCCTTTGGCTAAAAGAGGCCGAAAATCTTGGGGATTATTTTTGATAGCTTCATCATAAAGGGCGATCGCCTCCTTGTTGCGTTTTTCGATCACATAAACTTCCCCGAATAATAACTGCACGGAAGTTACATCAATGACTTGATTTTCAGGGGAATTAACAGTGAGGGCAATTTTTAAGGTATCTTCTAAAATACCAATGGCTGCTTCGGGGCGTTTTTGCAATAAGTACAAATTAATTAACCCTTTTAAAGCTTTCATTTCTCCCGGTCTAGTTGCTAAAATTTCTCGATAAGTTTGTGCCGCACCTTCATAATCTTCAATTTGTTGTTTAGCTTGAGCAACTAAAATGGTATAATCCGTTTGTTGGGGATTAAGTTGGGCTAATTTTTCCAAAGGTGCGATCGCACCTTTAACCTCACCTAATTTGAGTTTAGCTTCTAAGAGACCCCGTAAAGCAGTTTGGTTATCAGGTTCACGTTGTAAAACCAACTCATAACCTTTAACTTCTGATAATAATTCCTTGCTAGTATTATCAACTGCTGCTGTAGCATTATTAACACTACTTTGAGTAACCGAATTAGTAAAAATAGGGAGCAAAGAAAAGGCGATTAATGCTAGTATCATTAGCACTAAAAAAATATATAACCAGCGATTTTGTTTTTTTACAGAGGTTTTCATATTATCCTGATATATCTGAAGGGAAAAAAGTTACTTTAACGTTAACATTGTTTACTTTAAAGTAAGTGTTTAAGGGGTATTTTAACTTGTTTAATCGAGTAAGTAGGAATGTAAAATTCACCGTTCATTTTTCGGGTCAATAAAATCAATAAATGATTTTTTATAAAAAATTGACTAATAGTTGTGATGATTTTGAAATAAGTTTGATAATTGAGGAGCAAAGATAAATTATGAGTACATTTAAACCCGAGTCTGAGATAGTTTCCTCCGATGAAAATGAAATAATTACTGGGAGGAAACGACCGATACCTTTACCTACTTATCCTCGACAATATAGGGCCATTGGTTTAATTCAAGGTCAGTATATTCCCTCTGAAGAAAAAGTAACTAGAGGAGTTTTAATCACTTCAGAAGGGACAAAAATTGAAGCAGTTTTATTAGGTCGTTTAATGAGTTTACTTAAAAATCGTTTAGACCTAAATAAAAGTCATTTATGGGTAGTTTATCCCCGTAGTAAACAGGAAAATGATACCCTTCATGTGCAACTTTTAGGAGTATGGGAACCAGAAACTTATCATATAGATGAACTGGAAAAAATTAACCTGGAAACTGAAGATGATCCCACCTGTCAAAGTGGTTATTTTTCCATTCGGGGTGAAGTGGTTTTTTACTTAGAAGAAACCGAAACTGTGGTAATTAAAATTAAACAAGCTCCGAAAAAAGAATCAGAAACTGCTAAGTTTTTTAAACTTAAATTAAAAGGAATATTACCTCCTCGGCCATTGCGTCATTTTTACGATTTACAAGTACAGTTAGAAGGGGAAGAATTAATAATAATAGAAAGCAAAGATTTGGGGTTAGCAAATTTCCAAAAACCGACAAAATTTATCGGAAAAAGTAAACCATTTTCCGATAAACCAAAGAAATTAGATATTACTTATCAAACAGATAAACCTTCTTTAGAAAGACAACCTCGATCGCTTCCTAAAATTATTAAACCAGTGAAAAAATGGGATAATTAATATAAAAAATAGGCGATCAGCAATTTAATCGCCTATTTTTTCTTATAAAAAAGATCAGCAAGAAAAAAAATATTATTACCAATCTTACCAATGAGTGAAATATTTGCCAATATCTTAAAACTGATTGAAAAACAGGAGGTCAAAATATCTGTTAATTTCCCTAAGTAGTGCAATTTTTGTCGGTATAAGTTCCAGCTATTTACCGGCCAAAAAAGCCAGCGAATTAGACCCAGTAAAAGCATTAAATTCCTGAGATAATTAACAAGAATAAAGAAAAATAAACAGTTAATTTTCCACACCTTTCAAAAAACCGAGGCCTCTTGAACAAACAGATCACCCCCTTTGCGCCAAGCGCGACTTTGCGTGAGATCTATTAAAATATATACTAGACCTCTTGCGAAACTAAGAATAAAATCAATTTTCCTCTCATAAGCGTCAATTTCTTTACCTATTACCTATTACCTATTACCTATTACCTGACTTCTGCAAGAAGTCTACTCAAACAGATCACCCCTGACTACCTACTCCAAAGTAATCTGAGAACCCCAACTATCTTGGGAGACAAAAGTGCGGTCCAAGGCAATTTTGCCGACCGGTTCAGTTAAAGTAAACTTACCCTGCTCAATCCATTTTTTCAATTCTTCCGCAACTTCCAGGGAGCGGGAAATACTGGCCAAAGGTGCAACTCGGACGGGTTTTCCTTCAATGGTGATTTTGCCGGTTTTAAGTTGAGCATAACTTACTAATCCAAAGGTGGGACGAACTCGTCTAGGGATCGAAAAATCCATCACCGGGGCAACTAGCTCCTTATCTTCAACTGCACAGCGGACGATGACTTCCTCGGTCAAAACGGGCAAAGGTACACCCACACCCAACATTAAAGATGAACCATAATTCTGAAAATAACAACCCCTCACCCAATAGGTATCCATTTCTTTGGCATCCCCAATCAAGGCCAAAGTTGCTCCAGGACCAATGGGAGTGTCATTCGGGAGTCGTTTTTGCAAGGGGAAATGTTGAGTTCCTTCCCAAGCTACATAGCCGATCGCCCCGCCAAGGAAGATTTTTGTGCCAATCCCGATTAAGTCCAAATTCGGGTCATTAAATAAAGGAGAAATTGCTCCGGGGTTAGAATAGACAGCATTTCCCAGACCTGGTTGCAGAATACCTAAATAAGTGTGCAGGGGGCGATCGCCGCCGTTTACGCCAATTATAAAATTTTGATATATATTGCGGGGATTAAATAAGTAAAACTGATTGATTGTGTCCTTAGTGATGGTAGTTTCAAAAGAAGAACGGGGAT
This sequence comes from Synechococcales cyanobacterium S06, assembly GCA_011391125.1. Lineage (GTDB taxonomy): Bacteria > Cyanobacteriota > Cyanobacteriia > Cyanobacteriales > JAABRE01 > JAABRE01. The sequence continues at coordinate 21,140 of JAABRE010000077.1, forward strand.
AACAATCAGTAACTTGACCTAAAGCCTTTAATTGAACTTCTTTTCCAGCGATTAAAGCCTCAATGACATGGCCTCCTCCCTTTTCCGGTAAAATGTTGGTATTATGGCCTTCCTGAAGTTCGGGATTATTGGTATAGTGAGCCATCATTGTTGCCCCGATGTACAAATCAACAGCACCCAAACCGGGGTAAGCTGGTACACCATCTAACCAACACTGACGAATTTTGATGGGTGGGTCAGTATGTCCTAAATTAATCATTGCTCCGGAAGATTCCATGGGTTCAAAAGTTCCGGTAGTTACCACATCTACTTCTTGAAAAGTTTGAGTGACTCCATTTTCCTTAACTTTTTGTTTAACTTCTTCTACGGTACAAACTATTACCGAACCTTGTCGAATTTTGTGATTAATTTCTGCGATTGTTCTCATTTTTTTTAATCCTTAATTAAATACTTTTGTGTAACTTCTTAATTTTTACTTATTACTTATTACTTATTAGACCTCTTGCGAAACTAAGAATAAAATCAATTTTCCTCTCATAAGCGTCAATTTCTTTACCTACAGCGTTTTGCGTAACTATGTGACACAGTATCCACAGTGAGCAAAATAATTATGTCTGTATTGTGAAGAGTTGAGAGAAACACCTAATTCAACTAAT
>JAABRE010000078.1 GCA_011391125.1 Synechococcales cyanobacterium S06
AAGGTTTTTTTCTATTTTAAGGGCCAATCCTAGCATTTTTTGAAAAATTTTTGAACCGTAACTCTTTGATTAGTAAGGCTTTTGACTATCTTTCAGCAAGCCCTAATTAAAGCTTATTGAGCAAATAAACCTTGTCGTAATGGCGTTGCACCCATGCAAGATGATTTGATATTTATTTTCAATGTAGGGGTAGGGCTTGTCCCTACCCTATCAGCGTTTCGGGGGCAACCACAAGGGATTGCCCCTACAATTTCATCTCAGAGTCATGCAACGCCGTCGTAATTCATTTCATTTGTAGGGATTAACGGCCGTTAATCCCTACACTTAAAGGGTTGTATATCTTGTAATAAAAATATTACCTATTACCTATTACCTAAAAACCGATTACCGATTACCTATTACTTATTACTTCTTACTTTTTACTTCTTAAACCACCAGCCCCTGGATGATTGATCAACCGATTAAATCAGCAACTCGCACCGCCGAAGTGATCGCTCCTTCATGCAACCCATCGCCTAAATATGCACCAGCATGGTAGGTGTTATTTTCACCGTTGGTCATTACCACCTCATCTCGATATCTAAAAGCTTCAACAGTATAAAGCGGAGTCTCATGTTGCTGAATATGAATGATTTTGTTCTTGTCAATCAAATCCTCTATTTGAAAAGCTAAACTATATTGGCGATCGGCTACAATGCCACAAAGTTGATTCAGGTAAGCGTTGTATCCCCAACCCTTTTTGGTTTGAAAAAAATCGAATTCCGAAAATTGTTTAATTCCGTACTTTGAATACAGGGACATATCGCTGTGAAGTACTGTTTTTGCGTTGTTTCCTTTCCATGACGCAAATCGCTTGGTTTCTTGTTCAGTAGGATCGGCTAATAGTTGCATTACCTGATCAGGTGGGGTAGCAAAAACAACCTTATCAAATTGCTGGGTTATACCATCTGGGAGGGTTATGTTTACACCTTCAATGCTTCGGCCAATGGATTTAATTGCCGTATCTGTCAAAATTTGACCTTTAAACTGGGCCAAGATTTTGTCGATATAAGAGTAAACGCCGCCTTTAATCCTTACCCAGTCGATAAAGACATACTTTTGCAGCATGGGAATCGCCAATTCGGCCGGAAAATTGTCGATAAACTCGAATTGCATTGAGTAGCTGTACATGATTAACAATTTCACCCAACAATTGCGAATACATTGGCGTTTCAAGTGTTGAGACATCGGTTGATCATAAAAATCCTGCATTTTCGCAAACCGAAGTTTGATCCATAAACCAGCAGAACGAGCGTAAATGGTGTCAAGTCGCAGATATTCCATCAAACGCTGAATCCCGGTGAAATTTTTTTTAATCATCTCACCGGAGAGGAAGTGACGGCCATCTTGAAGAAATAAACCCGAACCGATATAAACGGGTTCTAATTCAACGTCTAATTCCCCCATTAAGTTGATAAAATTATAAAAATTACTAGGAAATTCCAAAACACCACATTCTAAAATTTCTTGACAAGAAGATTGATTTGGTTGAATATTTTTATTTAAGGTGCGAATATGACCACCTAAAATCGATTGTTTTTCAAAAAGTGTGACTTCATGACCCTTTTTATCAAGAAAATATGCGGTGACTAATCCACTTGCTCCTCCGCCAATAATTGCTATTTTCATAACTTTTTTTGCCTCAAATATTATTTGAATTGAATCTTGCTACTTGGATAAAATTAAATCTCCAGATAATCTTTGATACAAAATTGCTCCTGTCCAAAATGTGGGCGCAAATCCGGGATAACCTGATGAAGCATTACAAAAATAGAAGTTTTTAAAAGATGTTTCGTGATTTAATCTACCTATTCCCATGTTACGAGGTGTGAGACTTGAACCATAGGAATTGCCTTGAGGACAACCGCAAAAACGTTCATTTGTAGTCGGACTTCCTGTAATTTTAAACACAAGATGTTCTTTTAAATTGGGGATATAATTTTTCTCAACTACGTCAAGAATTGTATTAAGAATTTCCTCTTTTTTTTGTCGATAGGCTTTTTTATCTGTGTCTTGTAATTGTTTAAAATAATCGTAATTTGCTACGGTTAAAAATTCGATTATTTGGCAATCTTCGGGACAATCTCGCTCAGTTTCCGTCAGTAAAGTTGGGGTAGTGATGGCAAAACTAGGATGAGAAAAATCATTTTTTTCATACATTTGTTTAAACGCTTCATTTAAGTTTTCATGGCCGGTGTGAAAGGTATTCCATTCCCCAAATCCATAATCGCGCAGGTTAATATCTTTAACCACACAGTAAGCCATAAAATTAGAAGGAGAATAATCGTAATTAAGCTTTTTCTGCACGGTTTTTGAGAATTTTTCTAACCCGATCATTTGAGCCGCTTTTTTCGGATCAAGATTACAGATAATCGTTTCTCCTGTAAAGTCGCTGGTTTTCTGTGTTATTTTATCAATTGCAGTAACACCAGTAACAGTTTTATTATTAACAAGAAAATTGGTAACTGTGTGATTTAGTAATACTTGACCGCCGTTTTTTTCTATTACCTTGACTAAGGAATTAATAACAAATTCAAAATGCTTAGTCGGGTAAAATGCGCCTTTTTGATAACCCGTAAATAGGATTACCCAAGCGTAAAAAGATAGTTGGTTTGGTGGTAAGAGAAAATCTGGCCATTGTAAAGCTAAAAGTGTTTGTGCTGCTTGGGGTAAGTTAAATTTGTTAAAAACATCTTGTAATGTGCTATTGAGGTATTGTAAAGCACAAAAAACCTCGCTAAAATGGCTTAATAAAGTGGCAAAATTGATAGGAGGTGACAAGATTTTTAAACCTTGACTGGTTTTTTGTATTTCCTTAATAAAGTTACTAATATTATCTTTATGTTCAGGAAATAAGTTGGTTAGTCTTCTAATTAATTCCTCAGATTCTGATGGAATCTCCAGGGAAAAATTAGGCATTTTCATGTGATCAAATCCAGCAGGATTGTAACGTTTAAAAGTTACTTCTTCCGCTAAATTCAGTTTTTTTAACACACGATTAACTGCTCCTCCTTCACCACAATCCCACACATAATGAAGTTGCGCATTAAATTTGTACTTTTTGGCCATGGTAAAAGTATGACCAAATCCTCCCGGATATTCATGGGATTCCAAAATAAGGACTTTTTTACCAGAGTTGGCCATTAATGCTCCAAATACCAACGCAGATAGACCACTACCTACGATCAAATAATCGGTTTTCATGTTACACTCCTATCAAAATAGGGTTGTGTATCTAATTATTAATTAGATTAAAATCTTGCTTTTATGCTAACTTAATAGTTAGTAAAATAGTGTATAGAAATATTAAGATTTGTTCTGTTTTTAGTGAGCCAAGTATTTATAATTATCTTAAAAAGATCAATGTTGTTATGATTAAGAAAAATATTGTTTTATTTTTGACAATTTCAACCTTAACTTTACTCTTAATTTTAGGTATTAATAAACTTAGTTATTCCCAATCAGTTGCTGAAACACTTGCTCCTTTTATTAATGTCAATTATTTGCGGGAATCAGATCAAAAAACAAGGGACTATATCCAAGAAATAGTTAATCCTGATATGTATTCTGACCCTAATTTTGCAGCTTTATCCTGTCAAGATTTAAAAGATATTGACAAAGAATGGTTATTAATTAGCCATGATAAATTCGGATTTACTCCTCAATATAACATCTGGAAAGAGATTAAAAAAGTCGAAAAAAAACCAGAAAAACAGGTTAAAATGTTAGGCGATCGCCTTAATTGGACACGTAAACAACCCTTGACAGAAGAGGAATATATTTCTCCTGACTGGTTATATTCTGACGAGTTAAATTATAGTTTAAAAGCTTCCGTTGGCCACTTACCTTGGGTGGGAATTAATGGGGAAATAATAAGACAAATGATCGTTGATTCTGGTCCTGGTTGTGGTAGTTGTACCATAGACGCAATGAACCTACAAAATGACCGTTTTTATCGTTATATTCCCGCATTATTTAAGCGTTTTGAACAATGTAAAATTTAAGATAAATCCGATTTTTTTAAGAAATCGGATTTCTGAAACTAAATAGAATTACCCTTAACTTTCGTTGCTAAACCTACAAATTGTAACAAAGAAATTGTTAACCAAGTAACATCAAATTCCCACCACTTAACCGTATTTTTAGCCGAAGATTGACAGTGGTGATGATTGTTGTGCCAACCTTCTCCATAGGTTAAAAGAGCTACCCACCAACAATTAGTAGAAAACTCATCTGTCTCATAATTACGATAGCCTAATTTATGACAAACACTATTAACAAAACAAGTACAATGAAAGCCAACAAATAATCTAACAAAAATACCCCAGACTACATAAGAAAAACCTCCTAAAAAGTATAATAAAATTGCCAAACCTAACTGTAACCAGATATAATAATTGTGGCAAAATTGATAAAACTTATCGTCAGCAATGTCTTTTGTAAAACGAGGTAATTCGGCTTTGGCAGGTACTTCATGCATCAACCAACTTATATGACTCCACCATAAACCCTTTGTTGAATCATGGGGATCAAGATTTTTATCGGTGTAAAAATGATGAATGCGATGATAACCTACCCAACCAATTACTGCTCCTTGACCGGCTAAACTACCACACAAAATGAAGAAATATTCTAGCCATTTTGGCACAACTAAACTACGATGAGATGCTAATCTATGAAACCCCAAAGCTATTCCTAAACCAATGGTTATCCAGTGTAGAAAAATAGCTACACCCACTGCTCCCCAACTAAAGTTGCTAGGCAAAAACGCCAATAAAGCTAACAAATGAAGTGTCACAGTGGGAATAATAACTTCCCAGCGGGGACGAGGCGAAGCAGATATGCTAATATTAGTCACAAACTATCCTTTTTATTTTATGAACATTATATAAGTTATCACAATATTTTCGGTAAAATATTTCAACTTTTATTTAGTATAAGATAAAATAAAAAATTAAGTTATTTATTGTAGCCAAAACTAAAGATTAATATGGGTTATTTTTCTCGACGATTAATTACGTTTCTGAGTGTATTTTTGTTAATTTTTACATTAGAAATAACACCAGTAGCTGCTAAAACCGAAATACCAGTCAAGTCATCAATTCAGCCTTATTTAGATCGGGTAATTCAAAAAATAGACGAATTTACCCTTGATAATGGCCTGAAATTTATTATACTTGAAGATCACCAAGCTCCTGTTGTGTCTTTTGTCACCTATGCTGATGTTGGCGGAGTAGATGAACCTGAAGGTAAAACTGGAGTGGCACATTTTTTAGAACATTTAGCCTTTAAAGGTACGAGTAAAATTGGTACGAGTAATTATCAAGAAGAAGCTAAATTATTAGACCAATTAGATCTAAAATTTCAGGCAATTAAAGAAGCAAAAAAAGCTGGTATTCAATCACAAATAACCCAATTAGAGACAGAATTTAAAGAAATTGAAGAGAAAGCTAATCAATTTGTTAAGCAAAATGAATTTGGACAAATAGTAGAAATGGCTGGAGGAGTCGGTTTAAATGCTGCCACATCTGCGGATTCTACTATCTATTTTTATAGCTTTCCTTCTAATAAATTAGAGTTATGGATGTCCTTAGAATCAGAGCGTTTTCTTGACCCAGTTTTTCGGGAATTTTATAAGGAAAAAGAGGTTATTTTAGAAGAAAGAAGAATGCGTACAGATAATTCTCCCACTGGTCAAATGGTAGAGAGTTTTCTTGATACAGCCTATACAAAACATCCCTATAAACGTCCTGTAATTGGCTATAATCAAGACATTCGCAATTTGACAACCGAAGATGTTAAACAATTTTTTCAGACATATTATGCACCAAATAACTTAACAATTGCCATCGTTGGTGATGTTAAATCGAAAGAAGTTAAAAAATTAGCTCAAACCTATTTTAGCCGATTTAAAGGACAAGAAAAACCGCCTCAATTAGAAATAATTGAACCTTTACAAACAGAAACAAAACAAGTAGAATTAGCTCTACAATCCCAACCTTTTTATTTAGAAGGTTATCATCGTCCGAGTATTAATGATCCAGATAATGCAGTTTATAATATGATTGCGGCAATCCTCAGCAATGGTCGGACTTCCCGTTTATATAAATCCTTAGTTGAAGAAAAGCAGGTGGCATTAGCCGCCCAAGGATTTAATGGTTTTCCGGGGGATAAATACCCGAATTTAATGTTATTTTTTGGTTTAACTTCTCAGGGTAAAACTATTAATGAACTTGCAGAAGCTTTACATTTAGAAATCGAAAAAATGACCACAGAATTAGTAACTGAAGACGAATTAAATCGCATTAAAACCCAAGCAAAAGCCGACTTTTTAAGAATGCTTGATTCTAATATGGGTATGGCTCAAACATTAGTAGAATATGAAGTGAAAACAGGAAGTTGGTCCAATTTATTCACACAAATTGATCGAATTTCTGCTGTTACTCCCGATGATATTCAAAGAGTGGCGAAGAAAACATTTACCCCCGAAAATAAAACCATTGGTCGGTTAATTAGCCAAAATAATTAAAAAAAACAGGCAAGATGCCTGTTCCACCTTTACCACAAAATTTACTCACCAATAAACCAGAAAATAATGAAAAAATTACCTTGGATTTTTGTCGGAATTGCCACTTTACTGTTAATAATTCTCTTTAATTCTCCTGTTTTGGCTTTAACACCAAAACATTATACCGATTTAGAATTTCCTACTTTAAAAAATGTGGAAATACCGAACTATGAACGTTATCAACTTGATAACGGAATGGTAGTTTATTTAATGGAAGATCACTCCCTTCCTTTAGTTAGTGGAACAGCCATTATTAGAACCGGAAATCGATTAGAACCAGCGGACAAAGTTGGGTTGGCTGATTTAACAGGTACAGTCATGCGCATCGGTGGAACTCAACAGCATTCCGCCGATCAATTAAACCAAATTTTAGAAGATAAAGCCGCAATTGTGGAAACTTCCATCGGTGAAAGTTCCGGTAGTGCTAGTTTTGAAAGCTTAACTGAAGACTTGGAAACTGTGTTTAATTTATTTGTTGAAGTATTGCGATCGCCCCTATTTCCCGAAGACAAAATCCAGTTAGCAAAACAACAAATAAACAGCAGTATTTCCCGTCGTAATGATGATCCGGGGGTTATGGCCAGTCGGGAATTTAAGAAAGTAATTTACGGGGAAAAAAGCCCCTATTCTCGCACCGAAGAATATGCCACAATTAACAATATTAATCGTCAAGATTTAGTTAACTTTTATGAGCAGTATTTTTATCCTAATAACCTAATTTTAGGGATAGTTGGTGACTTTAATTCCCCAGAAATAAAACAATTAATTACTAATAAATTTAGTGATTGGAAAGCAAACGAAAAAGTAGCTTATAACATCCCATCTGCCGAACAAAAGAACGAAACCGGCGTATTTTTTATCAATCAACCCCAGTTAACCCAAAGTAACATTAGAATCGGTCATCTTGCAGGCAAAGCCAATGAGCCCGATTATCCCACCTTAACCGTCTTAAACGGGGTTTTAAACGGTTTTGGAGGACGTTTATTTAACGAAATACGCTCTCGTCAAGGGTTGGCTTATTCCGTCTATGGTGCTTGGCAACCCAATTATGATTATCCCGGCGTTTTTGCTGGTGGAGGTCAAACCCGCTCCGAGGCCACCGTACCATTTATTCAATCCTGGAAAACCGAAATCGAAAAAATCAGAAATAACCCCATTAGTGAAGAAGAATTAGCATCAGCAAAAGATTCCATACTTAACTCATTTGTATTTAACTTTCAAAAACCAGAGCAAACTCTGTCAAGGTTAATGCGTTATGAATATTTCGCTTACCCTTCCGACTTTATTTTTACCTACCAACAAAAGGTTAAAACAACCACCATTCAAGAAGTACAACTGGCTGCACAAAAATATTTACAACCCGATAAACTGGTTACATTAGTAGTAGGAAATGAAGCAGAAATTAAACCACCATTAACAAGTTTAAATGAGAAAATAACCACCCTAGATATTACAATTCCTGAACCAAATAACAGTTAAAATTTGTTTGCTTCTCCCCTACTTATGGTGATCAAAAATACGGATACTTTGTTGGGTGGGTTAGCAGCAAAATTGATTCTAATAAAAAGTCAATATTTTTAATTTGCTGCGTAACCCACCATCTTAAATATGCTATCCAATTATACATTTTACCAAAAAAGTCGGGAGAATCAATTTAAAACTTATTTGAGAAGAAATAGCAAAGGAAAATAAATAATGAATAATGAAATCTGGTTAGGTGACTGTTTAGAAAAAATGCGCACAATGGAAACTGAAAGTATAGATTTAATCTATCTTGATCCTCCTTTTTTTACTCAAAAAGTGCATAAACTAAAAACAAAAGATCGCACTCAAGAATTTTCCTTTTCAGATATTTGGAAATCTCACTCAGAATACGCTGAATTTTTACATATTCGTTTACAAGAAATGTCGCGCATTCTCTCTAATAATGGCTCTATTTTTGTTCATTGCGATAAAAACGCTTCCCATATTATTAGATTTTTATTAGATGATATTTTTGGTGAAAAAAATTTTCGTTCTGAGATTATTTGGTATTACAAAAGGTGGTCAAATTCCCAGAAAAATTTAATACCTTCCCATCAAACTATTTACTTTTATACCAAAACAAATCAATATACTTTTAATACTATTTATCAAAATTATTCAGCATCAACTAATATAGATCAAATTCTACAAAAAAGAACCAGAGATGAATTTGGAAAAGCAATTTATGATCGCAATGAAGAGGGAAATATTATTAGTAATGGTGGTAAAAAAGGTGTTCCACTTCCTGATGTTTGGGAAATTCCTTATCTTAATCCGAAGGCACATGAACGAACAGGCTACCCCACACAAAAACCGATTTTATTATTAGAAAGAATTATTAATCTAGTAACAAATGAAGGGGATATAATCCTTGATCCTTTTTGCGGAAGTGGTACAACCTTAGTAGCTGCCAAATTATTAAATCGGAAATATATTGGCATAGATATTTCAGAAGAAGCCATTAAAATAGCTCAAAATCGAGTTGATAATCCCCTTAAAACCAATTCTAATTTATTAGAAAAAGGGCGAGAATCCTATCAAAATAGTGACGAAACTTTACTTTCTATGTTATTAGGATTAGAATATGCTCCTGTCCAAAGAAATCAGGGAATAGACGCAATTCTAAAACAAGATTTAGACGGTTTTCCCATTACAATCAAAATCCAAAGACCAGAAGAAACTGTCTCAGAAGCAGCTTTAAAATTATCTAAAGCATCACAGAATAAAAATGTTAAAATCATGTTTCTTATTACTTTTAAAAAACAGGAATATCTTGATAAACTTGTTACCATACCTCCCGAAGTTACCATAATTGAAGCTCCATCTTTAATAATAAATAATATACTTAATCATTGTTCTCAAAAATCTTTAGTAACTACCTAAGCAAAATTATTTGTGAAAAAGGTTTGTTGTTGCGCTTTAGCGCTAAAGCGCAACAACGAGCTTTTAGATTTACAACACCAAATTATCGCGATGAATCACAGTTTCTGCTCCTAAATGACCCAAAATTTCCTCAATTTGCTCCGATTTTTTGCCCTGAATTTGTGTTATTTCATTGCTACTATAATTGACAATTCCCCGCGCAATTTCTTCCCCATTTTGATTACATAAATAAACCGCATCAGAAACTCCAAAATCTCCTTCAACTTTGGTAATTCCGGCGGCTAATAATGACTTGCCTTTTTTAGAAATTGCCCGAATTGCACCGTCATCTAAATATAGTTTACCCACGGGAATTAAACCATTGGCAATCCATCTTTTGCGCGCATTTTTTGTCCTATCTTCGGCTTCAAATTGCGTTCCGATCGCCTCTCCCTGTAAAATTTTCAGTATATTTGCAGGTTTGCGTCCATGGGTGATCACCGTTCTCACTCCCGAACTTGTAGCAATTCGGGCGGCGGTGATTTTTGTTGCCATCCCCCCAGTTCCCCACTGAGTCCCACTACTCCCCGCATTCACCTGTAATTGCGACAATTCCCCCGAATTTACCAAAATTATCGGTTTTGCATCGGGAAAGCTCCTCGGATCTGCGGAATACAACCGATCTACATCGGTTAACAAAAATAACCAGTCTGCTTCAATCAAGCTGGCCACCAAAGCCGACAAAGTGTCATTATCGCCAAATTTAAGCTCTTCCGTCGCCACCGTGTCATTTTCGTTCACAATTGGGATAACATCTAACTCTAACAACGCCTTAAACGTGTTATAAGCGTTTACATAGCTATTTCGCTCCATCACATCCCGTCTCGTTAATAACACTTGGGCGATCGGTTGCTCTAAACTGCTAAACAGATCATCGTAAATCCGCATCAATCTACCTTGACCCACGGCTGCAACTGCCTGCTTTACCGCCATTTTTTTCGGTCGCTCCTTTAAATTCAACCTTCCACAACCAACACCCACTGCCCCTGACGAAACCATCACTACCCGATGTCCGGCTTTTTTCAATTGCGTTAAATTTTCAACTAAGCCAGCAATGGTAGAAAGCGCCAATTGACCGGTTTCCGGTTGAGTTAAACTTGATGTCCCGATTTTTACAACTATGGTTTGCGGCTTAATATTTCTTAACATTTAGGTCTTGACAAAAATAATAAAATGTGTATATAACAGAATCGGGATTTGAGAGGTTAGGAGATGAACGCCAACAAAAATAAATGAAAGCGCCAAAGCATTTATTATATGTGCTTTAGCGCTTCCTATCTTATTATTTTGCTATCTTTAAGGTCTTTATATAAGCTGACCTCATTTAAAACATAAGTAAACCATGACAGCTATTTTGCTGATCCCCGATTTTCTTAATAATTTCTTTAGATTTTGAAATATTATGATTTGTCATGTTTTGTAAAGTTATGTTGAGCAGTTTTAAGGGGAACACCTAATAATTGGGATAACCAAACTTCAAAATTGCGGATGGGGTAGGAGCGAACTGCATTGGTGGAATTGACCATCGGTTCCACCAACACCGTGAACATCCCCAATCTGTTGCCAGCAAGAACATCGGTGAACAGGCGATCGCCTACCATGCCGACTTGTTCCACCGGTAAATTCATGGCCGAAATCGCCTCTCGTAACTTGCGTCGCGAAGGTTTACCGGCTGCGAGAAGGTAAGGTAAATCAAGGGATTGGGCGATTTTACCAATGCGAGTATGACTAAGATTATTGGAAACCAACCATAAAGAAGCAACCTTGCGAATTTCCGCCACCCATTCCTTCAATTCCGGGGAAACCTGTTGTTCTCGAATTGAAACGATAGTATCATCAACATCGAGGATTAAACCGCGAAGTTCATAACGGCGTAAAATTTCCGGCGACAAATGAATTACAGTTTTACCAAGAATTAAATTTGGTTGTAAAAGGGTTCTTTTAGACATGAATTTTAGTTAATAGTTGATAGTTAATAGTTAATAGTTGATAGTTAATAGTTAATAGTTGATAGTTGATAGTTGATAGTTGATAGTTGATAGTTGATAGTTGATAGTTGATAGTTGATAGTTGATAGTTGATAGTTAAGAAAAACCATTAATTTTTGTTAATTAGACCTCTTGCGAAACTAAGAATAAAATCAATTTTCCTACAGAAAGCGTCAATTTCTTTACCTATTACCTATTACATATTACCTATTACCTGACTTCTGCAAGAAGTCAATTGATTTTACGGCTTGGATAACTTGTAAACTACCGCCAGCATAAAGAGACTGTTTCACTTGGGTAAAACCCACAGACGGCAATAACTGCAGTAAATCAGTATTTAACAATTGCCAAGCCGTTTCTGTCTCAAATAACCACATAAAAATAGCTACAGGAGGCCAAAATAATATATTACTAGGTTTATGGAAGTCAGCAAAAGTAAAAACTCCTCCTGGTTGTAACACTCGGTGAACTTCCTTAACAATTGTTAATAAATCATCAGGTTTCATCTCATGTAAAGCAGCGCTAGTGTGAACTAAATGAAAAGAATTATCAGTAAAGGGCAAAGATTGAGCTAAACCTTCCACATATTTAGCTTGGGGCGCTTTTTTCGCTGCTCTAGTCAAGGCCAGCGGTGAAACATCCAAAGCAGTAACATCTTGAGATAATTGGACAAGAAGTTGAGTAGAGGCACCAGCACCGCAACAAAGATCAAGAATTTTGGTATCTGGATTAATCTCTAAACCCTGTAAAGGTAATTGACGAAAACGCTTGTCACCTCCGATACTCAGGGAAGCAACAGTGGAAATTGTGTCATAAAGCCACTGGTATTTATAACTAAGAGGTCGAAGAAAAGTAGCCATTGCGAAGAAAAAAATAATCTAATCAAAAGATATATTGTTACACTTATTAATGAAAATAATAATTTTTAGTAAATTGTGAAAACTATGGGGCGTTTTGGAGTTTTATTATTAAATTTAGGTGGTCCTGATAAAATTGAGGATGTTCGTCCTTTTTTATTCAATTTGTTTGCTGACCCAGAAATTATCAGATTACCGGTTAAATGGCTGCAAAAACCGCTTGCTTGGTTAATCTCAACTTTAAGGGCGAAAAAATCCCAGCATAATTACTTAGAAATTGGGGGAGGTTCTCCTTTAAGAAAGATAACCGAACAACAAGGTCAGGCATTGCAAGAGCAATTAACCAAGCAAGGAGCAGACGCTAAAATTTATATCGGAATGCGTTATTGGCATCCCTTTACTGAAGAGGCGATCGCCCAGATTAAACAAGATCATATCAAAAAATTAGTCATTTTGCCCTTATATCCGCAATTTTCCATTAGTACCAGTGGTTCAAGTTTTCGCATATTAGAGGAAATGTGGCAATCAGATCCCGAATTAAGCCAAGTGGAATATACCTTGATTCCCTCATGGTACAATCATCCTCAATATTTGCAAGCAATGGCCAATTTAATTGCAGGAGAATTAGACAAACATCCTGAATCCGAGAAAGTGCATATATTTTTTAGTGCCCATGGAGTACCCCAAAGTTATGTAGAAGAAGCGGGCGATCCCTATCAAACCGAGATTGAAGAATGTACCCGTTTAATTATGGCAACTTTAAATCGCAGTAATCCTCACACCTTAGCCTATCAAAGTCGCGTTGGTCCAGTGGAATGGTTAAAACCCTACACAGAAGATGCCTTAAAAGAGTTAGGGGAAAAAGGTTTACAAGATATTTTAGTCGTTCCCATTAGCTTTGTCTCCGAACACATTGAAACTTTGCAGGAAATCGACATTGAATATCGGGAAGTGGCCGAAGAAGCTGGTATTCATAATTTTATGCGCGTACCGGCCTTGAATACCGACCCAGTTTTCATTGACTGTCTAACTAATTTAGTCACCGAATCTTTGAATAATAAACCTTGTACTTTTGCCGAAGTAGTACATCCCGTTAAAAATATGAAAATGTATCCCCAAGAAAGATGGGAATGGGGGTTGACTACAGCCGCCGAAGTTTGGAACGGCAGATTGGCAATGCTAGGATTTCTCGGCGTAGTTGTCGAAATTGTAAGCGGCCATGGTCCTTTGCATTTTCTAGGCATTTTATAACAATTAACCATTGACCATGGAATTTGTTATTAGGTAGAGCGGCAAAATTAATTATAAGTTCCAGAAATCTGATTTTTGATCGAAATCGGATTTCTAGCCCCCTAGGGCCGAGTTGCTGAAGATTTTTAAGGTTTATACATGAGCTTGATTCTTATTTTAGAATCAAGACCAGAAAAAATTTTTTTTTCTGAAAGTTAATTTACATAAGCTCTCTAGCCCTTCATAACTATTGAAAATTTGACAAAAATTAAATTTTGAGTAAAAATTAACTTAACTTTACTATAGCGGTATGTTATTTCATGGTGAATATGAAAAGCGCTATATCAATCCTTTTTTCACAACCAAATCAAAATTACCATTAAATTATGAATACCAATCAAAAATATATTTTACTGATCAGCATCCATGGTCTAATTCGAGGCCACGACTTGGAATTGGGCCGAGATGCTGATACCGGAGGCCAAACTAAATATGTTTTAGAGTTAACCCAAGCTTTATCAAAACATCCTGAAATTAACCAAGTTGATTTAATGACTAAGCTTTGGCTAGATCCACACATTAGTGAAGATTATAGTCAAGTAGTTGAAGTTATAAATCAAAAAGCTAAGCTTATTCGCATTCCCTGTGGTCCCAATGAATATATCCCCAAAGAAGAATTATGGGATTATTTAGATAATTTTGCTGATCATGCGATCGCCTCTCTAAAAAGTCAAGATAAAATGCCCGATGTGATTCACAGTCATTACGCTGATGCAGGTTATGTGGGAATCAGGTTATCTCATCAACTAGGAATACCATTGATTCATACAGGTCACTCCCTAGGACGTAGTAAAAGAACAAGACTTTTAGCCAGTGGTGTGAATAGAAAAGTTATTGAACAACGTTATCGCATGACTCGTCGCATTAATGCCGAAGAAGAAACTCTGAGTTCGGCCGAAAGAGTCATTACCAGTACCCATCAGGAAATTAATGAGCAGTATGCCCAATATGATTATTACGAACCGCAACAACTGCGGGTGATTCCTCCTGGTACAGATGTGGAACAATTTTACCCTCCCGAAGGTAATGAATGGGAAAGTAGTGTTTTTCAAACCATCGCTAAGTTTTTGCAAGTGCCGAAAAAGCCGATCATTTTAGCTATTTCTCGTTTGGATCAAAGAAAAAATATTCCCCTTTTAGTTGAAGCCTTCGGTCAGTGTTCAGAATTACAAGAAAAGGCCAATTTGGTTATTTGTCCGGGTACAAGACATGATGTTCTCGACCTCGACATCAACGCCCAAGAAGTGTTTATTGATTTATTATTGGCCATTGATCGCTATGACCTTTATGGCAAGGTTGCTTATCCTAAAGGTATTCCCCATGAAGATGTGGCCGTTGTCTATCGTTTGGCTTCTCTTTCGGGGGGTGTTTTTGTTAATCCCGCTTTAACCGAACCTTTTGGCTTAACTTTGATCGAAGCTGCGGCTAGTTATTTGCCCATTGTGGCCACGAAAGATGGTGGTCCGGTGGATATTATTAAAAATTGTCACAATGGCTATTTGATTGATCCCCTTGACCCTCAAGATATTGCTGATACTTTGTTAAAGGTTCTTCATGACCCAGAAAATTGGCAAGTTTTAGCTCAAAATGGACTGGAAAACGTGAAACAGTTTTATACATGGGATTCTCATGTGGAAACTTATCTCAAAATGCTACAACCGATTATTGACAAGTCTGAGCGCTTACAGAGAAGCGATCGACAACGTCGTCCCCTGATGTCTTATCACGGTGCGATTGTCTCTAGTCTTGATCAAAATTTACTCGGCGATCGCAACTCATTAAAAGAATTAATGAATATCTTACATGAACAACGCAAAACCATTAGTTTCTGTATTGCAACGGGGAGAAGGTTAGATTCAGCCTTGAAAATATTGCGCCAATATAATATCCCTCAACCTGAAACCCTGATTACCAGTATGGGTACGGAAATTTATTATGCTCCTGATTTAACGAAAGATAATGCTTGGACTAACCATATTAATTTTTTGTGGAATCGTTCCCGAGTGGTTTCTTTGTTAACAGAATTACCCGGACTTACTTTACAAGCAAAACAAGAACAAAGCACCTATAAAATTAGTTATTTCTATGATCCTAGTCTTGCACCGACTGTGGAAGAAATTAAGCGGATTTTGCTTCAAAATGAACAAACTGTGAATGTGATTCTTTCTTTTGGTCAATTTTTGGATATTGTACCCGTGAGGGCTTCTAAAGGTTATGCTTTGCGCTGGTTTGCTCAACAATGGGATATTCCTTTAACCCGTATACTTACGGCTGGAGGTTCCGGTGGTGATCAAGATATGATGCTGGGTAATACTTTATCGGTAGTTGTAGCAAATCGCCATATAGATGAACTGGCTCAGATTAGTGAAATTGAGCCGATTTATTTTTCTGAACAACAATTTGCGGCGGGAATTATTGATGGCTTAAACCATTATAAGTTCTTTGAACTTTGTGAACAAGTTTAAACAATTAATATTTATTTAGTTGGAATTATAGTAATTCCCAATAAAAATCAAACAAAAGTTTTTAGTTTGTTGTTGGACTTTAGTCCTAAGAAGCGCTAAAGCGCAACTACGAACCTATTTTTCAATTGTTCTAATCTTAATGGGAATTACTATATCTGAAATTTAAGTAATTGCCCCCTCTATTTCCTGATTAACTATTAACAAAAAAATGAGCGCTAAATTATTAATTTGTACGGATTTGGATCGCACTTTGATTCCGAATGGATCACAACCAGAATCACCTCATGCTAGACAATTATTTCGCCAATTAGTATCAAATTCTCAAGTTACTTTGGCTTATGTTACAGGTAGAGATTACCTTTTAGTCCAGGAGGCGATCGCCCAATATCAATTACCTTTACCTAATTTTGTGATTGCAGATGTAGGGTCAACTATTTATGAAATTAAAACAGATCATCAATGGTTAAGAATTAAAGATTGGGATGCTAAAATTGGCGTGAGTTGGCACAATAAAACTTACTCTGATTTAAGTCCTCTTTTTTCTGATTTAAAATCATGTCGTTTACAAGAAATCGAAAAACAAGGATTACATAAGTTAAGTTATTATGTTTCTTTAGAGAGTAAAATTGAAACCTTGATCGCCGAAATTAAATCCAGATTAGACTATCAAGAAATACAATCTAATCTTATTTGGAGTATTGATGAACAAGCTAATGTGGGATTACTTGATATTTTGCCACTTAATGCTAACAAAAGATTGGCGATGGAATTTTTAATGGAATATCAAAATTTTAGTTTAGAAAATACGGTTTTTTGTGGAGATAGTGGTAATGATTTTGATGTTTTAATTAGCCCAATTAAGTCGATTTTAGTGGCTAATGCTGATGCCGATTTGAAAGCAAAAGTTAAATTAGAAGTTGAAAAACTTGGTTTAACTCATTCACTATATATTGCCAAAGGTAACTACTTAAATCTTAATGGTAATTATAGTGCCTCAATTGTGGAAGGAATTTTTTATTATTTTCCTGAATTTGAAAGTTAGTAATAGGAGATTAATTTTTCTTAGCTGTTAACAATTAGGAAAAATAGTTAATCCTAAGCAAATTAAAGAAAGCATTTAACGGTAAACTATTAAAGCAGTTATAGCACTTCCCAAATTTATGAGGACTCTTTTCCCCCCTCTCCCTTTGGGATGAGGGGGGTAGGGGGGTGAGGGGTTATACCTCATTTAATCTGAAAATGCCATATCTCTTTATTTATTTTAGTCTAAAGTCTAATTTATGTACGAACAATTATCCCATTCCATTCTTAATGAAATTCTTGATCGCCTCAAACCAGAAATTAAAGAACAAGAACTTAATCACTTTTATACGAGATTAGGTGCAAATTGTTATAGTCTTTTTTCCCTGTTTCAAAAACTGTATGGAAAACGTAAAGATTTTAAAGAACAATTATTGAAATTAGTCGAGGTTATGGCCCGTCAATATATTTTGCGATCACCCGAACTTAAAAAAACTGATTTAGCAAGGGAAAAAGATTTTAATTGGTTTCTCAGTCAGAAATGGATGGGAATGACACTTTATGCAGATGGATTTGCGGAAGATTTAAAAGATTTAACCTCAAAAATAGACTACTTTCAAGAATTAGGCGTTAATTTAGTACATATTATGCCGATTTTAGAATGTCCTAAAAATGCCAGTGATGGTGGTTATGCTGTTAGTAATTATCGAAAAATTGATGAGAGAGTGGGGGATTTAGAAGACCTAAAAAATATCGCTCAGGAACTGA
This sequence comes from Synechococcales cyanobacterium S06, assembly GCA_011391125.1. GTDB lineage: Bacteria > Cyanobacteriota > Cyanobacteriia > Cyanobacteriales > JAABRE01 > JAABRE01. The sequence goes on from JAABRE010000078.1 coordinate 17,942, forward strand.
AAAAAAGAGATATTTTATTAGTCTTAGATATTGTGGTAAATCATACCTCAAATGAACATGAATGGGCGGAAAAAGCACGTCAGGGAAAGAAAAAATATCAAGATTATTATTACATTTTTAAAAATCGGGAAATTCCGGATATGTTCGAAAAAACATTACCAGATGTTTTTCCGCAAACTGCACCCGGAAATTTTACTTGGGATGAACAAATGCAAAAATGGGTAATGACGGTATTTAATAATTATCAATGGGATTTGAATTATCAAAATCCCGCCGTTTTTACCGAAATGTTAGATATTTTGCTCTTTTGGGCGAATCAAGGTGTAGATATTTTACGTCTTGATGCTGTGGCTTTTTTGTGGAAAACAATTGGCGGTAGCAGTCAAAATGAACCCGAAGCACATACCCTATTGCAACTATTTAAAGATTGTTGTCAAGTAACTGCACCAGGAGTATTATTTATTGCTGAAGCGATTGTCGCACCAGTGGAAATAGTTAAATATTTTGGCGAAGATGCCATTAATGCTAAGGAATGTGAAATCGCTTATAATGCAACTTTTATGGCTTTATTATGGGATACTGTCGCTACTAAAAATGCCAAATTATTAAGACAAGGTATTAAGAATTTACCTGATAAATTAGAACGAGCCACCTGGTTAAATTATATTCGTTGTCATGATGATATTGGTTTAGGTTTTACCGATGAAGATATTGCTTTAGCTGGTTATGAACCTAAATCCCATCGCAATTTTCTCCTTAATTATTTCTCAGGAAAATTTGAAAATTCTGACGCAAAAGGATTATTATTTGGACAAAATCCTAAAAATAATGATGCTCGTATTTCTGGTACATTAACCTCTTTAATTGGTTTAGAAACTGCCCTTGAAGAAAATAATAAAGACAAAATACAACTTACTATTAAACATCTTCTTTTATTACATAGTATGATTTTTTCTTTTGGTGGCATTCCTCTCATTTATTATGGGGATGAAATTGGCACTCTTAATGATTATTCCTATATGGGAAATTTAAGTAAAGCCAATGATAGTCGTTGGGCACATCGTCCGAAAATTGACTGGAAAAAAGCAAAATTACGCCAAATCCCCGGCACAATTGAACATACTATCTTTTCATCTCTCCAACGAATGATTAAAGTCAGAAAAGAAATTTCTGCTTTTGGTGATTTTAATAATCGTGAATTAATTAATCTTAATAATCCTCATTTATGGGCTTTTTTGCGTATTGATCCTAACAATCAGGATCATATTTTAGTTATTGGTAATTTCGATGCCACTTATCAATATTTAAACTTATCAGAAATTGCTCATCCTCTACTCAAATTAAATGATCAGGATAATATCAAAGATTTATATTCCAGTGAACCTCCTCTCCTGTTTAAAAACCAACTTGTGTTAGCTCCATTTCGTTTTTATTGGCTATCTAATAAGTTGGCTTGATTAATTTTAATTTAAACCAAGAAAAAATGTCCTTAACTATTACAAATAAAGCTAAAAATAAGACTTTTAAATTACTCTTTAGTTGGGACTTTTTTTTCTAAATACCAATTGCGCCAAGCCGAAGAACTACGGAGCGCAATCCATAATAATAACATGGCAATTATTCCCCCTTGTTCAGGAGCTTCCAAAGCCCATAAAACTAGAAAAATAGATAAAATATCTTCTAAAAATGTCACCCAAATCGGAATACCTCTAAGGCGAAAAAACCAGCCTACATTAACTAATTTAATCACTAAAGCTAACACTCCACCCACCACCGCTATAATCCATAATGGAGTAAATTCTAGCCTAACAATTTTGGCCACTGACATTCCCATAATCCCACCGGCGATCGGACTAAAAATCAATTGAATTATCTGTAAAATACGTTGTCCCAGTAATTTTTTTGAGCCAAAAAGTTCAAATAATGACCAACTTGTCAGGATGGCGATTACAATTTGGGGATGAATTTTAGATAAAATTGGCACATTTGACCAAAGTTCATCATAACGAATTAAACCAATTACCAACAAAGGTAACGCAATTCTCATGCCCGCAGCCGCTGAAGCTGATAATGTGGCTAAAAGTCCAATTAACATAAAAAAACTATTTATTATGACTTCTTTCTAGTGTAACTGGAGTAAGAATTACTTTTAATCAAATGTCCAATTTTTGTCAATTTCTTACTGGTTTTCTTTTATTCTTTCTTCTATGATTTGAGCTAAAATTTTGACAAAAGGCCTATTTAATAATCCTGTATGATTACCAGGTACTAAATTAAGCGATACTTTTCCAGTTAATAATTGATTCCAACCTCCTTGGGGAAAAATAAAGGAATACATACCCCCTTCTTTAGCAAAGAAAAGAGCAACTTTTCCTGAATAGGATTCAACTTGATAATATTTTCTTGCTTCTAATAAAGAGGATGATATTTCTTTGTCCTCTTGCTCATTATTAAGGTTTAATGCTGTCTGATTTTCTGGATTTTGGTCGTTATTTTTTGGTAATATCTTATTAACAATTTTCTTAAATTTATTAACTAGATATTCCTTTTTTGCTTCGAGGTTTAAAGTCGCTAAAATGCGCAAATTGATTACTAATTTTGCATATAAATTGTAGCCGAATTTATTAATTAGAGGTTGATAACGAGTATAAACAGGATTAAAACCTCTGGTTTGAATTAACGTTAATAAAGCGACTTCTTGACCTTGAATTTGCAATTGTTGAGCGATTTCTAAAGCTATTAAACCACCAAAACAAAAACCACCGATATAATAAGGTCCTTGGGTTTGTATTTTTAAGATTTGCTGAACATAATAGCGAGCTAAACTTTTAATAAAGGTGTCTGGTTTTTCAATTTTTACCCAAGCTGTTAAATGATAAACTGGTAAATCATCTGGTAAATTTGCTTCTAATTCTCCTAATAAATAGACAAAAAATAGGGGTTTATATAACTGAGGTTGTCCAGTTTTTTCTAACATTAATAAGGACTTAT
>JAABRE010000079.1 GCA_011391125.1 Synechococcales cyanobacterium S06
AATTAATAATGTTGATCGTTTAAAAATCGAAAAAAGAGCTAATAAAGATAAAAGTTTTGCTCTTTCTTTCGTTTAAATTTTGAGAATGAAAACACCCTGTTAAAATAGTGGGTAAATCGTGTTTAAAAGAAGAAATTGCCTCGTTCAACTCCTTAATTTCCCTACTTTCTGCGTTGAAAAACTGAGTAAAAACATTAGGTAAATCAGCCTCTTTTTCTCTATTAATTTGCATAGTTTATTGATAAAAAAATTTTTTTTACATAGATAAAAATCAGAAAATTTCTTTATTTTAGGTGTCCTGGGAATTTAGCCAGAGCAATTGTTAATTTACCAAAGAAATTGGGTATGAAGCCCCTTTTCAAGGGAAAAGAAAGATAGATTTTTTTTGTTAAATTTTGACGTCAGGAAGGTCAAACTTCTTATTACTTATTACTTATTACTTATTACTTCGTCAAATGACTACCACCACGTCTAATAATGTTCTCTAGGTTTTTATAATACTGGTTAATAAATAAGTAAGACATAAGTTAATAAATGTAATTATAAAGACTTGTTAATAATAGCATACTAAGTTAGAAAATTAGTCTATTTGTTAAATTTAATTAACAAGAAAAAGCGATCGCCTTCTTTATTTTTGCTATTGTTGTCTGGAACTGCCAATAACGATCAGAGAAAAATACGCTACATTAAGAACTAGGAATTATTAAATAATGCACATTAAACCAGTGGAGGTTTGCAAATTCTATGAACGTTCAACTAATTCTCTTGTTATTAGTACCAGTTTTTACCGTTTCCGCCTTGTTTTTTGCCACCAAAAACGGATTCTATGATTCCGATAATTACCATGGTAATGGTTCGGCCCACTAATTAATTCAGGAGGCGTTACTTAAGTTCAATATGATTAGTTCTCCCAGTCAAGCAAATCGCCAAGATCAAGATTATTTAGCTTGTTTTCCTCTCGGTTGTGGTCACTCCCAAGAGGGTGTCTGTTTGTTAATCCAATTCGGCAATTATCGCCTGATGCTTGATTGTGGTGTCGATAATTTGGACCTTTTAGAATCAGGTTCGGTAGCGCCTCCTGAGGTGGTATTCTGCACCCATGCTCATCCTGATCATGTACAAGGTTTGCTGGCTTTTCATCAACTTTTCCCCTCGGTCCCTATTTTTGCCAGTGAAGTTACTTGTAAGTTACTTCCCTTATATTGGCCTGATTTGCGGGTTAATTTTTGTCAATCTTTAAACTGGCGATCGCCCCTGAAAATATCAGATAATCTGATCATTGAGTTATTTCCGGCCGGTCATTTACCAGGAGCAGCTTTAATATTACTGACCTATACTAACAAGGAAAAGTCCCATAAATTGCTCTACACAGGGGATTTTTCCCTCTCGAATTTTCAATTAGTCGAAGGTTTATCTTTACAAGAATTAAGGGGTTTAGAACCAGATGTGTTAATAATTGAAGGCAGTTATGGAACAGCACGTCATCCCCATCGTCGTCAACAAGAAAAGCAGTTAATGGAACGAATTAATCAAGCTTTACTTGACGGACAAAATGTAATTTTACCCGTCCCCATGTTCGGTTTAGGTCAAGAAATTATTAAACTTTTGAGAACTCATCACCAATTTACGGGCCGAGATTTAGATATTTGGGTGGATGGAACTATTGGTCCAGCTTGTGATTTATATTTGGAATTATTAAACCAATTACCCGTTTCTGTGCAAAATTTTGCGCAACATCAACCCCTATTTTGGGATGACAAAATTTGTCCGCGAATGCTTCGTTTATCCACAGAAATAGTTAATTCTCATGGTGATCCTTTTATTTTAATTACAGATGATGACGTAGATTTAACTAATTATTGGTCACTGTCAAATAATCCTTGGTTAATTCTCGTGGCCGAACATCCTCGGACTATGGTTAACCTTCATTTTATGGAGGAAAGAGAGGATATCAATATCGAAACCTATCTTTTAAGTGAACATAGTGATGGTCGTAATACCACTCAATTTATCCATAATTTACGTCCCCAACATATTGTTTTTATCCATGGTTTTCCCAACTATTTAGCGGATTTAACTAATTTAGAAGAATTACAAAATCGCTATCAATTACACTTACCAGAAAATGGGAATTTAGTGGAATTACCGGTTAGTGATGGTTTTATTCATCCTCTGGTTTCCCCTCCTAGTTGTTATGAGGGAGAAATAAATGAACAAGACGGCCTAATTAGTATTAATCTTTCCGATTTTATTAATCAGGACCCCCGATGGTCAAGATTTTCTGATACTGGTTTAGTGGAAGCTCGTTGGCAGGGTGAAGAGCTAATCATTAAAGGTGTTTCCCAAAGGGAACTTTTACGACAAAATAATAGTTCCCGAATGGTAACAGATTTAGATTGCTGTGGTTCTTGTCGCCATCAAAAAAACCAGCGTTGTTGGAACCAAAATTCTCCTCTCTACGGTTTCAGAATTACTCCCAATGGTTATTGTCCCGTTTTTGAAGTTTAGCTTTTCATGGTATTAATCATCATAAAGACTCATTTGAGATTAATATTTCATTATTTGAAAATAATCTTTGTACTTCCCCTAAAAATTCCTCAATTTCTCTGATTAAGTCCATCGCATTGTTAAGATTTTTAACTTTTGCTTGACTTTCTAGCAGTTCTGCGATATAGGACATTTTTTTGATCGCAGATTGAGCGGAAGCTCCTTTGATTTTATGGGCGGCATTTCTGAGGACAACAGGATTATTATGTTCAATAGCAGCTTGACTTTCGGCAATATAAACTTTGACACTAACTAAAAAATCTTGGAGAATTTCCAAAGCAAATTCAAAGTTATGACCAGTAACTTTAACCAGTAAATCGAAGTCAACAGGAGAAGCGGGATCAGCAAGTACAGATTTTAAATGCTCTAATTCAGAGGAAGAATTTACTAACATAGATGAGAAATTAATATTAATAAAATAATATTAATTTCTCATTTAATGATTACCTAAATTAAGCCGATAATTTCACCATTTCCCTCAACAACTTCGCCGATTTGATCAGCATTAATACCTACTGAATTAAAATAACTCAGGGCTGATTCAGCCTCCTCCGCAGGTACAATGACCACATAGCCAATACCCATATTAAAAGTGTCCCACATGGCCGCATTATTCACCTTGCCAGTTTCAGCCAGCCAACGAAAAACTGGCGGAATTTCCCAACTATTCTGATTAATTTTAATGGACTGATTTTTATTGAGACAACGGGGTAAATTTTCCGGAAGTCCTCCCCCAGTAATATGAGCCATTCCCCGAATGTTCAGCCCTTGTTTCAAAGCATTTAAAATTGGCTGCACATAAATTTGGGTAGGAGTTAAGAAGACCTCTCCTAAAGTTTTGCCTCCTAATAATTCCGGTTGATAATGCCAATTATTCCCACTAATTTCGACGATTTTTCTTACTAAGGAAAACCCATTACTATGCACTCCAGAACTTGCTAAACCGATGGCAATATCTCCTATTTTGATTTGTGAGCCGTCTAAAAGCTGACTTTTTTCCACCACACCGACACAAAAACCGGCCACATCATACTCTCCTACTTGGTAAAAACCGGGCATTTCTGCGGTTTCTCCCCCTAAAAGGGCGCAATTTGCCACTTTACAACCAGTTACAATTCCCGTGACTACTTCGGCTAATTGTTCGGGTTCTAGTTTTCCTGTGGCTAGGTAATCAAGAAAGAACAGAGGTTCAGCACCGGAGGTGAGAATGTCATTCACACACATGGCGACAAGGTCAATACCGATGGTTTCATGGAGATTGAGAGTTTGAGCAATTTTCAATTTAGTGCCCACACCATCTGTACCAGAAACCAACACCGGTTGTTGATATCCAGTGGGAAGTTCAAAATAGCCGCCAAATCCGCCTAATCCGCCTAAAACGCCTTTACGGTAGGTACTGCTTACATTTTCTTTAATTTTCTCAACAAAGCTCCGTCCAGCTTCTATATTTACCCCTGCTTCTTGATAATCCATAATCATTTATTTAGTAAGTTTAAGAGCAATTTTACGGCCAAAAGGGTAGAGAAATCCGATTTCTCGCAAACATCGTATTTCTAATCAGCTTAAAAGATAACTAAAAACTATTAGTTAGATAAGATATTTATATGGATAAATAATATTAGTATATCTGAATTATTTAGGGTTAATTGATATAAATCTTTTAACTATTAGATAATAAAAGCGGGGATCAAGATTAGCTGTATCCTTTACCCTTACTGAATTTGATGTTGTTGATGCTCTTTTTTCCTCTCAAATAATAAGATTAATTGCCTATTGCTAACTAAACTTTTTGTGTTATGCTGACCAGTGTTAACAAATGTAAAGGAAGTGTACAAAAGAACAAGCTAGTCAAGACCATAATTTTAGATTTATTGAGAGAATTTTTACAAGCTTATGAATAAAAAAATCTGGAGTGGAATCACCGCAGTTGTCGTAACAACCCTGTTAGGAACTACTGGCTCAACCTCCCTATTTAGCAAGGCCATCGCCTCCAATATCAATAATGATGAAATTGCGAAAGTGAGGACATCACCTAGTGAAGAAGAAAACAATAGTAGTATTGCCACCATTTACACCTATCAAATTGGAACTTCCGCTGCAGCTACTTTATATGTGCGTAGTATTCCGATTTTAACCTTTTTAGAAAAGCCTGATATCGCTACAACCAATCCCCTTGACCCCTCTTTTCAAGCGCAACAAATTGCCGATCAAATTAATCAATTAACTGAATCTGAAAGAGAAACCAGCGACATTACTGTCAGTTGGGAAGCAAAAACTAAGTCATTTTTGCTCCAAATTAATGGTCAAATATTGACCCAAATTGATGATAGTATTAGATTAGCTGATTCCACCGATAATTTAGCTGAAGATGCTCTCCATGCAACCAATAGATTGCGTCGTTTACTCGCCGATGCTCCTCCTTTGGATTCAATTATCGGTATGCCTCAACCTGAACAAAAACCTCAACAAACCGTGGCTGTTCAAGTAAAACCTCAACAAAATCCCGCTCCTAAAAATCGCATCCTCAAAACCATCAGTGGGTTGGCTTCTTGGTATGGTCCGGGTTTCCATGGCCGTCGTACCGCTAGTGGCCAAAGGTTCAATCAATATGGTTTAACTGCCGCACATCGTAGTTTGCCTTTTGGTACAAAGGTTAAGGTGACCAATATACGCAATGGCCGCTCTGCTATTGTACGTATTAATGACCGTGGTCCTTATTCGGGCCGCCGTATTATTGACCTGTCCGCCGGAGCAGCTCGGGCGATCGGAATGTATAATAGTGGTGTTGGTAATGTTAAATTGGAAATTTTAGGTCGCTAATTTCCTTTGACAATTTATTTTTCTCTTACACAAAGGCGCAAAGTTCTCTATTTCTTTTGAGGTTAAGGTGTTAGTTTTTCATTCGGTGAAGGATTTACAAGCTCATTTAATGTCCTTAAAACATGATCATCAAATTGCTTTGGTCCCGACTATGGGAGCTTTACATTCTGGTCATGTTAGTTTGATCCAGCGTGCGATCGCCGATAATCACCTGGTCGTCGTTAGCATTTTTGTTAATCCTTTGCAATTTGCACCGACTGAGGACTTAGCCCAGTATCCCCGCAATTTTGCGGCGGATTGCCAACTTTGTGAAGTTTGGGGGGTAAATTGCGTTTTTGCCCCTTCTGAAGCGGAATTATACCCAAATCAGGAGGTTTTCAGGGTCGTACCCCCCAAGTCTTTAACTTCGGTTTTGTGTGGAAAATTTCGCCCTGGTCATTTTGAGGGTGTGGCGACAATTGTAACTAAATTGTTTAATATTGTCCAACCAAATCGAGCTTATTTTGGCCAAAAAGATGCTCAACAATTGGCGATTATTCGTCATTTGGTTCGCGATTTAAACATTCCTGTTGAGCTTGTTTCTTGTCCTATTATTCGCGAAAGTTCTGGTTTAGCTCGTTCTTCGAGAAATCAGTATCTTTCTCCCGAAAATCGAGAATTAGCTGTTTGTTTATCCAGGGGATTGTTGGCAGCTAAAAAGGCTTTTTTGCTGGGAGAAGTTCTGAGTGAAAAGTTAATTTCTTTAGTGAGAAATGAGTTAATTAATATTAAGATAGAATATATCGAGTTGGTTGATCCTGATACTTTGCAATCTTTAACTATGATTAAAAATGCTGGTCTGTTGGCGATCGCCGCTAGAATAGGAGCAACCCGTTTAATTGATAATATTATGTTAGAAAAACGTCAAGGAATTATCGCCATAGATGGACCTGCTGGAGCGGGCAAATCTACGGTTACTCGAAAAGTAGCTGAAGCATTAGGATTATTATATTTAGATACGGGAGCAATGTATCGCGCTATAACTTGGTTAATTTTGCAAAAAAGAGTTTCTTTAGATGATCAAAATGCTCTTTTTGAGTTAGTTAATACGGTTAATTTGGAATTAATATCCAATAATACTGAAATTCAAGTAATTATTAATGGTGAAGATGTGACGAAAGCCATTCGTACTCCTGAAGTTACCGCTCTAGTTTCCATAGTTTCGGCACAAAAAATTGTCAGGGAAAAAATGGTTCAGTTACAACAGGAATGGGGCGAAAAAGGTGGCATTATTGCGGAAGGTCGTGATTTATGTACCAAGGTTTTCCCTGATGCAGAATTAAAGCTATTTCTAACAGCTTCGGTGGAAGAAAGAGCGAGAAGAAGATTAAAAGATTTTCAAAATCAAGGAGTAACAAATATTAGTTTTGAACAGTTAAAACAGGATATTCAAAACAGAGATGATCAAGATAGTAATCGGAAAATTTCTCCTCTTAGAAAAGCAGAAGATGCGATGGAAATTATTACCGATGGTTTAACTATTGAGGAAGTTACTAATAAAATTATCAATCTTTATCAACAAATTAATAATTGTTAATTAACTAAATTACAAATTAATTCCCCAGTCTGAGCTTCATCAAAAGAAATCATCCTTTTATCTTTGGTAATCTTAAATTTATCCCGACAATTATAGATTTCCACAGGAGTTTTTACCCCGTCAATACTTAAAGAAACTCGATATTCCCAGTAATATTTTGCACTACGTTTAATTGTTAAAATACAGATTAAATGTTCGTTGAAATTACGACAAAGAGAAGCTTCAACAGGAGCTATATTTATTAAAGTTATTAAGATGAAGATAAATAGTGATTTAATCATTTATTATTATGAATAGCTAAAGGATAATTATAGGGTATCTTAGAATTATCTTAATTAGAAGACCTTTTCCCAAATTCAGTAATCAAATAACTTTTTCAGAAAGTGCATAATTTATTTGAGATGATTATCTTTTGATTGTCAAAAATGTTTGGTAAATCTGTAGTTTATTAGAGCATACCTGAAGCAGATAAAGATTCAATTTGCAACTAAGATGAGAAAACTAAAGAATTTTCACAAAAGTGACGGAAAATATGATTTAATGATTAGTTACCATTAAAGTCTTGTTTAAATGGTAACTAATACAGATCATTTAAAATCATGATCAATTATCTTAGCTAAAATTAGTAGCAGTAAAGATAAAAATATTACGATTAGGTAAAATTTAACTTAATCAGAAAGGTATCTTTTTAGTAAATCGTTGACTCAAAAAAAATTAATTAACTTTTGTTAAACAATTTTTAGCTAATAATAAAAATCTTAAAGTGAATAATAACTTAACTAAAATTATGATTAATCAAGATGACAACCGAGTTAAAATATTGCTTGATTTAGGATTAGAAGAAGAAGCAAATAAATTATGTAGTTTTGTTTCCTCAGATGATGGGGATGAATTTTTATTTGGTTTAGTTAAAAAATATTTAAAGTTGTTTAATTTTGATTTTGCTATTATTATTAGTAAAGCAATTCAAAATCAAGAATTGAAAGAGTTTAGTTTTCAATTAATCTTAAAAGTTTATCTGAGAAATTATCTTGCTACTTTAAATAATCAAGAGATTGATAATAATTTAATCCAAAGAATTCGCAAAAATATTAAAAGAATCAATGAAAACTCCTTACCGAAACTAAACCAAAGAATTAAGGTCATTAAACTTACTTTAGGAGAAGATATAGATCAGACAATATCCGTCATAGAAAGAATAATTAAAAGAGATTGTTCTTTAGCCACAACCATAATTCTTGATCTATTTAACTTGGGAAATCCTGGTTATAGAATCTTATTTGAACTTTTGCAACGCTCGAAAAATAATGAATTAAGACAGATATGTTATCACTTATTTAGACATCAAGGAGGTCATAAAACCCAAGAAAAAATTAAGCAATATAAGTCCGAAACTACCATTATTATGATTAATGGTGAGGAAAATTATACATTTAAAAAGCTTAAAAACAAAAATAAGATAATTTATGAAAGATTAACAAATTGGGAACAATATAAAATACCTGACATTCTTATTAATCAAGGAAAAATTGTCCATCGAGAAACCATCAGACAAATATTTTTACCTTATAGTTTTATTGTTTTTTGTCAACCCAATCACCGACTACTTCAAGAAATCAAAAAAGACCCCTTTTTAAATAAAATTCCCATCATTTATCCAGAATCTAATTACGTTCAAGAAACCAAAGTCCCTCTGGATAAAGATAAATTAATCAAGCCCTATAGACCTTCTCTGAAATATTTGGCACAAGTATCCGGTCAAGAACTAGAAGAACTAAAAAAACAGGGATTAGATCGGGACATTCTTGAAGCAAAAATTGCGGAAATGGATCACAATATCTCTTTATTTATTGAAGATATGTTAACTCAAATTTAAAGCTCATTTTCTTCATTTTACCCGATTTAACTACTAAATAATTATATAAGCAACAAGTCAATAACTTAAAAGTTGCTTATATTAAAGTTAAGCTAACCAATTTTAAGGTAAATTAAAGAGATGGTATATCAAATGAAAAATACTCTTAATCATAAACAAAAGGATAAAACTATGTTACTAGATCCTAGTCTGTTAAGAGCAGCTCGACAAATTTATTTAGCTTATTCTCAAGTACATAAGATTAGTGAAAAACCGGTTCTCGGTGTAGCAATTAATCCGAACAATTATCGAGGTCAAGTAATTTTAGGAACTAAACCTATCTTATTACCTTATGAATGTTTTATTGGTATTAATCAATTAAAATCTTAAATGATTAATCGCCATTGTGCCTTAATTCAAAAAACTTTAGCACAATAACAAAAACTAAAAATTGTTAACTGACTTTTAAGCCGTATAACCAAACAATTAATAAAGGTGTTACTAACATCATTATTAAATTTAATGGTCCACCTAAACGAACAAAATCAGTAAATTTGTAACCCCCTGGACCATAGACCATGGTATTAGTTTGATAACCAATGGGAGTTAAAAAACTATTAGAAGCAGCAAAAGTCACCGCATACATAAAAGCGTAGGGATTAAGATTTAAAGAAACTGCCACTTTCACAGCAATGGGAAGTAATAAAACCACGGAGGCATTATTAGAAAGAATTTCCGTTATTAAAGAAGTAATGACAAAGAAAAACAATAATATCCAATAACCGGATAAATTTCCTCCTAAACTTAATAAACTATCCGCTAACCATTGGGTTGCTCCTGACTTATCCATGGCAATTCCTAAAGGGATTAAACCTGCTAATAAAAAGATCACATCCCAACGCACTGATCCATATATTTCCCCCGGTTTTAAACAACCAGTTAATACCATTAAAACTACCCCAGCAAGGGAACTTACTAAAATAGGAAAAGGAGTAAAAGCTGCTGTTAGAATTACTCCTAAAGTTATGGCGATGGAAATCCAAGCTTTATCCTGACGTAAGTTTTCTACATCCCTTTGTTCAAGAACTAATAATTCCCGAGTAGTTTGTAATCCTAAAAAGCTTTCTTTTGGTCCTTGGACTAATAATAAATCACCAAATTTAAGGGGAACTTTACCTAACCTTTGTCTTAGTAATTCTTCACCACGACGAATGGCTATAACCGTTGCATTGTAACGCTGTCTGAATCTTAAATCTTTTAAAGTTGAGCCAATGACCCTGGAATTAGAAAGTATTAAAACCTCGGCAATTTTCTCTGATCCTGTATTTAATTCAGTTTCGATCGCCTGATTTTCAAACTTAACATCAGCGAGTAATTCTAACCCTTTTTCGTCCCTTATTTTTAACAGTTCATCTTTGCCACTTCTAACTAATAAAATATCACCAGCATTAAGGACTTTATCACCTAAAGGTTGGGGAAAATGGGTATCATTACGGACAATTTCAAGGACATCTATATCAAATTTTCTTTGAATTTCCGTATCCCTTAAAGTCTTATTAATTAAACTAGAACGAGGGGTAATTAATAACTCAGTAATATAGTCTTTTAGTTGGTAATCTTCTGATAAACTTCCCTCCTGAGAACTTAGACGATCTGGTAATAAAATAGGAGCAGCAAAAGCCAGATAGAAAATACCAATTGTAAAAGTAAATATTCCTAAAATAGTGAATTGAAACAAGCCAAATTCCCCATAACCCAACTGTTTAGAAACCCCACTAGCTAAGACATTAGTAGAAGTACCAATTAAAGTTAACATTCCTCCTAAAATAGTCACAAAAGACAAAGGAAGAAGCATTTTAGAAGGAGAAATTCCCCTTTTACGACACCAGTCTTCCACTATGGGTAAAAAGATAGCCACCACCGCTGTATTATTAATAAAAGCGCTAATTGGCCCCACCAGAAAACCCATTACTAAGATTTGTTGAGTGGCACTTTTTCCCCCCCATTTTAATAACAAATCCCTAAGAGAACCGATCGCCCCAGTACGGGAAATTCCGGCGCTCAAAATAAACATGGCCATCACGGTAATAGTCGCAGAATTACCAAATCCAGAGATACCTTCTTCGGGAGTTACTAATCCGAATACCATTAAAGCCAAGGCCACACAAATAGCGGTAAAATCGACGGGAAACCACTCAAAAATAAAGCAAATTAACGCCCCAATTACCACCGCCAGAGTTAAAAAAATCGACATATTTTCAAATTAATAATTTAATAATTAACAACTAATAATTAATAAATAACAATCAAATAATTGTTAATTGTTAATTGTTAATTGTCAATTGTTTAGGGCATTGTATAGCGGAAATCTTTGCTACCTTGATAACCAGATAATTCGGCTAATCGTTCCAAAGTTTGGGTACCTGGGTATAATTGACCTTTAATTTGCCAACTGGGAAACCCTTGAATTTTCGTATCTTGACACAGTTGAGTTTGAGGATTTTCTCCCTTGGGATCGCATTCAACGCTGTTTATTTCTCCAAATGCCTCCTTACCAAAAAGTTGCTTTTGTTCATAGCAATGGGGACACCAAAAAGCGCTAAACATCTTAGCTCCAGAACTTTTGAGGTGTTTTGCTAACGCCATTTCCCCTTCCCCTGACGTGGTGGTAATTGCCCAACCTTTCGGGGGTTGTGGTGAACCTTCGGCCACTGTGATTGGTATTTTACCGTTGGCTGCTACAGGACCATTCACATTAGCATAAATGCCCAATGTTGTAATAATGGTAAGCATAAACATGGCAATCATAGTAAAGAAAATTTGTCCTCGATCTTCCCATTCCCGACCGAAAATGGTTAACAGCAGCAAACTTAGGCAAAAAGTTGCTGAACCGATACAGTAGTAACAGACCGATTGTAATTCAAAAAATAACACATACATCAAATAACCACTAAAGGTAGCCATTGATGCTCCTCCTGCCAATAAGAGTAACCATGTCCAATTGTCAAGGTTAATTCTCAGTTTTTTGTTACTTTCTGGGTTAATCAAAAGCGGTCCTAAGGCAAAAACCGCCATACTAAAGTAAGCGAGAAAGCCAAATAAACTTAAGGGAAGACCGAATACGGTAGCATATACACTATTGAGAACATCGTTACAACCGGCGGCCGTTGCTTCCACACCACAAGTTACGGCAGCACCACTGAGTTTAGTATAAGTTAGATAACCGGTTAAACTCGCACCTGTAATGGCGATCGCCCCAATTATAGGCCGAGATAAACGATAAATTAAAGGAACAGAACGTCGTCTAACCATAATTTTAGTTGATAATTGATAGTTAAGATTTAATTGTCAATTGTTAATTATTTTAGCGGATTCCACAAATTGGGCCACACTAAGGGGGTCAATGGGTTCAGTTATTTTGCCATTACGTTTAAGGGAACTAGCCACAATGACACCATCCGCAGCTTTCATTAAATGGGGTATATTCTCCCAATTTGCACCACTACCGATGAATACTGGGGTGTCTCCGGCTGCTGCTGACGCAATTTCTAAATCTTCTAAATTCGGAGGCTGACCAGTCGCCCAACCCGAGATAATTACTCCGTCAGCTAAACCCCTCTCAATGGTATCCTTAACGGCGACAGTTAAATTTGCCGCTCCTAAAGGACGTGCGTGTTTTACCAACACATCGGCTAAAATGGCAATTTCTGAACCTAATTCTCGACGATAACGCAGTAATTGATGGGCCTGACCTTCAATTAAACCCTGATCGGTAGCCATGATTCCCGTGAGCACATTTACCCGAATAAATTGTGCCTTCGTACAAGAGGCGATCGCCATGGCACTGTGAGCATCATTTCTTAACACATTAATCCCCACCGGTAACATGACCAAATTCATGACGCGATCGACAATTAAAGTCATGGCACTGACGATGGCTGGATCAACGTGATCCTTAGGAAAAGGAGCATCAAAAAAATTTTCAATTAAAATAGCATCCACACCACCAGCGGCTAAAGCTGCGGCCTCTTGTTCAGCGCGGTCCATGACGGCCTTAAAATTACCTCCCCAACGAGCTGAAGTTGGCAGGGGTAACAGGTGTACCACTCCAATAATCGGATTATGTGTTTGAAAAATTTGATATAAATTCACTTAATTTACCTAATGTACCGCCACTTTTAATAAAAAAGAATCAAAACTATAATTGAGCAAAACCTTTTTAGGCCATCAAAGATTTTATCATAACCGGCCTCTTATCCCCTCCGAGGGCAGGGTGTTTTCATTCTCGGATGTAAAAACGGTGGGGAATTAGGGTATTGGGGGATTGGGGGGATTTTTCACTCTCGGATTTTCAATAATAATTAAAAGTTATAAAATTATCAATTTGTGGCTATAAATTATCAAAAAAGATTGCTTATTCACTGTTTAGTGTTCCCTGTTCAAAATAAAAAATTTAGAATGAAAACCCCCTGCCTCCGAGGGAGGGGATGAGAGGCAGACGATATTCTCAACTCTGGCCATCTCACCTAAAAACAATTAAAATAAATTTTGTCTTAAGTTTTTGCGTAGAACTCTAGCTGAAATTGCTGCAATCAAACAAAAACTGAAAGATTAAACAAGATTAAATGCGGTCGGACAGCCCGTATCTAAAAATGCGACTATGATTTTAATGATTACTATGATTAAATCTCTAATCTAATCATAGTAATCAAAATAATCAAAATATAATCATAGTCAAAAAGGCACGGGTGAGAGACGGTCTGACGGGGGTTAGGGCAACCCTTGTGGTTGCCCCTACTTTGGTTCCCTAACCTAGTTAAGAGTCTGTGAATCAAGAATCTCCTCCCCTTCTCTCACTCAAAGAGTGAGAGAAGGGGAGGAGAGTGTCAACACAATCTTGGCCTTTGATAATTGACAATTAATAATCAATAATCAATAATCAAGGCGAAAAAATTTTTTCGCAAATTCATTGTAATCTGGCCAAAATCAGTTAAAATGTCTTAACAACAAGAGAGCCATCACTGGCTCAATTCACGCCAGCAAAAAATAGAGGGCATGGGCAACAAGCCAACCATTGCAATTTCCCATTTGGGTTGCGAAAAAAATCGCATAGATTCCGAACATATGTTAGGTCTGCTAACCGAAGCCGGTTATCAAGTTGACTCCAACGAAGAGTTGGCCGATTATGTTATAGTAAACACCTGTAGTTTTATTCAGGAAGCTAGACAAGAGTCCGTTAGAACTCTAGTAGAACTAGCTGAAGCAAATAAGAAAATTATTATTTCCGGCTGCATGGCTCAACACTTCCAAGAACAACTTTTGGAAGAGTTACCCGAAGCCGTGGCTTTAGTGGGTACAGGTGATTATCAAAAAATAGTCAATGTCATTGAACGGGTAGAAAGCGGGGAAAAAGTTAAAGAAATTTCCGCCCAACCTACCTATATCGCTGACGAAAATACCCCCCGCTATCGTACCACGACGGAGGGAGTAGCTTATTTGCGCATTGCTGAAGGCTGCGATTATCGTTGTTCTTTTTGTATTATTCCCCATTTACGGGGCAAACAACGCTCAAGAACCATCGAGTCGATTGTGGCCGAAGCACAACAATTAGCCGCTCAAGGAGTAAAGGAGTTGATCCTGATTTCCCAAATTAGCACCAATTACGGTTTGGATTTATATGGCAAACCCGCATTGGCTAAGTTATTACGGGAATTAGGTAAAGTTAAGGTGCCTTGGATTAGAATTCATTACGCTTATCCCACCGGAATAACCCCGGAAGTGATGGCGGCCATGATAGAAACTCCCAACGTGTTGCCATATCTGGATTTACCCCTACAACATTCTCACCCAGAAATATTAAAAGGGATGAATCGCCCTTGGCAAGGCCAAGTAAATGATGCTATCATAGATAGAATTAAAGAGGCTATACCAGAAGCGGTCTTAAGAACTACTTTTATTGTTGGTTTCCCCGGTGAGACAGACGCACATTTTGCCCATTTACAGCGATTTGTTCAGCGTCACGAGTTTGATCATGTCGGTGTGTTTACTTTCTCACCGGAAGAAGAAACTCCATCTTATCACTTACCAAATCAACTTCCTGAAGAAGTTAAACAGGATCGCCGAAATGCTCTCATGGAACTACAACAACCGATCGCCGCACGAAAGAATCAAGCTTGTGTGGGGCAAACGGTTCAGGTTCTGATCGAACAGGAAAACCCAGCCACGGGTCAACTGGTGGGTAGATCAGCTCGTTTTGCCCCCGAAGTAGATGGGTTGGTTTATGTAGAGGGTGAAGCCGCTTTAGGAGCGATGGTATCAGTCACAATTACTGATGCGGATGTCTATGATCTTTATGGTGTCGTAGCAATTAACCATTGACTAGGGACAACTTGAAGAATTTTAAGGATCAAAATGGGTGTCATGTCACTCATTTTTGACAAGAACAAGCAAAAAAAAACGGATAGAAAAAATAAGTTATGACTACTTCTTTTGAAAGTTTAGGATTATCAGCTAGTCGCGCCGAATTGTTAGCACAGTTAGGATTTGTCGAACCTACCAATATACAAATACAAGCAATTCCCCAATTATTAGCCGGTAATGATATTGTAGGCCAATCTCAAACTGGAACAGGCAAAACGGCTGCTTATTCTTTACCAATGTTAGAGAAGATTGATGTCGATAATAGGGCAGTTCAGGCTTTAATTTTAGCCCCCACCCGGGAATTAGCTCAACAGGTTGCTCAGGCGATCGAGGATTTTACTTGGGAACGCAAACTGAAAACCATTACTGTTTATGGTGGTCAATCCATTGATCGCCAAATTCGTAGTTTGGAAAGAGGTGTTCATGTTGTCGTTGGTACTCCTGGCCGGATTATTGATTTATTAGACCGGAGAAAGTTACATTTAGATAACTTGACTTGGGCGGTTTTGGATGAAGCGGATGAAATGTTAAGCATGGGC
The DNA here is from genome assembly GCA_011391125.1 of Synechococcales cyanobacterium S06. GTDB lineage: Bacteria > Cyanobacteriota > Cyanobacteriia > Cyanobacteriales > JAABRE01 > JAABRE01. The sequence goes on from JAABRE010000079.1 coordinate 15,758, forward strand.
TTTATCGACGATGTGATTAAGATTTTGGAACAAACTCCCAAAACTCGTCAAACAGCTTGTTTCTCCGCTACAATGCCGCGGGAAATTCGTATGTTAATCAATAAATTCATGAATTCTCCGGTGACGGTTTCGGTGGAACAGCCAAAAGCTGCTCCCTCTCAAATTGAACAGCAGGTTTATATGGTCCCCCGAGGTTGGTCAAAACATAAGGCTTTGCAACCTATTTTAGAAATTGAAAATCCTGAAACTGCGATTATTTTCGTGAGAACGAAGAAAACCGCCAGTGAATTGACGATTCAGTTACAGGAAGCTGGTCATAATGTGGATGAATACCACGGTAATTTGAGCCAAATTCAACGGGAAAGATTGGTTCAGCGTTTCCGAGACAATAAGATTAATTTGGTGGTGGCGACGGATATTGCCGCTCGTGGTTTAGATGTGGAAAATCTCAGTCATGTGATCAATTTTGACCTCCCTGATAATACTGAAACCTATATTCACCGTATTGGTCGTACGGGAAGGGCTGGTAAAACTGGTATCGCTATTTCTTTGGTTGAACCCATTGACAGACGATTACTGGGACAGATTGAACGCAGAGTCAGTCAAAAATTACAGGTCTGTGAAATTCCTAATCGCGCCCAAGTTGAAGCAAAAAGACTTGGTAAATTGCAAAATTTGGTTAAGGAAAGTTTGGTCGGTGAAAGAATGGCCTCCTTTTTACCCATGGTACGGGATTTAACTGGAGAATCAGAACCCTTGGCGATCGCCGCTGCGGCTTTACAAATGCTTTACGATAAAGATTGTCCTCAATGGATGTTAAGTGATTGGGAAGTACCTAAAGGTACGGTAGCCAAACCCAATTCTTCTGGTCGTAAGTATAGCAATAGCAGTAGTCGGTCATATTCTGACAAACCAAGTTCTAGTGCAACATCGGGACGGAAAAAAGTTATTGGTTCTAAACCCATAATTCACCATCAACCCCGTTAAGAATCAATTGATTTAATTCATGAAAAAACCCGACTTTTATCTACTTAAAAGTCGGGTTTTTTTGGTCTGAATCATTTTTTCCTAGTTGAATGTCAGGTAGCTTCAAGAAGTAAGAAAGAAGAAGTTTGACCTTGGCGATGAGAGGATTGAACAAAGACTAAGGGGTTTTTTGGTAAAAGAAGGAAGTAATTTTCAAGTAAAGTGAATTTGAGAGCGGAAAAATTAATTGTGAAAATTATTTGACTTTCGATGTCACAAACTGCACAATATGCTTAACAATATGTAAAGCTGTATAACCAGCAATTTGATGAGGAGTGAAACGTAAAAATTATGAACGCAGTAAGAAAGGATGACTATCAGGACTGTCGGCCGAGCAAACTTAGAAAACAGAAATCGAAAACCAATCCCTATCGTAACATGATCACCGAGTCAGCAATCAAATTAACTGTCAATATCTTTTTATCATCCGTGGCAATCGGTTCTTTGTTACAACTATTACCCTATCAGAGCGCCCAAAAAAGCAAACTAGAAGAAGTAAGCCGAGAAGTAAACAAAACCGAAGCGCGAGTTAATGAATTGCGAGACAATTTTAGTCAGAATTTTGCCACTGGGGAAGTTAAAAAAGTGATGCAAGAGCAGAATAATGTGATTTCTCCGAACCAATTACGAGTAGTATTTTCTCCTCAAACTGACTTAGAAAATCAGACTCAAATCAGTCAAAAAAAGCGATAAATACTAGACTAGGTTCAGTAAGAATAACTGTTCTCACCCAAATTTAACTCGTTTTCCCTCACTCTGAGACAACTTTTTTCACATTGTCTGATAGTCAGCAATGGCTAAATTTCCATCACCTTGTCAATTAAAACTGCGACCTCTTTCTGAGTAAATTCATTCCTTGAGTCTTAAATATTCCGAACAATCATAATTTAAGTAGTTCATAAATATGATTTCTTCAGAAAGGATAAATTTTAGATAAGATAAAAGGATAAAAATTAACTCAGATAGGCTTTATGACGACTACAAATTTATTATCTAACGCTCCCGAACTCAGTGATCAAGATTACTGTGTCTTAGGTTTAGCGACTTGTTTTTTTAGAGAAGAAGGAGAAATTCACCAAGTTGACATCATTGAACCCATACCTTCGGCGGCCTTAGAAGCAATTATCAAGAAAATTCCCACCTCCTATAAAATAGCTTGTGCGAAAACTTTAGGGGATATTATAGTAGGAAATGAGCCAAAAATGCCTGCGGAATTTACTGAAAATGCCCAATTTTGTGCCGACTTTACTGAGAGATTAATAGCGGCAGCACGTACATATAAAAAACGTCCTGAAGCCACAAATTATATAAGTTTAAACAGCTTCAAAGATGATTTTAATTATTCCTTAGAAAGAAAAAGAATTTTGAATGCGAACAATATTGTGCGTACAGAAGATAACGTTAAACAACATTCTTATACCCATCAAGTTTTATAACTATAGCTATTAGCTATGGGAAATTACTAGAGATTTTGGCCTGCTTTTGCAGGCTAATTATGAAACCGATTAAAGTTAATTAAGAAAAAAAAAATTTCTGAAAATTCCTAGCAAAAATTAACAAGATAGGTAAAGTGTAATGAGAGAAAATAAAAAAGAACAACTAGCAATAATCAAAAAACAAGCAACAATTTTAGGTGGTTTTGTTGCCACCTTTTGGGTATTAGAAATAATTGACCAAGTATTTTTAAATAATGCCTTAAATAGGTTGGGAATAAGACCAAGAAATCTGATCGGTTTAAGGGGTATTATTTTAGCACCTTTTTTACATGGCAATTTCGCCCATTTAATTAGTAATACCATCCCTTTTTTAACATTAGGTTGGTTAGTAATGGTGCAAGAAATTAAGGATTTTTGGTTTGTTACTCTTATCACAATGTTAGTAGGAGGAGGTGGCATTTGGGTATTTGGAGCGACAAATTCCGTACATATTGGGGCAAGTATTTTAATTTTTGGTTATCTAGGTTTTTTACTTTTTCGTGGTTATTTTCAAAGAGATGTTCGCTCCATTTCCCTCTCACTTTTAGTTACTTTTTTATATGGAGGTTTAGTCTGGGGAGTCTTACCAGCCGATCCTAGAATATCTTGGCAAGGTCATTTATTTGGCTTTATTGGTGGTTTTATCGCTGCTAGAATGATCGGAAAACACAATTATTAACTAACAATTGACAAGTGACAATTATTAGTTAATAATTAGTAATTAATAATTATTACTTCTTACTTATTACTTCTTACTTATTACCAAATATATGATTCCTGGTCAACCTTTACCAAATGAAGAAGAACGTTTAGCCGAATTATTAAGGTATGAAATTTTAGACACAGATAGCGAATCTGACTTTAATGAAATTGTCCAGTTAGCCGCTTTTTTATGCAAGTCAGAAATTGCCTTGATAACCTTACTTGACGATCATCGTCAATGGTTTAAAGCGAAAAAAGGTTTACAAGTAAGGGAAACTCCGAAAGATATTGCTTTTTGTAGTCATGCAATTCACGGGGCTTGTATTTTTGAAATTCCCGATGCTAGTATTGATGAGCGTTTCCATGATAATCCCTTGGTGATTGGAGAACCAAATATTCGGTTTTATGCTGGTCAACCCATTAAATCAGTAGAGGGTTATAATTTAGGTACATTATGTGTAATTGATCGCCATTCGCGCACCTTAACTAAAAACCAAAAATTAATTTTAGCAATATTAGGTAAACAAGTTGAGGGGCAATTAGAATTAAGATTAAGATTAAAAGAATTAGAAGAAAGTTTTAAATTAATCTCAGAACAAAAGAAATCATTAGAAAATTTAAACCGAATTAAGGACCAAACTTTATCAGTTTTAACCCATGATTTGCGTAGTCCTTTAGCATCTTTACAAAGTTTATTAGAATTATTTGATGATAATATTTTAGAACCAGAAGAAGCCGCTGGTTTAATAAAGGAAGTCCGACCAAATATTGAGCAAGCAAATCGTCAATTAGAAGAAGTTTTATTTTGGGCTAAAGAACAAATCAAAGGAGAAGAGCTTAAATTTGAATTATTTTCAATAGAATAAATATCCCTAAATTGTTTTAATTGGGTTGCCAATTCTGCGCAACAAAAAGAAGTAAAATTAGTGAAAGAATTTGACCATAATTTAATGATATTAGGAGATAAAAACCTGGTAGAAATTGTGTTAAGAAACCTGTTAAATAACGCCGTTAAATTTAGCTGTAAAGGAGATGAAATAATATTATTTGTGCATTTAGAAGGAGAGCAAATTAAATTAGGAGTCAAAGACACCGGATTAGGAATTAGTGAAAAAAATCTCGAGAAAATATTAGCTTATAATTGTAACTTATCCACCCTAGGAACTGCTAGAGAAAAAGGAACAGGATTGGGATTAATGTTATGTCAAACATTTCTTAACAAAATGAACACCAAATTAATCATAGAAAATAACCCACCAAAAGGATGTTCATTTTCCTTTTTATTACCTAAAGGTTAGGTTTTTTGTTTCGTTTTAGCGCTAAAAAATTTATTACAAAAAAATTAGTCAAATAAAGATAATTATTGTGGAGAATATATACAGCGTAATGCAAGACAGTATGGGACAATAGAGAAAACTTTTGAGAGGTTCAAATGCGCCCTTTATCCAAAGATATTCGAGAAAAAATTGTTAGCAC